>SKXQ01000010.1 GCA_007128315.1 Spirochaetaceae bacterium | reverse complement strand
GTTCTTCTGGCGCGAGGTACCCGGCACGAACGTCCGGAGCTTTCACGCGTATGGAACAGCGATCGATCTGCTCCCGCGACGCTACGACGGCTTCGGCTACTGGCGCTGGGCCCGGGATTCGGGAGTTACCAACTGGTGGGAGATACCCATGGAGAACCGCTTCCAGATTCCCCAGGCGGTAATCGATGCGTTTGAGTCCAATGGGTTTGTGTGGGGTGGCAAGTGGGCCAGTTTTGATCCTGTTCACTTCGAGTACAGACCCGAAGTCATTGCCTCGGCGCGTGCACGCGCGTTGCCGTCGGTCGAAGCGAGAGCGGTTTACAGCCCCGTCGTAGCAACCATACTCAGATAGCGGTACAGCTGCACGGCATTATCCTGCGCTCAGGCTGTGCTCGTCGACCACCTGTTTCAGCGTTGACCACGCGAGCATGGCACACTTGACCCGGACCGGAAAGGCTTTTACCCCCTGCATTGCCTCGAGATCCGCAGCGTACTCGGGGAAGTCCGGCACATCCGCGTCGGTCAACATCGATCTGACCTGGTCAAACAGTGCCCGCGCCTCGCCGAGGGTGCGTCCGGTCAAGGCCGTGCAGAGCATGTTCGCACTCGCGAGGCAGATACTGCAGCCAGCCCCGTCGTAGGTCACTTCTTCAATGCGGTCGCCGTTGAGGCGCACAAACAGCTCAATGTCGTCTCCACAGCTCGGATTCGCGCCTTCGCGGCTTATATCGGCGTCGTCCATGCGTCGCCGGTACTTTTTGGCTTTGTAGTTGTCGAGAATTATCTCTTTGTACAGATCATCACCCAGGTTCATAGAAAAATCTTCCTTACCGCGTCCAGACCGTCAAAGAGTGCATCAATGTCGGACCGGTCTGTGTACATGTAGAAACTCGCACGGGTTGTCCCGGCCACACCAAAAACGCGCATCAGCGGCTGCGCGCAGTGGAATCCCGCCCTGACAGCAACGCCGTGGCTGTCGAGTATCATGCCGACATCGTGCGCGTGCACATCGGCAAAATTGAAACTGAAAATGCCACCTCTGTCGTCGGTGTTAATGCCGCCGTATACCGTTATATCGTCCCGCGCCCTGGTCCGTGCAAGACAGTAATCAAGGAGTTCGCGCTCGTGGGCCGCAATCGCTTCGAGCCCCACGCCCTGCACAAAATCACACGCCGCGCCAAAGCCGATCGCTCCCGCGATATGTGGGGTACCCGCTTCGAACTTCTCAGGCAGCTGCGCGTAGGTACTCCGGTCCTTCCAGACGCGCTCGATCATGTCGCCACCGTACAGAAAAGGATCCATAGCCTCAAGCAAGGACTCCCGTCCGTACAGCACACCGATACCGGTCGGACCACACATCTTGTGCGCGCTGAACGCCAGAAAGTCGATATCGAGCGCCTGCACATCAACCGGCTCATGACAGGCCATCTGCGCTCCATCGACCAGAACGACCGCTCCCCGCTCGTGTGCCAGCTCTGCAATGCGTCTCAGCGGTGGCTTGTACCCGGTCACGTTACTCATTCCGGTGATCGCGACAATACGCGTGCGTTCGCTGAAAGCGGTCTCAAGCTGTTCAGGATCAAGCCCCTCGGCGTGAGGCAGGAGCGGAAAGAAACGGAGCACCGCACCAGTCGCCTTCGCGACTTCCTGCCAGACGACGATGTTCGAGTGATGCTCAAACTCGGACGTCAGGATCTCGTCACCCGGCTTAAGGAACTTCCGCCCCCAGGAGTATCCGACCAGATTGATGCTCTCAGTCGTCCCCCGGGTAAAGATTACCTCCCGGGCCGCAGCTGCATTAATGAGGCCCGCCGCCTTCGTGCGGGCTTCGTCGTAGAGTATCGTCGCGCGCTCGCTGAACTCGTACACTCCGCGGTGTATGTTCGAGGAAAGCTGCTCATAGTACGCACGCTCTGCTTCGAGCACGGAACGTGGTTTCAGGGAGGTCGCCCCGCTGTCGAGGTACGCAAGACGCTTGCCGCGCATGGCCCGTGAGAGTACAGGGAACTCGGTGCGAAGTTTGGATACGTCTAAGGGCAGTGTTCTGGCTGGTGACACGATCGACTCCTGTCCAAAGGATAATACTTTTCCATAGGCTGAGACTACACCTCGACAGGCGCTACGCGGTTTCTTCCGGTCGATTTTGCGAGATAACAGGCACGGTCAGAGTGGTCGATGATTTCCTTCAGCGACGCGTCAGTCTTCGCGTCAAACACCGAAACGCCTATGCTTATTGTCGGCGAATCGACGGTGAACGACAGCTCGACCTCCGAAACTGCTTTCCTCACCCGCTCTGCGATCACACTCGCTTCGGGCAACTGCGTCTCCGGCAACAGCGCGATGAACTCTTCCCCTCCGTACCGTCCGACAATATCGGAGTCTCGAAGCGTTTCGCGGATGGTTTCGGCAACCGCCACGAGGGCTTCGTCTCCCGCGCTGTGGCCGTACTCGTCGTTCAGGCGCTTGAAGTGGTCAAGATCCATCATCAGAATCGCCATTTCGTGTCCGTAGCGGCGTGCGTGCTCAAAGAAAGCCCGTGCGTTCATGAAAAACGCCCGCCGTGAGAGGAGGCCTGTCAACGAGTCTGTCATCGCGAGGTGTTCGGTCTCTTCGAACAGCTGCGCGTTCGCGAGAGCGACCGATACGTGCTCTGCGAAGGCGGCGGCGAGTCGCAGATGATCGGAGGTAAACGCACCCTCCTGCGCGCTGTCAAAGGTCAACACGCCTATACTTTTACCACGCACCATAAGAGGCACCCCGATCCACGCGCTTATGTGCTGCGCGTGTGCAACTTCCGCAAAATGTGGATAGTCCTGAACCACATTATTAAAACGCAGGGGCATCGAGCGTTGAATCACATCTACATTCGGCATATTGCCGGGATAGGGAAAACGCAGTCCCTTGACTTCGTCGATATTGTCCCAGCCGGCACCGCCGACTATTTCGAGGTAGCCGTCGTGCAGCAGCTGTACGCTCGCGGTGTCGTAGGGTACGACCGTCTGCATCTGGTCGAGTATGAGGGTCAGGATGTGATCCACGTCGAGCGTACTCGACACGACCGCGCCCGCCCGACGCAGAATATCGGCCTCGTATGCGCTGCGCTCGGCACTATCCTTTGCAAGCAGAAGCTCCTGCTCCCGGGCTCTGTCTACGGTTATGTCGCGGTCGAGCGCTGCGATGCGCCGCCCCGAGTGCTCGTCGCTTGCCGGTATCAGGGTCCAGTCACTCTCGATCCAGTGTTCCTCACCGTCGTAGCCAAAGAACCGGTACTGTGCGAAGCCCCGCCCTTCTTCCTCACGCACGATACGGTCGTACTCCGCCCGGACTTTCAGCTGGTCATCAGGATGAATGCGCCGGAACCAGTCCGCGATCGAAAACCGCTCTCCGTCAAGACCAAGACTGGTCCAGAGCCGACCCCCGAAGCCGATGCCTGAATCAAGATCCCAGCAACTGACCCCGGCTTCACACCATGCCGCGAGAACTTCCGAGTCTATGAGCGATGCATCGTGATCCATGACAGTTGATTCAGGGTAGCACCTTTTTGGAATACCGCCAATTACCTCCTGTCGCCTGCGACGAGCCATGTCGCGTTACTGGAGCGCGCCGACGAGTCGCAGATGCACGGGTTCATGATCACTCGCTCTTCTCGAGTCCGTATAAGGCCAGGCAGTGTGACGATGCACCACTCGAAACTCATGGACAGAGTTACTCAGCAGCGCATCGGTTACCAGCATCTGATCCAGGACCTGCCCGTAGCCATGAAACACATAGGTATATCGGTCCCCGGCCGCTATGGACGCCATGAGGTTGATGAGCCCGGCGTTTTCAAGAATTGCGGCAGTCTGCGAGTACTCGAAGTCGTTCAGATCCCCCGCCACGATTATATGCGCCTCGGGGTCAAGCACGAGCAGCTCGCCGACGAAGTCTGCAACTGCCTGCGCCTGCGGATGCCGACGTCCTTCTTCGCTCGCACTGCGATCGGGTGGCTGCACGCGTCCAAAGACCGGTGTGTCGCCGATCCTTGACGTAAAGTGCACTCCAATGAGGTAGAGGATGCGTTCGCCCATTGTGAAGGCAGTCAACAGAGGTTTGCGGCTGTTCGCGAATACCGCCCCGTGCCCGGCAGTTATGCGCGAAGGCAGATCACGGACAAGCACCGGAACGCCGTCGGTTGACGTAAACAGCCCGGCTGTCGCTACCGTCGTATGATCGGCGGAGCCCGCCACGCCCGCGTAGACCGGCGCCGTGCGCCCGGGGTCGTAGAAGGCAATCACCCGCGGGTTGCCTTCCGGAACTCCTCCGTCGGACAGGACCTCCGGGTCGATCTGCTGCCAGTTGTACTCCGGTCCGCCTGCGGCCACAACTGCATCCCGCAGGCGCTGAAGCGTGACTGTCGCATCGGGATTACTGCCGCTGGTCGTCCCGCGATCGTCGAGAACTTCCACGAGCAGCAGGATGGCCGGTGAAGCAAGTCCCTCGACGATGCTCTCAGCGAGCGCGCTGAAGCGGACTTCACTCGTACCGGAGTTCGAGAGGTTGTATACGTTCAGCGCGGCAATATCAAAGTCGCAGGGTCCGGGAGGCGGCACGGCACGCGGTTCGATGGTCGGCGGACTGTACGACACGGTGTGCACAGAGTCCGACAGCATCGAGTAGCGACCACGATGATAGTCGAGAATACCCGTCACCGCACCGTCAAAGCGGGTACCCACTGCAAGGCCCGGCATCGAAGAGCTGTGCACGGGACGTATTTCGAGCGCTGTGTCGAAACGATGATACGAGGCGTTGCGCAGTCCTCCCCCCGAACGCCGGTCCACCGCGTATGCAGCGTAATCGGGCGTGACAAAGACGCGTCCGAACTGATCACTCGCCCCGGTTACGAGAGGGTCGACGACTTCTACGCGCATGTGCTCGAGCCCCTCGTAGAAATCAAGCGCCCGGTGTGCCGGTTGTATGCGCACATCCTCGTGCCAGAGACTGCGTCCGACGATTCCGACGTAGGACTGTGTGCCCGGAGGCAGCACCCCTGTAGCACCGATGCGCACGGGTGGTGGAACTACCGGCGGTCGACCGGCGGTCGGACGGTACCACACGTGCATCTGATGGGTCGCGTCAACGTGAAGCTGCGTTCTGCTGAGACTTGAGGCGGTCCAGACCGAATCATAAAAGGGAGGGTCACGTACGTCTTCGACGACACGGGCGTTTGATACCGCGACGACCTGGCCGGGTTCGACAAGATCCCACTCCGGCATAAGAACCTTGAGCGCGTCGCTGCTTCTGAAACTTCCGTCGGGATTGGGATCCTGCAGGTAGACCGCCTGAAGTCGCGGGCTCTGCCACGGTATGCCAAGGTTACGCCTGATCATAGTCACGATTCCAACCACCAGATCGACGGTTTCACCCTGCAGAGGTGACTGATGCCCGGTTCCCTGCACGGCGGAAATCGGTGTCACCTCATCGGGAAACGGAAGTACGCGGAAATCCTGGACAAGCGGTTCGCTGCTGCCGTGTACGAGCGTGCTGCCGGACGCGGGAAACACATAGTGTCCGTCATACTCGGCGACAACCCGATACAGGCCGCGTTCAGGCGCCTCGAGGCGGTACACCCCGTCCTGCCCCGTCGTCACCGGCCGCCGCAGGTGCTCCGGCAGTTCAGCGACATGCGCTCCGACCCCGCTCCAGTCGTCATCCACCGGGAGCAGAAATACGCGTATTCCCGCCGCCGGTGCGTTGCTCAGGTGCCGCACCACACCGCGGACACCAGTCAGGCCGGCGTCGTCGGCCTGAGGAAAGAACCAGTCGCAGGCGGACATGAGAAGGAGGAGGATCACAATACAGACATGCTTCTGTTTCATGCCTATATATACGAAGCACACGGACGGGTTGATTGCGGAAAACTGACGAAAGACGCGAGATCGACACCTATAGTGAGAGTATGCCCTTTCTGAGTGCCTCGTAATGCTCGCCTCGCGATGCAATGACCGGCTCGCGTAACATGCGCGATCCCGGTTCGAACCAGGCTGCGTCGTAGGTATTCATACAGTCCCCGGATACGCTTCCGCGAAGATCGAATCCGAGTTTGACGAGCATCGGCCACGCTCCGGCGAAATCCCAGACATGATCGGTCAGCACCGTCCCTGCTCCGCGGCCGATCAGCGGCCAGCACGCGTTTGCTGCGGCACACGCGGTCACAAGCCAGGTACAGACATCGTAACTCCAGCCGTAGCGACGCGTATAACTGTTGGTAAACAGCACAATCTGGTTCTGATCGAGAGGCGACGGGTTCCGCTGTCCGTGAAGTTCTTCGGTCACCGGATCGGCACTCCAGGCATCCCTGGTCAACAGGACCCGTTCACCATCGCACACGAACAGTTCCCCAAGCGCCGGAAATGCAACGACGCCAAGCCAGGGTTTCCGGTTTCGAAACACACCGAGGGAGACCGCGTACAGAGGGACCTGATGGAAATAATTCCGCGTACCGTCAATAGGATCAAGAACCGCGAAAACCTCCGGGTCTCCCTGATCCGGTTGCGAGAGAGGTCCGGAGAAACGGTCGAGATGAGAGAGCCGCTCTTCGGATACGATGGATTCTTCTGGCAGGACGCGAGAGAGCCGCTCGAAAGCGAGCTCCGAGAGCTGCAGATCGACCCCCGTCACGTAACTGTCATCGTCCTTGAGCGAAGCCTTGGCTTCAGCCTGCGCCTGTATCGCGATACTGCCTGCGTCGTAGGCGTAGGTCTTCATGATCTTCAGTAGTTCGGTGTGATCGGTCATAGGGAGCCCTCCAGGGAATGTGTATTGTTGAGAAATATCCGTCTCCGGCTGACGCTTCCATCGGCGTGGATACGGCACTCGGTCACCGATGGAGGATCGCTGCTGAGGTCCTGAAATGCTCCAAAGGGATCAAACCCGGCAGCACAGGCACCAGCCGAGAAAACGGGTATCGCGTTGTAGTTGCGTTCATCGTGATAGTGCGTATGACCGTGCAGGATTGCGAGAACCGGTGTGTGCGCTCCGTCAAGAACGCGCATGAAATCGAAGCGATTCTCAAGGCAGTACGGATTCAGCCATGACTCATCGATTGGAAGAATGTGATGATGAAGGCACAGCACAGCGGGCTGCGGGTCGCACAGCAGTTCTTCGAGCCTTGTGAGCTGTTGGGGGTCTATAGCTCCGGTGCTGCTGTCAACACCGATAAACCGTACTCCGTGCACGATCGCAACCCAGGGGTAGACTCCTGCGGCGCCTGCGACACAGTCCCGCATAAGAAGGGGATCATCGTGGTTCCCGGGAATGTGGTACACGGGCCATGGGAGGCTGCCGACAAGCGCATTGTAGTGTCGGTACGATGCTTCATCAGCCGGTCTGCTGACAAGGTCTCCGGTGTGAATAACACAGTCGTATGCCTGCCGGTACAATCGCCCGATCGCGTTGACGGCTTCGGTCGAGTTGACGTTCCGTATGACCTGAGTATCCGACCGTATATGCGTATCCGTCAGATGCAGAAATCGTAACTCACGTGAGTGCATGGTGTTAAACCCGGTCACTCGGCTGGAAATACATGCACGTTTCGTAGTTTCAGAAACACCTGCTGCCTTTCCTGAAGTCTTTTATCTGCATCCGTCTGTACGATGATACGGCCAAGAACCGTCTCGACTTCGTACTGCGTGTAAATGCCGAGATAGGTTCCGACAATCACCGTTCCTTCGATGGTATCGGTATCCGCGCGGTCTGCGATCTTCACATTGTGGTATCGAATGACGGCATGTACTGACTGCCCTTCACCGGGGTGTTTACCGATCTGATCTCCCTCATGCCTTTGAGAGAGCTGCAGGGGCACCGTGGTGTCTTTATCCGCAGTAAGGTATGCAGTGCCGGAAACGGCATCGATCTTCGAAAGAACGCCGTCCAAGACGTTGGACTGACCGACGAATCGGGCCGAGAACAGCCTCGCCGGGAAATCGAACATTTCACGCGGCGATGCAACCTGCTGAATCTGACCCTGATTCATGAGCACGATGCGATCGGATACGGCCATGGACTCATCCTGATCATGAGTCACGTACACAATTGTCAGATTCAGCGTTCGCTGTATTTCCTTGAGTTCGAAGCGCATGCGGTCACGCAATTTCGCGTCCAGATTCGACAATGGCTCATCCAGGAGCAGTGCATCCGGTTCCATTACAAGCGCCCGGCCGAGTGCGGTGCGCTGTTGCTGACCTCCGGAGAGTTCAGATGGTTTCTTCTGTGCCTGCGTTTCCAGGTTCAACATTGACAGCACGCGACCTACCTTCGCATTAATGTCCTGTCGGGAGAGTTTCCGCAACTTCAGAGGATAGGCGATGTTGTCAAAGACCGACATATGCGGCCACACGGCGTAACTCTGGAACACCATGCCAAGATTGCGCTGATCGGGTCCGAGATAGATATTCCGGGCGGGATCTGAAATGACCTTTTCTCCGCTGAGAATACGGCCCTGCGTGATCGGGAAGAATCCTGCGATACTTCGCAACAGCGTCGTCTTTCCGCAGCCGGAAGGGCCGAGAAGCGAGACGAACTCTCCATCGGATACCACGAGTGAGAAGTCCTTCACCGCGGTGAACGCACCGTACTGCTTTGTCACATTTTCAAGAACAAGTTTAGCCATTCGTTTCGACTCTCCGTCAAATAGATGGTGCGTTGACCGCCCGCCGGTCTCGTCGTCTGGAAAGAACCCGGAACGCGATATTCAGGCTGACAACGACGATTGTAATCATGACCGCGTATGCGCTTGCCACGGTTATGAGCCCTTCCTGCATCATGTTAAACGCTGTTACCCCTATCGTCTCGTTTCGCGGGGATACGAGCAGAATGGAGAGGGTCAGCTCGGTAAGGGCCGGCATGAACACCAGCAGCCACCCCGAGCCTATTCCTCCATAAATCAGGGGAATCGATACATCCCGTAAGGTGCGAACTTCGCTCGCGCCGGAAATACGCCCCGCCTCCTCGAGCGAGCTGTCGAGCTGCTTCCACGATGCCCCGACCGTCCGCATGGGGAAGATCATAAACCGTACGATGTACGCGAGATACAATATCCAGATCGTATTGAAGACCCGTATGCCGAAAACCGGTCTGATCCAGGCGAGAATCATGGCCACCCCAATGACAATTCCGGGAACGGCGTACGGCATGCTGACTATATAGTCGGTTCCGTTTCTTCCCGGCATCCGCCCCTGACGTTTCAGAAAGGTCAGGATAACCGCTCCGATTACCGTGATCGTTGGAACGAACACCGCCAGGGAGAAGCTGTTGTTGAACGAACGCTGAACGATGGACATGTCTGCAAGCCGCCGAAAGTGATCGAACGTCAGGTTCTCAAGAGTCAAGGGAACGCCAAGCGCGCGAATGAGTGAGGTGGCTGCAATTGCAAACAGGGGAAGAACGACAACCACACCTGCAAACAGGGCTACCGCGACGCTGACGGGAATACGCCACTTTCGAAGGTCCATGAGTTCAAGATGACCTGATTTCCCTGTAATCGTCGCAAAATTCTCCTTACGCGTGAAGAAATTCTGCAGAAGCAGGCCTACCAGCGCAAATCCGAGCAGAACCATCGCGAGGGTCGTCGCGATATTCATGCCGAACGGATCACGGAACCCACCGACGTAGCCGTAGATTCTCGTCGTGACCACAATGAACTGCCCGGGGGTCCCCATAATCGCGGGGATGCCAAACATGGAGACGGTGGTCACGAATACAATGACGGCTGCCGAACCGACTGCCGGCAGCAGGACCGGGAGTACAATGTCGCGGACAACCTGAAACCGGCTCGCACCGGATATCTGGGCAGCCTCTTCGAGATGAGCACCCATGTTTTCCATGGCCCGGCTGATCACGATGAAAGCGTACGGGTATGTATATATCACCGACACGAGCACAACGCCGAAGAAACCGAAGATGCGTATCGGTGATTGTGGCAATGAAAACAACTGCTGTATGAAGACGTTCACGAAACCGGCGCGTCCGAGCAGTCGTGTCCACGCAAACGCCATTATGAACGGTGGAATGAAAAAGGGAATGACCAGAACGAACTGAAACAACTTGCGCCCGTAGACGTTCGTCCGCACCACGATCCAGGAAAGGACAAGAGCGATGACGGTTGCGATAACCGTAACGGTCACTCCGGTATACAGACTGTTCCACAGCGAGCGAACATTCGAGGGGTTCGAAAATACGGCGGTAAAATTTGCCAGGGACAACGAACCTTCCCGTGTGAAGGCCGAAATCACGAGACGGGACATAGGATAGAGAAACAGCACTCCAAGTGCAAAATAGACTGCGACTGAGGAAATCCACGCGCTGAACCTTACGTGCTTCACATGACAACCCTTTCGTGGAGCGGTCGGGTTCATGCGTAACGCACGAACCCGACCTGATGTATCAGTCTATACCGAAAATTTCGGCGAAGCGATCAAGGAGCATTTCCCGGTTTTCGGCGAGAAAGTCCCAGTCGGTCGAGAGTACCGGTATGTCCGCTGGTGAGGGTACACCTTCGGGGAGCGGCATATTGACGTTGACCGGCATATAGCCATTATCCATGAGCACTTCCTGTCCAGGCTCGCTCATAAGGAAGTTGACGAACGCTGTGGAAAGCTCAGGATTCGACGTCGAAGCCATGACACCGGCTGGCGTTGGAACGTACACAGCACCTTCTTCCTGGAAGATGTAATTCACCGGTGAACCCTGCTCCTGCTGGGTCCGGGCCATGAAGTCTATCGTCAGGCCGATTGCGTATTCACCCAGCGCAATGCCCTGAGCGATACCGCCGTTACCGCCGGAAATGACCGCATCGTTCGCTGCGAGCTGCTCATACAGCGTCCAGCCGAGGTTCGGGTCCTGTACGACACTTGCGATCTGGGTGACGGTGGCCCCGGAAACAAACGGACTCGCCGAACCGACCATGCCGCGGAACTCGGGATCGGCCAGATCAAACCAGCTTGTGATTTCCCTGTTCACCAGATTGGTGTTGTACATGATGATCTGGTAAATCAGTCGCACTTCGTAGGCCATGCCGTCGAAATAGACAAAACCTTCGGGAATATTGGCCGCTTCCGAGGGGTTAATAGGAAGCAGAAGTCCGTCCTCGGCAAAGCTCTCAAAAAGTGCCATGTCAGCAAACCAGACAACATCAGCTCCGACTTCACCCGCCTCGATCTCGGTCATGAGCCGTGCAACGAGCTCGGTCGTACCGAGACGGAAGACCTCAACGGTTGCGCCCGGGTTCAGCTGCTCGAAACGATCCACGAGGGCCTGCGCGTCGGTCAGTGACTCGGACGTATACAGGGTAATCGTACCCGACATGGGATCGTCCGACACCTCTTCCCGCGAACCTGCCGCGAAAGCGAGTGTCACCGACACCAGAAAAACAACAGTCAACAACACGAGTTTTCTCATGTGATACCTCCTGCAAAGTTTGTTGTGTAGTACATACTACGCTCGAAATCGCTCTGACTACAAAAACGATGACGTTTTAACAGAACATTAACTTTAATGTCCTGACATTATTCCGACTCTTCCCTGTTGTCAAACGTTTTCTGCTGAATCGGGCGAAAATCGACGAGGTTACCTACCTCAAGTGGGTATCAAGGTGGTTTCGGTCTAGTTCGATCGAGAAGCTGCTCATATCTCCCCTGTACCACGCACGGGCAAACTCGATGCATCGACCGCTTTCGAGATACACCTGCGTCTCGATGTACTGAAGCGGTGCGCCTACCTGCACGTCAAGAACCCACGCGCGGGACTCACTCGCTGCGACAGCTTCAATCTTCCTTCGGGCACGGTGGAGCCGATACCCGTACACGTGTTCCAGCATGTGGTGGAGCGCCTGCAGTTCGTCCTTGTGCTGCAGGAGATCGGGAAGAAGGTCGGCAGGCAGATAGTTCGTGACGGCGACAAGAGGGGTATCGTCGAGAAAGCGCACCCGCTTGATCTCATACACCAGGGCCCCGGAACCGATTCCAAGCGCCGCGGCAACCCTGTCGTTTGCGCTGTCGGTCTCGACGGAGCGAATATGCGTGGCGGGGCGCCGACCCGCAGCCTGCATCTCATAGTCGAAACGTTCAAAGGTCAGCAGAAAATCGCGATGTATCTTGCCTTTCGTAACGAAGGTACCCTGTCGTTTATTGCGTTGCAGAAGACCTTCACTGACAAGTTCGGTAACCGCCTGACGGACCGTCGGTCGGCTGACCTCAAAATGTCTGCAGAGCTCGAGTTCTGTCGGAATGAGATCGCCGTCAGAGCACCGGCTGATGTAGCTGCGCAGGTGTTCCTTTAACTGATGATACAGGGGTACGGCAATGTCTTTGTTCAGTTGTCTCGCACTGAGGTCACCGGTCATTTCGAGTCCGCCTTGTCCGGTTTTCTTACACGAGAATCGCCACGCAGGGCAACAGGGACATCCCGAACACCGCTACCGATACACGATTACTCCGAGCGCAAGACACGTGAGCACTGTTTACATGCGCGGCGGTCGTGACCGTCATGAACGTGTATCAATCACAGGTGTCAGGTGCGATTAATTCTTCGCTTTTTGATTTTTGCCATGGAATGCAGTATAGTAACGGAAAGAAATCTAAAAATATGAGAGGTCATATATATGAGAAAGTTAGTTATTGGACTTTTCACTGTTCTGGCAGTTTTCGCGTTTTCCGTACATACCCTGTCGGCACAGGCGACCGACACGGCTCAGCTGAATCTGACCGGTCAGGTGCCTTCACTCGTTCGGATCGGGTTCGGCAGTCTGGTCGCTGACACCGAAAGCCACGACTTTGGCGATCTGACAGAAGCGAGCAGCTTCACGACAACCCTCAACTATCTCGCGAACGTGAGCTTCAGCATAAATGCTTCGTCTGTGAACAACGGCGTCCTTTCCCTCGATGGAGCAGGAGACGGCTTTGGCGATACGGTCGGCTACAGCCTGAGCTGGGATGGTGCCACCGTGGATCTGTCGTCAGGATCGGTTGATGTCGTATCCGGAGTCGCTCGTGGAATTGGTTCGTTTTCCCTCGCGGTGGACGTGGACGCTGTTTCGCTTGACGGCTTTGACGACGATACCACGATCGATGAGGTTCCGGCGCAGGGTACCTACACCGACAGCATCACCTTCACGATCACAGCAGACGAGTAGAGGCATTACCATGAAGCCCCGTTCGACAGCCGGGGGCATGTTCGGGTACGCGCCCCGGGCGTTGATAGTCGGCCTGATGCTGCTCCTCTACGGAGCAGCATCGGCACATGCGTTCAGCTTTACACCCATGGTCGCGCAGATCGACGCGGATCGAAGACCTGCTCGTGTTACCTACACGCTTCAGAACGATACTCCGCGGGCAGTTGCGGTGCAGGTGAGCGCACATATCCGCGTAATAGACGAAATGGGCAATGAGGACATGCAACCAACCGACGAGCTTCTGGTCTACCCTTCGCAGATTGTCCTTGCGGCCGGTCGATCTCAGGAGATCTCCGTCGACTGGACCGGCGGCAGCGTCGACCGCGAACGCGCCTTCCGCATCGTGGCAGAACAGGTGCCGGTCAATCTCGGTTCCAGCCAGGATTCCCGTGCACAGCTCCGTGTCAATCTGGAATACGTGACGTCCCTGTATGTGCGACCGGCACAGGCCCGCCCCCGGACCGAGGTTTCCGATGTCGCGTTTGAAGACGCTGGGGAGACGCTTGTCTTCAGACTCGGAAATACTGGCACACGACACATCCTCCTGAGAGACCTTACCGTCTCGATTCACCCTCCCGGAGAAGGTGAATCCGTGCATGTACGCGGAGAACAGTTGAACGCCGGGAGCAATGTGCTTCCTGCCGGGGGATCGCGCGTCGTGCGCATACCCTGGGGGGTGCGTGACATGACAGCCTCGAACGCGCATGAGTATCGCATCGAGGTCCGACACTAGTTTTCGCGGCGCCGCATCTGATCGGCGGGTTTACCTATGCACCTCATGAAGACAATGTCCACGCGACCGGCATCAGCGGTTTTTCTCCTGGTCCTCCTCTTATGTGCGGGGCAGATCCTGTCCGCTGGCGACGAAGATCTTGACCGTCTGTTCGAGCAAGCCTTCGGAGGCCGACCGGAACCTCAGGTCACGCGGATCGAGCTGGTCATGCAGCGGCGCACAGTCACAGAGGCACGAGCGCTGGTAACACCGACCGGAACCATGCACGCGGTTTCGGCGATTGATCTTCTGACGCTTCTCGAAGGCCGGGTTGAATCCGATGTCGGCGACCGGCTTCTGCAGCTCCAGGATGAGGACGGCTGGATACGGAATGAAGCCCTTGAAGCCGAACGCGTCGCGATAGACTTCGACGGAAGCCGTATGAGGGCCACGGTTTCGCTGCCGGCGGAACTAAGGACGGTGGAGCGCATCGATCTGCACAGAACGACGCCGACGCGGGATTTTACGATACCACAGGCGGACGTACCGCCAGCTTCCGTTAGTGGTGGGCTTCCGATCCGGATGTTTCTGCAGGCAAATCTGCCGCAGGAGGTATCGCCGTCGTGGTTTCTGTCGACGAGCATCGAACCATTCGTCTCTACCGTGTGGGGAACGCTTCAAAGTGGAGTAAGCATGACCACCGGTCCGCCTGGCACCGCGTTTGCCCGCGAACCGACGTTTTTTCGCAGCTATGCACTCGACGGACAGACGCTGGTAACCCTGGGTGACGTGTCACCGACCGGCAACCGCTACCAGTCGCGCGGAGCGATACTCGGCTTATCGCTGGAGCGCAGCCGCCTTCAGGGTGGTGGCGCCGGAAACCCTTTTGCGGAGTTTCCGGTTTCGGAGCCCGGTACCGTTGAGGTGCGCGTCAACAACGATGTGGTATTTCGTGAACGCCTCGAGGCGGGACGCTATGAGGTCGGCCGGGCTCCAGTTACACGCGGTGTCAACGAAGTGACGATAGCGTTTCCGGACGGCGGCGCCGACCCCCTGACTCTGTGGATCCCTCACGAATCCGGGCTGGTTGAAGCTGAAGAGCACGACTTCTATCATGCCCTTGGAATAAGATCCGGAAGCGAACACGAGCTGTCCGATCTGAGACTGACGTCGGTGCACCGCTACGGGTTCAGCGAGTACGTAACCGGCGGAATCGGAGTGCAGCTGTCCACTGGTGTGCAGCAGACCTCAGGTACCGTCACCGCGGCGCTCCCCTTTGGCACGGTCGATGCAGGAACAGCGGTCTCGGTCAGCGCGATCACCGGACCCGGTTTTGCTATTGATGTCGGATACTCGCTGTCCCAACCATCCCGGACGGGTACACCCGGTTTTCGTGCGTCGGCAGGATGGACAGGAAACAGCTTTGCACGGTCCGACCGACCCGAAGGCAGTACAGCTCTCCCCCTTTCGTTTTCTGCAGGCTATGCGCGTACGGTCGCGGGTTTTACCGTGAACGCACGGGGAACCCTGCGACACGCACCGGAACCTGGTGACACCTCCTACACGCTCTCTCTCGGCGTCGGCTCTCCGAGCCTGGAATCGACCCGGGTATCCGGTCGGCTCGAGCTTGCTGACGGTTCTTTCAGCGGGTCGGTTCTGGTACGGGTAACAGGGCCCTGGCAGATGCAGTATCGACAGAACCTGCATACGCCGGACGCGCGGATATCTGCCCAGACGGCAGGACCGACCGCGAACTTCGGTCGCTACAGCGCCGGTATCTCGTCGGATCTGTCCGCAGACGAGACGGCAGCCTTTCGGCGCGTTGACGGTCGCGTCGGTCTGGCCGGTGGACGCGGGAGACTCTCGGCAGGTATGACGACGACGATCTCTGAAGAACCGGAAGGATCATTCTACCTCGAGGCACAGAGTGGAATACTCTTTGCCGATTCAGCGGTCGCGTGGAACGAGATTCCCGGTGACGCTGCGTTCGTCATTGTTCAGATTCCTCCGGGGTCTTCTCTGGAACAGGTCCGGGTTCGAGGCGACGGCCGGCAGCTCGACGTACGGCCAGGCCTGAGAGGATCCCGGGCCCTCTTTTTCCGACAACCATTCTCGACTGTCAGTCTCGCGCTTCGTCCGGAGGACCTGCCGCTCGGATACGAGATGGACCGTCCCGGCGTTCGTGTGTCTGCGGGGCTTCGTACAGGCGCGGTGGTTCGCCCACAGGTTTCCGGGAATGTGTTCGTGCGTGGTACGCTGGTTCAGCCTGACGGAGAGCCGGTACGTCTGACAGCAGCACAGGCTTTTGACGATACACGAGCCGAGGCGCTCGGTCTGATCTTCACGAACCGTGAGGGCCGATTCGAACTCGGCGGCCTGTCGGCGGGTACGTACAGGCTTGAGTCGCTTGACCGGGAGTGGACCGCAACGCTCACGGTACCCGAAGGGATCGTCGGTATGCACGATTCCGGTACACTGCCTGTGGAGGCTACACCATGAAGACAATACTCGTTGCCGGCTTGCTTGTACTGGCCTCGTCTCTTTCTGCGCAACCCGCAACATCGATCCGCAGTTTTGAAGATGCGGAGCTGTCGTTTGCCTACATACCGAACCGGGATTTCACGATTACAGGCAGACTGGATATCGAGCAGTCGGGTGGGGAAACGCGGGACTTTTTTATCGTAATAGATGGAGGTCAGTCAGGATCCGTGAACGACCGTGCTGCGATTAATCCAGGTGATCCCGGTGATGCAGTCTCGTACCGGCTGCTCGTTCCGTCAACGGGCATGACTGTCCGGGACTTCAGCTCAGGACAGCCGTCAGCGTCAGAGGTGCTGTCGGGAACAATACCGGGAGCAACATCGGGGCCGTGGCGATCCTACGTCTCCGTGGACATACGACTTGAAGTCGATGCCGGGCAGCTCGAAGACTCTGAACCCGAGTACGCGGATGACCTGGTGATGCGACTGTACTACGGTCGTGTGAATGACCCGTCGAGTTATAACCCGAGTAATCCACAGGCGACTGCCACGCTGTCGGTTCGAGGCAACGTCGATCCTTTCGTGCAGGTCGCTCTGGTTGATGACGGTGCAAGCTTCCCGCCCGGACGTCCCGGACCGGTCCGTGTGACTGAACGAACGATGGACTTCGGCGAGCTGACGGCGGGGTCGCAGCAGCGGTATGATCTGCTCGTGGATGCGAATGCGCTGTTCACGATCTCGGTCAGTAGCGAGAACTCCGGGGTCATGCGTGTTGTCTCCGGTAATGATGATCCGGATGTTCCGACGACGGTACCGTATCGTCTGCGGCTCAATGGACAGAGCGTCGACCTGAGCGGTGGTGCTTCGGTCATCGGCGTGTCGCTCTCCGGATTCAGGTGGGCAATAGAAGCTGAGATACTTCCCTTCGATGTTGCCGCCGCCGGCGACTATGAAGACGTCGTGCTGATTACGGTCTCAGCGGATCAGTGAACACCGTAGTAGTCGCGGTACCAGGAGATAAAGCGGGCAATACCGTCTGACACGTCGATTGATGGCTTGTATCCGAAGTCCTTTTCCAGGTCACCAACATCCGCCCACGTTGCCTTCACATCGCCGGGCTGCATGGGAAGGAACTTGAGACGAGCGGTTCGTCCTGTCTCGGATTCTATTGCCGCAATATAGTCCATGAGTGCCACCGATCTGCCACGCCCGATATTGTAGATGCGATACGGAGCACTTGAAATCGCGGGGTCCGGCCTCTGCGCATCCCATTTCGCAGACGGTTGCGCCGGCGATGCGAGAACACGGACAATGCCCTCTACAATGTCATCAACATAGGTGAAATCCCGCTTCATATGACCGTCGTTGTACACGTCGATTGCCTTGCCCTGCAGAATACGCTCGGTAAACAGAAACAGGGCCATATCGGGTCTGCCCCAGGGGCCGTAGACCGTGAAGAACCGAAGCCCTGTCACGGGTACCTTGAACAGATGCGCGTAGCTGTGCGCAATCGCTTCGTTGGCTTTCTTGCTGGCCGCGTAGAGACTCACGGGATGTGCGGCGCCATCGTGCGGACTGAACGGCAGCTGCTCGTTCAGTCCATAGACGCTCGAGGTCGACGCAAAGACCAGATGTTCCACCTGAGCGAGTCTGGCGGCCTCGACAATATTCAGGAAACCGCTGAGATTACTGTCGAGATAAGCGTGGGGATTAACCGTGCTGTACCTGACTCCGGCCTGCGCCGCGAGGTTCACAATGCGCCGGATCTGGAATCGCGAGAACAGCGTCTCAACGCAGGATCGGTCTCCGATGTCGCCGTGAATGAAGGTGTAGTTTCCGCCCGAAGACGCCCTTCCCGCGTTGAATACCGAGAGGTCAGAGCCCTGCCCCGGCTCGTTGCCAGCTGGAACGTCTATACCGCATTCCTTCAGCCGCGCGAGCTTGAGGCTGCGGTCATAGTAGTCATTGATGTTGTCGATACCTATGACCGCGTGTCCGTCACCGAGGAGGCGACGCACAAGGTGAAATCCGATAAAACCAGCCGATCCTGTAACCAGGGTTAGTCCGTCGTGTTTCATGTCGCTGTGAGTTTAACAGATTCCGGCGCGGTTATCATCACTCTGCACATGCTTCCACCTTTTTGAGTATATTCCCAACTGTGCACGGCTTATGAACATCATTGTCCTGTATCTGCTTCGCAGCATAGCAGAGAAACGTCTTCGCACCTCGCTCATTGTGCTCGCCGTCTCGCTGTCCACGGCCCTGTTCTTCGCAACGTCAGGGCTCGGCACGACGATAGAGGCATCGTACACCCGGGTGCTCGAATCCGAGTTCGGGTCATCTCACATTCTAGTTCGCGCAGACCGCAACTCGCCTTCGGCCTATGTAAGTCCCCGAAACGCATTCACACTGGCCCTGCGGACGGAGTGGATCAGCCAGGCGGTCACCGGTTCGGGCCGTGTGTTCGGACGGCCCGATACCGACACGGTGCAGCTGCGCGGCATGTCCCTGACGGACATGAACAGTATGGGACCGGTCGTGACTGATCAACCGATTGGGGATGATTCATTTCGCGGCCGCTCGATTATTCTTTCGCGTCACGATGCTTCCATTCTTGGTCTCGAAGCAGGAGACTGGTTGCAACTCGAGCTGGGAGGCAGTTCCCGCCCTGTTGCCGTGCAGCTCGCTGCAACCGCGGCCGCAGCGGGATACTTCCGGGATGGCTCGGGGACGATCCCTGCTCTTGTTCCCTTTGATACTGCTGCATCGCTCTTTGGAACCGCAGGCAGAGCGAGCGTTGTCTACCTTCGCGCCAGAACTGAAGCCGACCGGTACCGACTCGAGAATGACCTGCAGGAGCTCTACCCCCGCTTTCGGGTTCAACAGACCATAACGCCCGAGGAGCGCACCGAGTTCGCCAATACGGTCGTGATTCCCTTCAGGATCATGCTGTTTCTCGTGATAGCCGTCAGCGTCTTTATTATCTATTCGACCTTTCAGGTCATTACCGCTGAACGTCTCCCAACGGTAGGGACCTTTCGCAGTATCGGAGCAACCAGACGCATGGTCACCCGGGTCCTGTACGGTGAAGCGCTCGCCTACGGCGTCCTCGGTGCGCTGTTCGGGCTTCTCCTCGGAGTCTTCATACTCAACGGAATGACCGCCGTTGCCGCGCGAGGGTTCGGTCGGGCAGCAGCAGGAACCCGCGCTGCGTTCGGGATCGCAGACGTAGCGAGTGCGTCCGCAATGGCGATTCTTTTGCCACTTTTCAGTGCAGCAATACCGATTACGCGGGTCTCCCGCATTCCGGTCAAGGATGTAATCCTGCAATTGTATTCGCTCGCGTCACACAAACGCGATCGCACCGTCGCAGGCGCGGGTCTCCTCGCACTGGGTGCGATTCTACCGACCGCCGCTCCCCCGGAAAGCCTCCTTTTGTGGTATTTTCTCGGGCTCGTATGCACCTTTTTCGGTGGCGTTTTTGTCATTCCGTTCTTCACGAGAAGTTTCGTCCGCCTGCTGCAGGTTGCCTATCACCATGCCTTCGGGAACATCGGTCGGCTGGCTGCAATGAACCTTCGCGACAATGCGGGAATCATCAATAACATCGTGCTGCTCTGCATCGGGATTGCGGGGGTATTTCTGATAACGACGATTTCAGACAGCGTTGCCGAACAGGCTGGCAACTTGTATCGGACCGCACAGTTCGATCTGGAGATTTACGGTGGCAATCGTAGCGTGACCTTTGAGCGCAGGTTGCGACGCATCCCCGAGGTGGCGGACACCTACGGCCATTTTGTAGCATCCCATGTCCCGGTGAGCGGACATGCCCGTCGCATCCGCCGGATCATGGGCGTATACCCGGATCGCTTTCACAGATTCTGGCGTTTCGAGTACTCCGAGGCGGCAGAGACCCTGCTTCCACGCCTGGATAGCGATCGGAACGTCATTGTCAGCTATTCGCTTCGAGAACGCTATGGACTCTCAGTCGGTGATCTGGTCGAACTGGAGTTCAACCGGCGTACCGCATCCTACCGCGTCGTCGGCTTCGTCTCCACACTCTGGAGCAATGGTGACATGGCCATGGTATCGGAACGGTTCTTCCGACAGGATCACGGAGCAGGCCATTACAATGCCCTGTATGCAACAGCCACGGGTAACGCAGAAGACGCCCAGGCCGCGATTACAGACCTTTTCGCGCGAGAAGGCTTCTGGAGCCGAACGGTGGCACAGATTGCGCAGCGGGGTCGGGACTCGAACCAGGAACTCTTTTTTCTGCTCCGCGGGTTCTCTCTCATGGCTATGCTGCTCGGGACGGTAGGAATCGTGAATAACTTCATCATCAGCTTTCTGGATCGGAAACGCAGTTTCGCTCTGTTTCGCAGTTCCGGCATGAGCCGCAAGCAGCTCCGGAGAATGCTGTTTATCGAGGCCGCGACGGTGGGGATTGTCGGTGCCAGTGCAGGTCTGATGATTGCGGCCCTCATGCTGTACACGATTCCCCTGCTTCTGGAATCCTTCCGCGTGTTCATTCCGCTATCCTTTCCGCCTGGTACCGCTCTGGCCATGATCGCCGCCGGGATGCTCATTACCGTCTTCGCGAGTGTCGGACCTACAGTTCGCACCGGACGCATGAACATTATAGAGGCGCTGAAATATGAGTAGCCACATTGTCCAGGTGCATCAGCTTTACAAGTCCTATCGCAGTGGAGACCTCGATGTGAGCGTCCTGCAGGGTGTCGATCTGACAGTTGAGCGCGGCGAGTTCGTCTCGGTCATGGGTCAGAGCGGTTCGGGAAAGAGCACGCTCCTGTATCTCATCGGAGGACTCGACAAGCCGGACAGCGGTGACATCTTTATCGCCGACCGAAACCTTGCCAGCCTCAGTGACGAGGAAATGAGCTCAATCCGGCGCACACGTCTCGGCTTCGTGTTTCAGTTTTTCAATCTCGTCCCGAATCTGACCGTCGAAGAAAACGTGCTGCTTCCCATCCTGCTCGACGGCGGGAATCCGTCGGCCGCCCGGGGACGGCTGACCGAGATTCTTGAAACCGTTGAACTGACACACCGCAGGAGGCATCGACCATCGGAACTCTCCGGGGGACAGCAGCAGCGCGTTGCGATCGCACGAGCCTTGATCAACCGGCCCGAGCTCCTTCTCGCCGATGAGCCGACCGGCAACCTCGACAGCTTGACAAGCACCGAGGTTATGGATCTGCTCGGAAAGATCAACCGGGAAACACACACGTCTATCATTATGGTAACTCACTCGCACGAGTGTGCCGATTACGGATCACGGCGCATCGTCGTCAGGGATGGTTCAATTGTTGATGAAACTTAAGTATACGCTCCTTGCGATTTCGTTTCTTGTCGTGTCATGTACCGGTCCTGAGGCTCGACAACACAGTACAGAGTCGTCCTTCGAGGCACGTGCAGCCACATCGCCGGTAACATCTGTGCGAACTCCGGTACAGATATTCGGCAGAGTAACAACGGGAGATGAGCAGACCTTAACCGCCGAGTTTCCCGCTCGAGTCGTGAACGTGCATCTCCATGCAGGGGCACGAGCAGTCGGTGGCGACGCTCTTATCACGCTTGATTTGAGTGAGCTTGAGCGCGAGCAGAACTCGCTCGCCGACCGGTACCGCCGTATAGAGCTACAGATCGACGACCTTCAGGCCCGGATGCGTACTGTCACGGATGTCGAACACCCCGAGCAGACCGAAGCGTCGCTGAATATCGAGGCCGCAGAGGATGAAGTAAGGCGGGCACGCATCAACCTTGATCGGACCGGACAGCTCTTTTCGGAATCAGCGGTTTCGCAGAGAGTGCTCGATGACGCCAGAGAAAGCTTCGCGGCGGCTGAACGCGCGCTTCAGCGGGCGCGGCTTTCGGCTCGTGCGACGACGGAGCGACTTTCGCGAACAGCACGCGAACTGGAACGCGAAATCGAGCTGTCACTTCTTGACCGTGACCGCATTCGCGAGGAACGAAGCGATCTTGCGCGGCGTATCGACCACAGCGGGCTCTCCGACAGCAGCATTGTGAGTCCTTTTCGAAATGGCCTTGTCACGGAGATCTTCGTGATTCCTGGTGACCGTGTATCTCCCGGGGCGCGGCTTGCGCGAGTCGCGGATCGTGCCTCTCTCGAGGTCATTGCCGATTTGCCCGAGGAGTTTCTTCTGGACGTACAAACAGGTGACCGGGCAGAGATCGTGCCCCTCGCCGACCGGAACAGGCGTTACCGGGGGCAGATTGAGTGGATCGCTTCGCTTGCACAGCGATCCGGGAACGAAACGACTGTTCGCACCCGTATACTCCTTGAGGAGACTGATGACTTTATTCTTCCCGGCATGAACGTTGACGTAACGATCACTCCTGCGGACTAAAGGACAATATCGTCAGCACGCGGTGCCCCTGCAGCGACAGATACCGGAGCATCGCCGCAATATAGTCGGTCTCAGCTCGACGCTGCTCGATGCGTCTGCGCTCGAGATCGAGCTGTGCCCGCAGCACGTCGTCCTCGGTGGCATCGCCGACATGCAGGAGCGACTCTGCACGAGACACCCGTGACTGCGCTACCCTGATCTGTACGGATACACGGTCGAGCCGTCTGAATGCAGTGTCCCGTTCTGCGATTGCTTCGCTGCGTCGGAGGTCAAGATCCGCCGCCGTCTGCTCCACCGCGTGTGCGGCGGCTGTTTCCTGCAGAAGGCGCTGCTCTTGCCGTAGCCGTGTGGCACCTCCGTCGAATACGGGAACCGACAGACTGATACCCGCAGCAAGGGCCGGTCGTCGCGACGAGCGATACAGATCCACAAAACTCGCGGTGAAGTCGGCATCGGGCTCCCGGCCGACTTCGTACTGAGGTCGTATCGTGAAAAATGCCTGGAGCTGCCCGGAGTCGGTGGCACCTCCCAGAACGCGTGCGAGCTGTGCCCGCTCGAAAGCAGTGCGCTGTCGCTGCAGATCTATGGAATCTCCTGCCGTATCTTCCTGCGCACTGCGAAGTTCGGCCACAAGACGCGAGAGGTCTTCACGTGGTACCCGCAAGTCGCCTGTATCGAACGCAGCTCCTGTCAGCAGCGAAAACTCCGTGTTCGCTGTGCGTAGAGCGACCCCGGTCGAAAAAACCTCATCGGCACGCTCGTCCCGGGCGATTTCCGCATCGAGCAGCTCGTCAAAGCGTATGCTGCCCTGTCCGAATCGAAGCTCGGCGCGTCTGACCTCAGATTCGGCGCGCTCCAGCGTGAGTGTGGCGAGCTCATGTTCGTCCGCAGCCGTCCCGAAGGTGAGCAAGGCCCTGAACACCGCGATTACGGTCTGGTTCTCGGCCGCAATCAGCGCCAGCCGGGCGTCCTGAAGACCAAGAAGCACATCCTGTTCGGCAGCAGGATAGAGCCGTCCGTCGATAAAACGTCCGTTGACAAATACCGGCTGAAGCAGCGCGACTCGCGCTTCCGCGGCCTGCTGCAGGGTGGGATCGCCCTCCGAGGGGAGCACGAGCGTCGACACATTCTGCCCGGAAAGCGAAACGGTCGCACCGCCTGGAAGCACCTGAGAAAGCGTCACCGAAGCGCCTCCGATGAGACCTGTCGTGCGAACCTCGGAAACGGCACCAGACGGAACAGTATCGCCAAACTGTACGGAAAGATTCCCCGGTGAGCCCGAGGGCGGGGAGAAACCGAGCTGCGGTGCGACTGATGCGCGTTGAAGTTCGTGTGCGAGTTCTGCCGCCCGAAGCGACCTTCTGGCTTCTATCATGGCTGGAGCGGCCTCAAGCGCAGCTTCGATCGCTCCGGCAACTGCCCACCCGTCCGCAAAGGCAGATGCGGTTCCGAGACAGAACAGAACAACAGGAAGACACAATACATAGCGGACACGCATGCCCAGAAGATAGCATGGGTACCCACAGGAGTCACATGAATCCGGTACTGCTTCACCGGAAACGCTTGCAGCCTTCAGTCAAGCGCCCCTACTATAGGGAACATCATGAAGAAAACAGTTCGAGTTCTGTTAATAGTCCCTGCTTCGCTGGTACTGCTTTATCTCGCGGCCTTGCCGTTTCAGGCGAAGCCCGTCGAAGCAGTGTGGTTCTTCGAGTCGCAGCCGGTTACGATCATTGCGCATCGCGGTGCATCAGGACATATGCCCGAGAATACAATCCTCAGTTTCGACGCCGCCCTGGAGATGGGTGCACACGTGCTCGAGATGGATCTGCAGCTGACCGCCGATGATCACGTGGTTGTTCTGCACGACGCCACCGTTGACCGCACGACCGACGGTTCGGGTCGTATTACGGATATGACGCTCGCGCAGGTTCGGGAACTCGATGCAGCGTATACCTGGCAGGACGCAAACGGGAACAGACCGTTCAGAGGCACTGGTGTTCACATTCCTGCTCTTGAGGAGATTTTCATCGCGTATCCGGGCATTCCCCTGCTTATTGAAATGAAGACCGATTCGGATATCCGAATTGCTCGGATCCTGTCCGACCTGATCGACGAGTATCAGGTACACGACCGTGTCATGGTCGCAAGCTTCGACTCGGAGTATCTCGATGCATTTCGCGCGCTGCAACCGGACATCCCGACAAACCTCGGAGTGAACGAGGCGGGAACCCTGTACGCCCTCCATCTTCTGGGACTTCACCGCTGGTATCGACCGCGCGGGAACGCGCTGCAGGTCCCACAGCGTTTCAGGGGGCTGCCGGTATTGATCCCCACCTTCAGACGCACAGCCCGACAGCGGGGACTCGATCTGCAGGTATGGACGATCAACTCCCTCGAGACCATGCGTGAGCTTCTGGACCTGGGTGTGGATGGCATCCTGACCGACTATCCTGACCGGGCGTTGCAGGCGGTGGAGGCATCGGGGCGTCTGTCCGATCCGGACTGAGTTCTCTCACGCTTTCGCTTGCAGGATCAGCGCAGGGGGTGCACCATACGGGCATGCGATATAAACTACTCGGAAACTGCGGGCTGAAAGTAAGTGAGCTCTGCCTCGGCACGATGACCTTCGGTCGAGAGACAAGCAAGGACGAGAGCTTCAGAATCCTTGATGCCTTTGCCGATGCCGGTGGCAACTTTATTGATACCGCGGACGTATACAGCCGGGGAACAAGCGAAAAGATCGTCGGCGACTGGCTGACCGGCCGACGTCGTGAGGATTTCGTCATCGCAACCAAGGTGCGCTACCCCATGGGACACGGGCCGAACGATACCGGGCTCTCGCGGAAGCACATCATGGACGGGCTTGAAGCGAGTCTCGAACGTCTCCAGATAGACGCCATCGATCTCTACCAGGTCCATGGCTGGGATCCTCTGACACCGATTGAGTCCGTCATGCGCTGGCTCAATGACACAGTCCGGCAGGGAATGGTCCACTACCTCGGGGCGAGCAACTTCAGCGGATACCAGCTTCAGAAAGCGACCGAGGTCTCACGCTATCTTGGCTATGAGCGCTTCGAGTGCCTGCAGCCACAGTATAACCTGCTCGCACGTGCAACCGAATGGGAGCTTCTTGAAGTCTGCCAGCAGGAGAATATCGGTGTTATCCCCTGGAGCCCTCTGCGCGGCGGGTGGCTCAGCGGCAAGTTCCGCCGCGGTATGACTGCACCACCAGCCGACAGTCGAATTGCAAAAGCAGACAAACACGGATGGGGAGAACGCTGGTCGAGCTACAACACCGAGTTCACCTGGCACGTTCTTGACACCCTGCACGAGGTCGCCGAAGAGCTCGGAAAAGAGCCCGCGCAGGTTGCCATCAACTGGCTCGTGCAGAACGAAGTCGTAACGGCCCCGATTATCGGTGTTCGCACCATTGAGCAGCTGCACTCGAACCTCGGTGCCATAGGGTGGGATCTGAGCGAAACACAACTCCTGAAACTGAACGAGGCGAGTGTCCCCTTCGTGAGCTACCCCTATGACCGGGATGCACAGTGGCAACGTGAACGCGACTGACGGTCACCCTGCTTGTATCTGTGTCCTGACACCGTCACAATAGTGGCATGGGTGAGTCACGTATCTCCACATTCGAGTTTGCAAGCGCGGCGACAATCCGCTTCGGCGCCGGTCTCTCACGGTCGCCCGATGAGTATGCCCTGTTCCGTGGATTGCCCGTGTTCCTTCTGACGGGTTCAGACCCGTCCCGATACGAGTCGACTATTCAGGCTGTCCGGGATGTGGCCGAAATAGTATCGATCGAACAGACCAGAGGCGAACCGGATACCGTGGAAATCAGGCGCCTTGTAACCGCAGCGCGTGCAACCGACGCCCGGGCTGTCATGAGCGTCGGCGGCGGTAGTGTGATCGACGCGGGAAAGGTCGTCGCCGCTCTCCTGACCAATCACGGAGCGCTCTTTGACTATCTGGAAGTGATAGGCTCGGGAAAACCCATCTCACACGACCCGGCACCGTTTGTGGCTGTCCCCACGACAGCGGGAACAGGGTCTGAAGTGACCCGGAATGCCGTCATCGGGAGTGCCGAGCACGGAGTGAAAGTCAGCATGCGGTCGAAAGACATGCTGCCGGATCTTGCCCTGGTCGATCCTGAGCTCTGCCTGACGCTTCCGGAACGGGCGACCGTCTGTTCCGGTCTTGATGCCGCAACACAGCTCATCGAGGCGTATACGAGCAGGAAATCGAACGTAATGACCGATGCCCTGTGCATCGAAGGGCTTGATCACTTCTCTCGCGGGTTCGAGTCCGCCGTGGAACACGCCCGGTCGACACGTGGGGACACCAGCGCATCGGAAGAGGACCTTAAAGCCCGCTCGCATATGTGTGTCGCTTCTCTTTTCAGCGGTCTGGCCCTTGCGAACGCAGGACTCGGTGCGGTACACGGGTTTGCCGGTCCACTCGGAGGCATGACTGGAGCACCTCACGGAGCGCTCTGTGCGGCGCTTCTCGCCGAGGTGACCAGAATGAACATCGATCATGCAGATCAGCACACCATCGAGCGGTATCAGCGGGTCGCAGAGATCATCTTCGGTCCGGACACCACGTACCGGGAGCTACCGGACCTTCTGCGGCTCCGTGTGGAACAGTACGGAGTTGATCGCATCAGTGATCTGGGACTCAAACCCGACCGATACGCGGAAGCAGCAGAAAAGGCTCAGCGTGCCGGCAGCATGAAGGGAAATCCCGTGATCTGCTCGGACAGACAGCTGATCGAGGTTCTGGAGCGATCAGCATGAGCGTCTCGGTGCTCATCGTCGGAGAAAACAGCGTTCTGCAGAAGACCTCCACCCTTGGTCAACTGAATCGGGGTGAGGTGAATCGTATCGAGAACCAGACGGTTTCCGCCTCCGGGAAGGGCTTGAATGTTGCATCTGTTCTTTCCGCCCTCGACGTGACTACCGTCCTGTACGGATACGCGGGAGGCGAAAACGGACGCCGTTTCACCGCCGAATGCCGCGAGACAGGAATCGATGCCCGAATCGTCGAAATTGCCACAGAAACCCGGCAGTGCATGACGCTGATAGAACGAGACGGCACGACTACCGAAATTGTCGAGCCGTCCCCCGGCATTACGCCGGCGGAATCCCGAGCGTTCCGCTCGGCCGTGCTGAGTGCCATTCCTGACGTCTCGGTTGTCTGCATATCCGGTACCGCAGTAGGGAACGAGTCCTGCGATGCGTACGAAGCCATGGTGATCGAGTGTCGTAAACACGCCATTCCTGTCATTCTCGACGCGCATAAAGCTCACGGAATTCGGGCTCTGTCAGCAGGACCGGACATTCTGAAAGTGAATGCCCGGGAACTCAGCGATATATACCACTACATTTCCGGTTCGGAACCATCTGCGGAATCAGAGAGCAGACAGACGCGTCACGACATGGCGGCGCACATTATCGCAGCGTATGGCGTGGCAACTGTAATAGTCACCCGTGGCCGTCATGGTGCGGAAGCGTATGCGTCGCACGGCTGGGCGTCTGCGGCCTCATCCATCACCGCGGTACGGAATCCGATAGGGTGCGGGGATGCGTTTACAGCTGCGGTCGCACAAAGGATCGCACTGGATACCTCACCGGAGGACACCTCGCCACCGCTGGCCGGTCTCCTTCGCCACGGTGTCACGATTGCAACGGCCCACGGACTCAGCATGAAGCCCGGTCACCTCGACATCAGCAGAATATCAGAAGTTGCCGGAACGCTTGTGGTTTCCGGATCCGAGAAGGGCTGAACGCGTGCTTACCGTCCCTTCGGTGAAAGGGTACGCCCCTTCCACGAAACGGGAATGCGAAAGATCGTCATAACGGTCACGAAACTGTAAAACACCATAGCGAAGAGTACGTTCGGCAGCAGCCATTTCCAGTACGATGCACCGGGTGTGTTCAGTGCTCCGGCAACGACGCCGAGCGTGAGCATGCTCACAAAACTCCCGAGTGCCGGCAACGCTACAGCCGGATACAACGCGGAAAACGGAAGAACAAGCGTACTGACAAACAGGTAGCCCATGACCAGTGCGTAGCTCGCCCTGGTCTTGAAGTCGGGAGCAAAGAACCCTCCGCTGTTCCAGCGCAGGTTCTGACGGAACAGAGTCCGCATATCTGCCTCGGGGGCCGGAATGACCCGCGCCCCACGCCGTCGGATTGCCTGTATATCCCACGTACCGCTGTCCCGCATCTGCGCGATGAGTTGAGCATCTTCCGTAACCGAGTAACGCAAGCCCTCAAAGCCACCGGCGTCCCGCAAAGCCTCTCGTCGGACAGCCATGTTATTCCCGAACCCGCCGGCGGGCGCCTTCAAGCCGGCAGCCGCGGCGGTATACTGGAATCGAAACAGCTGGTCAAACGCCTGAAAGTGGTCAAGCCAGCAAATACCACGCTCGAGTCCTTTTACACCCGGAATCACCGGACCGAACACCAGCCCGACATGGGCATTGCGAAACGGACGGCTCATCGTTCGTACCCACGCTACAGGGATATAACAGTCGGCATCCGTCATGAGAAGGAGGTCCCCGGTTGCCGCCGCAACTCCCGCGGCGAGCGCGCGCTGCTTCGGGTTCTGCAGATCCGGTTCATCGGTGAGCGTGACAATCTGAACACGTGACGGAAACCGCTGCCGGAACGACTCCATGATCTCGGCAGTGCGATCGCCGGAACGGTCATTGACGAGTACAAGCTCGAAGCGGTTGGTATTCTGTCGCTCAAGACTATCCAGCAGCCGTGGCAACAGCTGCTCTTCATCTCGTGCGGGGACGACAACACTGATCCTCCCCCGCTCCACCTCCGACTCGAACTCCACCAGGCCCGTCTCGCGAAGAAATGAAGCGACGGCCCCGAAAACGATCACAACGTGAACCGCAACAATCGCGAAAGCCAGAATGACAAGTACGGGTGTTAGCATAGGGTCCTCATGTTCTACCCCGCGAGATCTCCGATGTAGCCTTCGAGCTTGGCGACCTTGTCGGCGAGCTCGCTGCGTTTGCTTCGCTCGTGGGCGACCACGTCGTCACCGGCTTTGGACAGGAACCCCTCGTTGGCGAGTTTACGGTCGCTTGCCGAAAGCTGCGAGCGGGTTTTCTCGAGGGTTTTCGTGAGTTTGGCGATTTCTTTCTGTACGTCGATAGCATCACGAACTGAAGCATATACCTCAAATCCCGTACCTACCAGTGTTACCACGCCAGCAGTGTCTCCCGCCGTATGGCCAATTTCAAGCGACTGCGAACCGACGAGGCTGGAAATAAGGTCGACGTGCGCCTCGAGGAACCCGTCTGATACCGTACCGGCATCCATTCGAACCCGCAGAGGAATTTTCCGCCCCGGAGGTATGGTAAACTCACTTCTGAGAGTGCGCACAAGTCGAACAAGCTCCTGGAGAACGGACACGTCCGCCTGAGTTTCGGGATCATTACGTGCGTCTGTGTACTGTGGATACGCTGCAACAATGAGCGCCTCGGCGGTGCGGACCTCAACGCCGTTCTCTGCCGGAAGCGTGCTGTATAGTTCCTCGGTCAGAAAACTCATGAAGGGGTGGAGCAATCGCAGGCTCTCTTCCAGCACGTGCAGGAGCAGACTGACTGCACGATCGCGCTCGGCTGTATCATCCTGATACAGGCTGAGTTTGGTTGCCTCAATGTACCAGTCACAGAAATCGTTCCAGAAGTACTCGTACACCGCGGTCGTCGCATCATTAAAGCGGTACTGCGTCATTGAGTCCGCGACACGACGCGCGGCGTCATTAAGGCGGTGATAGATCCACCGGTCTATGGGTTTGAGCGCTATCGTCTCGCGGGACAGGAGCGTACACCCTTCCGTGTTCATGAGGATGTAGCGCGTGGCGTTCCATATCTTGTTCGCAAAACGGCTCCCGAAAGCAAAGTCACTTTCGTCAAGCAGTATGTCCTGTCCCTGGGCGGCAAGGTACGCGAGCGTAAACTTGTGTGCGTCGGCTCCGTAACGGTCGACAATATCAAGCGGGTCGATCCCGTTGCCGAGACTCTTGGACATTTTGCGTCCCTGCTTGTCACGGATAATCCCGTGCAGATACACATCCTGAAATGGGACTTCGTCCATGAACTCCATTCCGGCCATGATCATGCGGGCGACCCAGAAAAAGATTATGTCGTAGCCGGTCACAAGGCTGCTCGTCGGATAATAGCGGGACAGGTCCTCAGTCTGATCGGGCCAGCCCAGGGTCGAAAACGGCCACAACCAGCTCGAGAACCAGGTATCAAGTACATCGGGATCCTGTCGGGGCTCGGAGCCGTCGGGGCAGCCCTGCACGTCGTCGCGGCTGACGATCATACTTCCGTCGTCGCAGTACCACACCGGAATCCGATGTCCCCACCAGAGCTGTCGGGAAATACACCAGTCGCGTATTCCGGTCAGCCAGTTCCTGTAGGTGTTTTCCCACTTCTTTGGATAGAAGCGCACCTTCCCGTCTTCCCATGCCTTGAGCGCTTTCTCGGCCAGAGGCTGCATGCGCACAAACCACTGCTCGCTCAGGTATGGCTCGATCACGTCACCGTGGCGGTAGTTGTGGCCGACCTGATGCAGGTGCGGCTCCTGTCCGACCAGGTAACCACCCGTTTCAAGGTCCTTGACGACCGCAGCCCGGGCGTCCTGCACGGTCATCCCCTGGTACGGCGCCGGAACGTTCGCGTTCAGCAGTCCATCGGGGTGAAGGATATTGATCTCGTCGAGCGAGTGGCGTTTGCCCATTTCATAGTCATTGATATCATGGGCCGGGGTAATCTTAACTGCCCCGGTTCCGAATTCGCGGTCGACATAGTCGTCGGCAATAATCGGTATGACGCGATCGGTGAGCGGCAGTTTCACCGATTTTCCGATCATACCTGCATAGCGTTCGTCTTCCGGGTGCACTGCAACGGCTGTATCACCGAGCATGGTCTCCGGTCGGGTTGTGGCGACCTGAACCGAGCCGGAGCCGTCCTCGAGGGGGTAACGGATGTGCGTGAGGGTACCCTGCACCTGCCGATATTCGACCTCATCATCACTCAGGGCCGTCTGACCGACACAGCTCCAGTTCACGAGGTAGGTACCCCGATAAATGAGGCCACGTTCATAGAGTGTCACAAACACTTCCCGGACAGCCTTGTTGAGCCCTTCGTCGAGGGTAAATCGTTCTCTGGACCAGTCACAGCTCGCACCGATGGTCTTGAGCTGCCGGGTAATGACTTCGTGGTGTTCTTCCTTGACCTTCCATGTACGCTCAAGAAAGGCTTCCCGGCCGATGGTCTCCCGGTCGGAGCCTTCGTCCCGAAGCTTTTTCTCCACGACATTCTGCGTTGCGATGCCGGCATGATCGGTGCCCGGGAGCCAGAGGGTCGGCCTGCCCTGCATGCGGTAATAACGGATCAGTACATCCTGCAGAGTGTTGTTGAGACCATGCCCCATGTGGAGCACACCGGTCACGTTTGGTGGAGGAATGACGATGACAAAGGGCTCGGTATCCGGGGAAGCAAGCTCGGCAGCGCGGTCCGGACTGAAGTAACCGGACGTCTCCCAGTGCTCGTAGATGCGTGACTCAAAGTCCCCGGGATTATACGCCTTTGCCAACTCGATCGCTTTCATTACGTGACTCCATAGTGTATGCGTGTGCCGTTAATTAAACTGTAGGGTTGTGATACTACTCGGAGAGCCCGAAGGGCTTCAACAGGATCCCGGGTACGTGGCTCAGATGCGGACTTTCTCGTTGATAGTCCTGAAATCGGATTCCACGAGTGCCTTCAGGTCGTCAAGAACCTCATTCTCGTCGGGTCCGTCGGCACGGATGCTGATACGGGTTCCCTGTGATACGTTCAGCAGTATCACCTTGATGATGTTTTTTGCGTCGGCGGATTTTTCGCCTTTATGAACGGTCACATTACTCTGATACAGTTTTGCGGTCCTCACAAACAGGTCGGCCGGTCTGCTGTGCAGGCCGGTCTCGTTTTTTACCGCTAGTTCTATAGTCTTCATGATCGTCCGTATCCTCCGTATTTTCGGCGCAACACTTTAACTATGTTGTCCTGTGTTATTGTGTAGAAAAACACGTGCCATGTCGACGAAATCACCGGAAATCTGAGAGAGCTTCTGATCGCGGTCAGTTCACCCGATGTCAGGGGGCGCTCCTGCAGTTGAGCTACGATGGCTCGCATATCGTTCTCGTCAGAGTGCTTCCGAAGGAAAGCCTCGACCCGGAGCGTATTTCGATGTGCCACCGTCAGGCAGACGCCAAAGAGTACCACAATACCGTTGAGAACCAGCGCGTGTCGCCGGTAAAACTCAACAACCAGCATTGCATGCTCTCCGAGGAAAGAAAAATATAGCTCGATCATACAATTTTCACCTCAACACCTCTGGCTCTGACCTGACGGACAAAGTCAGCCGGGACACCGCTGTCGGTTACCAGCATATCAATGTCATCGAGGGTCGCCACCATATTAAACCGGGCCTTGCCGACCTTCGACGAATCGAGCGCAAGAATGATACGGCTTGAGACATTCAGCATGTCCCTGAGAATTGATACCATTCTCGTTTCAAAAATGGACACCCCGAATGATACATCGAAGCCATCGCCAGAAAAAACAAGTGTGTGATCACGATGACATCGCGCGAAGTAGTCGTACCCGGCATCGGGTGGTACGGTGTACTTGTTCCACACCTCGCCTCCGAGCAGTAAAGTGCGGATATTCGAGGCCAAGCTCATTTCCGAGGCCAGTTCGAGCGAGTTCGTGATCACACGAAAGTTCAGGTTCGTTACGCCGCTCAGAATCTTACCGATCAGAAATGTCGTAGTTCCGGGGCCGATCAGGATATCGTCATGATCGTGTACCAGCTCGGTACAGAACTCGGCGATCCGTATCTTCTCCTCGACAGACAGCGTCGATTGTCGCCGATCGAGTGCTCCGGTTGCTTCCATCTGATACATGACACCGCCACCTACAGTCTGTACAATCGCCTCTTCTGCCTCGAGAGCCTTTATGTCTCTCCGTATCGTTGCCGTAGAGACATGAAAAAACCTCGCGAGTTCGTCGATCGTTGTCTGCTGCTGTACACGTATGCGATTGAGAAGTTGATGAAGCCGTTGCCGACGTTTTGCCATTTCAGTTTCCGCCTGGACCTGTCACATCAGATGAAACGCTCCGACTACGTCCTTTCCGGCTGCGAACAGCTCATTGTATCGTCCCACCGCTTCCTTGCTGTCGAGCACTTCAACGAACGCACCACACGACTGCAGGTGTGTGATCGTCTCGTCCGTCACCTCGACTCTGTTCATGATTCCTTGTCCGAGAATAATGTACTCAGGTTTCGCGTCGATAACCGCGGCGAAGTCCTCTGGAAGAAACCTCCCGCCGTCCTTGCGCCACCATCGACCATCCACCGTTGTTCGATATACAAGACAGGGAGCGCGGTATACCTTACCGTCCGAAACGAGCCTGGCGAACTCTATATCTTCGATCCGGGGCATGTCTCAGGAGCCTCCAATATAGGACAGAATCTTCTCGATATCAGCCTCAATCCCTACTCCGGTCAGAAACGACACGGTCTGAATGACAGGAATGTCTCCGGCGCCGGACACGAACGTTGTTGTAACGATCAGGTCATGGCCTTCCGCCTTTGATGGAACTTCGGATGCCTTGCATTGGGTCAGCTGGACTGAAATGCCCCGCTTCTCCAGCTCTTCTTCGATCTTCCGTGCTACAACTGTCGACGTAGCAATCGCGGTGCCACAGGCGACCAGTATCTTCTTCTTTACCGCCATCAGTTCTACTCCTTCCCCTGATAATAGTCTGTCAGGAAACCTTCAATCTCGGCGTCTGTCTCAGCACGTATAACCCGATCGGCCAGACGCAGTACCGCACCATAGTCGCTCGTGCAGATTGCATACGTCGCCTCTGCAAGGGCACCTTTACTCATGCTCAGTTCGTCGACTCCGAGGCCCATGAGCGCAGGTACCGCGCGTGGATCACCACCGAGTTCACCGCATATCCCCACCCAGCACTCATGTCTGTGCGCTGCCTGAACAACCTGCAGCACCGCGCGGAAAATCGCTGGATCAAACTTCCGGTAATACCTCGCGACGCGTTCGTTCAGGCGATCGGCTGCCAGGAGATACTGCGTCAGATCATTCGTCCCGATGCTGAAGAAGTCAACCCGTTTTGCGAGTTCATCGGCAAGCAGAACTGCTGACGGCACTTCGATCATAACACCGACCTGCATCGTCGGGTTGTACACGGTTCCGAGAGCGTCAAGGCCCTTCCTCTCCTCAGCGATGATCTGCATCGCTTCTTCGAGCTCGTTCAGGCCGGCCACCATGGGAAACATCAGGCGCAGATCGCCGAACGCGCTCGCTCGCAGCACAGCCCTCACCTGGGTTCGAAACAGTTCGGGAAGCGAGAGACACAGCCTCAACCCCCGATTACCGAGAAAGGGATTGTCTTCTGCGGGAAGCGGAAGACCGGCAACCTGTTTGTCGCCACCGATATCCAGCGTCCGGACGACCACGTACCCATCGGAGAAACGCTCAACGGCTGCCCGGTACGCCTCAAACTGCTCCTGCTCATCAGGAAGACGGGACGAGTTCAGGAACAGAAACTCGCTGCGGTACAGGCCTACGCTTCGCGCTCCGGCTTCCCGCGCTGGCCCGAGCTCGGCTGTGGAGCCTATATTGACCGAAAATTCGATTGCATGACCGTCGCTGGTGACCGGTTGACGTCCGATATAAGCTGCGCTGCGTTCCTGCCGAAGCCGGTAGGTTTCGGCACGCTGCAGTAACTCAGAACGTTTCGCAACATCCGGATTAACCACAAGGAACGCGTGACCGGGATCGGTTGCATCGAGCACAACGGCATCGCCATTCTGAATACCATCGAGAACCCCCTGCACTGCCACTGCCGCGGGGATACCGAGATTTCTGGAAAGAATGGCAACATGGGACGTCGGTCCACCGCGTTCGGTGACCAGCGCCATGACGTGCTCGGTATCCAACGTAGCCGTGTCACTCGGCAGCAGATCTTCAGCAATCACAATACTCCCAGGCTCCATGCTCGAAAGGGAAATCTCCGGAACACCAAGCAGGCAGCGGAGTATGCGCCTGTACACGTCGTGTATGTCGGCTCCGCGGCTTTTATTATAGTCGTCGTCGGCGAGATCATTGAACATCGACGTATATGCATCGAAAACCCGCGTGAGAGCCGTCTCGGCGGAAACGACAGTCTCGGTTATGACCTCAACAACCTCCGCCAGAATCGCATCATCTTCAGCAATGGTCTGCTGACTTCGAAAAATGTGAGCGAAGTCATCGCCGAGTCGTCCTCTCACGGACTCCTGAAGCGCAGTCAGCTCATTCACCGCCGATGACGCGGCGTTCTTGAGTCTCTGTACTTCGGTCTCGACGGTAACGGCTTCCGTCGGGGTGAACTGCAGATCAGGCTGTTCATACCGAGCTGCCGTTCCCGAGGCAAAACCCGGTGAGGCTGTAGCACCACGATGGACAATCACCTCCGCACCCCGTGGTCCTGTACTGCCCGCTTCAGAATCGTAAACATCGCCAGCGCGTTTTCCGCCTCGATAAGCGCGTCAAGGATTTCATCGTGCTGATACACTGTTATAAGTGTCTCGAGCATGTCACCAATGAGCGTTTTTTCTTTTAAGGCGAACATGGAAACAAGGCGAACACTGAGACGATCGTCAATACTGCCCATTGAACGCCACTCGACCGGCTCCTTGAGTCGGGCAAACAGAATCGTCGAGGAGGTGACATGTTCAGCATCGGCATGCGGAATCGCGATCTTGTGCCCCGACATCGGGAGACCGGACGGGTGTATGCGCTCACGGTCGAGTATGGCATCCGGAAACGTTTCCCTGCAGTATCCTTTTTCCACAAGCATAGCCGCCATTTTCTGAAGGGCATCGCTTCTATCCCGAGCGACAAGATGATCGAGAACAAGGTCCTCGTTAACTAAGTCCCCGAACTGAAGATTCCGGTCGGTCATGATGTGAGTCCTCTTTGCTGTCGAGATGGACGCACCGGCGATCAGGGAAGCTTTCCCGATCGCCGGGATCCGAGTACATACAAGCCGGAGTGGCCGCTGGAACTAATCTTCGGTGTACCCACCGAGCTTGTGCCAGGCAGCCGTGTTCTTTTTGAACAGAACCCACAGCACCACCAGTGCAACAAGGATCAGACCGTGTCCAAGCCAGAAATTGCCTGCTGCCCAGGTGAACATGGCAGCGAGCCAGTTACCACCGTCTACCATGCTCGTAATCGTGGTGGCTCCCTCGGGAAAACTGAAGCCTGAAAGTCGTGCGACCTCAGTGTGAACACCAGCCATTGCGTTCATGATATACAGCGTAGGAATCATGACGACCGTGGCGGTAATCGTTGCTCGCACAACGTTACCTTTCACGATGGGGATCATCATACAGACCATGAACGGAATTGTGGCGAGATCACCAAAGGGAAGCACCCGGTTACCCGGCAGAATTATCGCAAGCAAAAGGGTAATCGGGACCATCAGAAGCGATGTTGCAATTGATGTCGGATGACCGATTGCGATGGCTGAGTCGAGTCCGATATACAACTCACGGCTCCCGGCTTTTTTCTGAAGGAACTCACGTGCGGCTTCAGACAGCGGAATCAAGCCTTCCATGAGCAGTGCAACCATACGAGGCATAAGCACCATGACTGCAGCAAGCGCGACGCCGACCTGAAGGACCTGTGTCATCCATTCGACAAGCGATCCATCTCCAGCGTAGGCAAGGAGCGCGATGACCGAACCAATAATAAAGCCCTGGAGCACCGGCTCTCCAACAACGCCAAAGCGCTTACGCACCGCCTCAGGGTCGGCTTCGATTCTGTTCAGGCCGGGGATGTAGTCAATAACGCGGTTCACGATCGCCGCGGGCACGACGAATGCCGTTGAGAAGCCGTGTGGAAGCGAAATACCCTGCATGCCCATGAGTTTCTGCGTTGCAGGTGCTGTCCAGTCGGCAAGGAACAGAATAAACGCCGCGAAGAGCATGGCCGAGATGAGCCCAAGCCAGATCGAACCGGTCACGACCTGTACGATGGCACCGACGAAGGCAAAGTGCCAGAAGTTCCAGATATCGATGTTAATCGTTCTGGTTACTTTTGCAAACAGCAGCACAAGATTCAACAGAATTCCGGCTGGAATGATCAGTGCAGCGATCTCGGAACCGAACGCAATGGCAGCTGCCGCCGGCCATCCGACGTCAATAATACTCAGTTCGATACCGAAGCGCTCGACCATGGCTTCGGCAGCCGGGCCAAGATTTCCGAACAGCACATCTAATACGATCCCGATTCCGACGAATCCGACACCAACCATGAGACCTGCGCGTATCGCCCGTCCCGGTTTGGCGCCGAATGCAAGCGCAAGAATCAGAATTACAATAGGCAGAAACACACTGGCTCCCAGCCCCAGAAAAAAATCGACTATCCCCTGAATTGTTTCCATCAGATCCTCCTCCAATCTGAGTGAATCATAGACCCAAACTGGCACTTGTCAACATTTTTTTGCAATTCGTTTGCGTTTTATTGATGTACTTTTTCATTCTGGCGTGATAAGGCTGTCACACTACACTCGGGGTTCGCACTGACACATGACCGCCTGCACACCTCATAAAGTACGATGCACGGTACTGTCCTGATCTTCGCAACAACGGAATTCTATGGTATTTTTGTTTTATAGATATTATAGAAAAATGGAGGATACGCATGCTCGACACGCCTCCGGAAGAGGACCTGGGTCAAGGTTTTGAAAACTGGGCCCGATACATCGAACAAAGATCACCGATATGGAACGACGTTGAAGGCATCGGGCGCATCGGCGCGTGGGCACTTGACGTCACTACGGGTTCCGTATCGTGGACCCGGGGCGTATACGAGATTTACGGACTTGCAGCTGACTCCGTACGGGAAAAAGAGACTGCGCTCTCCTACTACGAAGCAGAGGATCAGACGCGCCTGATAGCGGCGATCGAATCGGCGATACAGGATCAGCGTCCCTATGATCTCACCTGCAGACTCAGGCGCAAAGACTCAGAACGTCGTGTTGTTCGCACCTCCGGTAAGCCTGTCACGGTAGATGGAAAGGTCGTCCGGCTCGCGGGAGTTATTCAGGACATCACAGACCAGTTCCGTCTCGAAGAACAGCTTCGCGACAGCGAGCACAACTTTCACGAGATCATCAACAGCGTCGATGCGGTATTCTGGGTACGCTCGCACGATCTTAACCAGCTTCTCTACGTCAGCGATTCGTACGAGACCCGGTACGACAACTCAATCGCCGAGGCTCATCGCAACCCGGCCTCCTTCCTCGACGGCATCCATCCCGACGACAGGCCTGCCGTCGAAGCCGCTGACGCTGAGTACCGGCGCAGCTATCACATGGACATGGAGTACCGCGTATGGAAGCGGGACGGATCGCTCGCCTGGGTAAATGTGCGCTCGTACCCTGTTCGGGACGATCACGGAGACGTCGTACGTCACGTTGGAATTGCCATTGACATCACAAAACGCAAACAGTACGAGGAGCTGCTCGAACAGCAACACAGCCTCCAGCACCTGGTAACCTCCATTTCAACGGATTTCATTCGGGCCCCGGTTGGATCGGTAGAAACCGAGATTCTGCAGGCGCTCGAGCGACTCTCAGAACATCTTGCAGTCGACCGGGCTTATGTGTTTCAGCTGAACCCCAGACAACACACCATGAGCAACACCCACGAGTGGTGTCGGGAAGGCATCAGTTCGCATATGCGGAGGCTTCAGGAGATACCCGTCATCTCTCACGAGTGGTGGATGTCCCAGATTCTGGAGAACAACTACGTGCTCGTACCTCGGGTTGAGGATCTTCCCGAGTCGGCGATCACCGAGCGTGAGGAGTTCGAGCGCGAGGGTATTCGCAGCCTGCTTGAAGTTCCGATCAGTAGCGAAGGTGGTATTCTGGGTTTTCTCGGCTTTGACTCAGTCAGTGATTACCGGGTCTGGGCGGACTGGGAGATCGAACTTCTCCGCGTTGTTGCAAACGCACTCGCAAGCGCAATAGAGCGGACCGACCGAGAGCAGGCTATTATCGACGCACGCGATGCATCCGAGATCGCGACGAAGGCGAAGACAGAGTTTCTGGCCCGTATGAGTCACGAGCTTCGCACTCCCTTGAATGCGGTTGTCGGTTTCAGTGATCTTCTGTTGACGACACCGCTCTCGGAGGTACAGAAAACCTATCTTTCGAGTGTTCTGGTGTCCGCATCGTCGTTGCGTTCCATTATCAACGATCTGCTTGATTTTTCGGTCATGGAGGCAGGCCGTCTCAAGATTGAAAAACAGGCTGTTTCGATAAGCGAGATCATGGGACAGTCGATCGCGCAGGTTCGCATCGACGCCGAAATCAAAGGACTCGAGCTCGCGCAGTATATGGATCCTGACGTGCCCGATACTATCGAGACCGATCCGCATCGCCTCCGGCAGATTCTCGGCAATCTGCTGGTAAATGCGATCAAGTTTACCGACTCGGGTCACGTACACGTTCGAACGTCGATCATGAGCGAAGACAGCATGCTTCGAATCACCGTCGAGGACACTGGTGTCGGTATAGCCGATTCCAACCTCGAACTGGTTTTTGCTTCTTTTACCCAGGCTGACGAATCAACGACGCGCGTGCACGGGGGTAGAGGTCTCGGACTCGCAATCGCCCGCGGGCTGGCCGAAGGACTTGGCGGTTGTCTGCAGGCAGCGAGTACACCAGGTGTCGGGAGTACCTTCTCTGTTTTCCTGCCGTGTGCCATGGCACAGAAGCGGCCGGGTACTCCCAGGCATCCGACAGATACAACACCGTCTGAGGACCGTTCCTGCACGATCAGCGGGTCGGTGAACATACTGCTCGCGGAGGACAACGCGCTAAATCTGCTACTCGCCCGGGAGCTCATAAAGACGGTCGTTCCAGAAGCAAAGGTGCAAACGGCACAAAACGGGCGGGAAGCGGTCGATGCCTGCCGCAACGCGCCCCCTGACATCGTCCTTATGGACATACAGATGCCCGAAATGGATGGGCACGAGGCAACCCGTCAGATTCGAAGGATGTCACCAACGCGGGAGCCCTATATCGTTGCGCTTACCGCCGGTGCATCAGACGAGGAACGGAGACTAAGCCTTGAAGCGGGAATGAACGATCATATTGCGAAACCTGTTACGCGGGAGTCGCTGTACCAGGCCCTGTTTAAGGCAGTCGAGCAGTGTCAGACCGGGGGAGACAGCACGATGACGGAACAGGCGATCACCGAGACGCTCAGGAAACGAGGACACAGTCCCGAGACGATCGAAGAGGTTATATCGCTGCTCCGGGAACGCGTCCCGGAACTGACCTCATTCATAAGCGATGCTCTTGCAAGCCACGATGTGGACGTTCTCCAGCGGGAGGCTCACTCTGCAAAGGGGATACTCAGGACGCTCATGCTTGAAGAAATCGGAGACACTGCTCATGAACTTGAACTGGCAGCTCGAGCCCGATCTCAGTCCGACATAGACGACGCAGGCAGCAAGCTCCTTGATCAGCTCGCCCGGCTCGAAGCCGGACTCTCATGAGAAAAAAAGGCCACCCCTGACCGGGGTGACCTGTTACTGGACGTGGTGTGGAACCGTGTCTACAGTTCCTGTTCCATCATCGGATCATCGAGTTCAAAGTCCTCGTCGATCTCGACTGGTTCGCACGCTGCGAAAACCAGGGAGATGGTACCAATCAGCATGAGTATCTGAATAAGTTTCTTCATATCGTCCTCTCCTTGTGCGAATCCTCAAGAGACCCGCAGTTTTCTTGAGTAAAAGAATACGATACTTGAGTCTGTATAGCGTCAATGATCTGTCAAGATTATGCCAAGAAGCGCGAGCGTTTCGTCAGTTATCGCTCCACGTAATACGGAGAATAATGCAACGCAGCGATACCAAAGAGGGGAATACTCGCGATCATGTACACCGGTCCGGCAAGACTGCCCAGATCACCGGTGTTGTTTGACGCGAGGGCGTATACTCCTATTCCTGCGAAAATCGCCGCCTGTGCCGTCTGCGTGATCGCCGCCGTGCGACGCCAGAACCTGACCCGTTCGGGATTCCCCTGATACAGACCCAGGAGCATCATTGTGTTCGGCAGCGTATAGGCTCCCAGCGCCACTGCGTTCAGTCCGATTGCTTCAAGCGGTGAGTGTGTAAACGCCGTCGAGATCGAGTACACTGCCACACCAGTGCCGACCCCGCCCGCAATGACTGCACGTGACCCGTCCCAGATCCGTGTCCCTGTCGATGGTTCTGCGGCCACTGTCGCGACGACGAGAACGGCCAGAACCAGACACATAACTGATTTTTGCATATGTTTCTCCTGATGAGGATGTACGCTATTTCTGGCATTTAGGGAAGCGGGACCGTGGATTGATTCAGGTATCCGACAGCATGACCTCATCACTCTCAAGCGTGCGATGTCTGATCTGATGGAACTTTTCGACTAGTTTTTCCACCGTGAGGTTCCGTTTCTGCTCGCCCTCCACGTCGAGGATGATTTCGCCCTTATCCATCATGAGAAGCCGGTTGCCGTACTCGATAGCATCTTTCATGTTGTGGGTAATCATCATTGCGGTAAGGCCGAATCGGGAAATGAAGTCCTGGGTCAGTTTCAGCACCAGTGACGCGTTCTTCGGATCAAGCGCTGCGGTGTGTTCGTCGAGCAGAATCAGGGCAGGCTCGGAGAGCACCATCATGAGCAGGGTAAGCGCCTGCCGTTGTCCACCGGACAGAAGCCCGACGTTGTCTTTCATGCGATCTTCGAGGCCCATTTCAAGCTGTACGAGCTGCTCGCGGAAGTAGCGGCGCATGCGTCCGTTGAGGCTGATTCGCAGTCCCTTGAAGCCTTTGCGGTGACAGATCATCATGTTGTCTTCCAGGGCCATGTTCGACGCGGTCCCGAGCAGGGGATCCTGGAAGATGCGGCCGATGTACCGGGCCCGCTTGTACTCGGGATCCCGTGTAACGTCAACGTCGTTCACGAAAATACGGCCGTCCGTCGGCGGCTGGTTTCCCGAAATCGCGTTGAACAGGGTCGTTTTCCCCGCGCCGTTTGAGCCGACGATGGTAATGAAGTCACCTTCTTTCACCGTCAGATTGACCCCGCGAAGCGCCACATTCTCGTTGACCGTTCCGGGATGAAACACTTTCGAAAGCTTCTCGATGCGTATCATTGCTCGCCTCCATCAACAGGTGTCCCGGCATCGGACGTCCCTGGCGCCACAGTAAGCGGTTCCTGTTGCTGCACACCTTTCCAGCGGCCCTGCCCGCGAAGCTGGGTAATTGCCAGCAGAACGATAATAAGCACGCCCGTTATGAGCTGGAGATCGCTTGGAGTCAGATTGATGTAGAACCCGTAGTAGCGGCCGAGATACATGAGACCCCGAAAACAGATTGACCCGATCAGAACGCGAAGGGTCAGCGCAAAAATCTTGTTAGAACGCAACACGAACTCACCGATCATGACCGATGCAAGCCCGGCAATTATTATGCCCTGACCCAGATTCACGTCAGCAAAACCCTGGTATTGCGCGGCAAATGCTCCGGACAGCGCAACCAGAGCGTTGGAAAGACCGACCCCGATGATCTTCAGTAGTTCCGGGTTCACACCCTGATTCACGACCATCTGCTGGTTGTCCCCCATGGCACCAAGAGTCAGACCAAGGTCGGTACGAAAAAATGCGTCCAGGAGCAGTTTGATCACGAAAGCGAGCAGGAGAAAGAACACCAGCAGCGCCCACTCGCGCGGCAGCACGCCCCGGGTCAGCTCGAGCACGTCGGAGATAATCGTCTGTCGCCGCAGCAGCGGGAGATTCGCCCGGTTGCCGAGTACGCGTATATTGATAGACCAGAGCATCGTCATGGTAAGTATGCCGGCGAGGAGGTTTGGCACCTTGAGCTTGTTGTGGATAAGCGCCGTACAGACACCGGCGGCAGCTCCTCCGGCGAAGGCAACCAGGAGCGTAATGCCCATGCCATGGTCATTCGTGATCATGACAGCGGTAATAGCCGCTCCGAGCGGAAAGGATCCATCAACAGTCAGATCGGGAAAATCAAGAATACGGAAGGTGATGAATACACCAAGCACCATGAGCCCATAGATGAGCCCTTCAACAAAGATGCCTTCTATCATGATGTGCGGGTTCCTTGAAGACGCGCGCCGGCACGAATGCCGGCGCCCAGCGATGTGTAATCCCGGTTACTGTACGGCACCGTTCTCGATCAGTGTCGTTGCACGGGAACGAAGCGCATCGGGAACGGTTATTCCCAGTTGTGCGGCGACATCCAGATTCAGAAACAGCGTCTGGTCTTCCGGATTGGTCATGTAGATGGTCGGCACCGTCTCCGGATCGACACCACCGAGAATGTCGGAAATCAGGCGTCCGGTGACACGACCCATCTGATAATAGTCGAAGCCGAGGGCCGCGAGAACGTCGAAATCGGTCGCCGATGTCGGATCGGCGGTAACGACCGGCACCCCCGCATTCAACGCCACGTCCGTCAGGGCGCTCAGGGCAGAGACAACCGTGTTGTCAGTCGAGACGTAAATCGCGTCGACCTGATTGATGATCGACTGTGTCGCAGTTCGGACTTCAGCGGTATTCGCAACAGTCGCTTCCACGAAACGTATGCCAAGGTCGGCAGCAACCTCGCGCGCGATCTCAGCGAGTCGTACTGCGTTGGCCTCGCCCGCCGCGTATACGTGACCGAGTGTCTGCACGTCAGCAAGCTCAAGCAGCAATTCGATCTGTTCGCGAACCGGCGTCAGGTCGCTCACGCCGGTTACGTTGCCGGTTCCTCCGTCGTAGCTCTCTACGAGGCCTGCGAGAACCGGATCGGTAATAGCCGAATATACAACCGGTATATCAGTGATATTGTTGACCAGGGCCTGTGCCGTAGGTGTTGCTATGCCAACAGCAAGACGGACACGGTCGTTACGAAACTTCGTGGCGATCTGGTTGGCCGCCGAAATGTCACCGTTCGCATTCTGCAGGTCGAACTCGAACTCATAGCCGAGCTCGGCGAGCTCGTCCATGATTCCCTGCTCGACTGCATCGAGTGCAGGATGCGAAACAATTTTGGACATGCCGATGACATTGCTTTCCCGGGTCTCAGGAACACCGGCAGCGAACAGACTGCCGACAGAAACGACGCCGATTATGCACGCGGCAGTAATACGATACAGTACCTTCATTCGTGTACTCCTTCTATAACGTTGTCACACAGGTATACACGATTAGCGGATATTTATGCAAAGGAGTGTACCCGACCGAGAACCGTGTTCGAGAGCTGATTAGTGGTCCTGAAACGAAGGCTGCCCGGTCGACGCGAGGACCGACTGCCACAGCGGACCGTATATATCTACCTGTTTGGTCCGACCGACGGCCAGACTCAAAGGGACATGGACCACGCGGTTGTTCAGGAATGACACCTGGCACGAGGTTTTACCTGCCATAGCGGCGTGGACTGCATCGCGGGCGAGTTGATCGCACAACAGACTGTCTTCGCTGTTCGCGGGGACCCCACGGATGGTGTAGCTCGGGTTAATGTACTTCATTTCGATCGGTTTGCCGATGTCCGCAAAGTGTTGCCTGATCCGGTCGCGAAGCAAGTGGCCGATATCTCCGTAGCGGGTGTTTCCGGACGCGTCCACACCACGCTCTTCCGGTGGAAACAGATGCTGCCCCGCCCCCTCGGCGACGGCGATAATCGCGTGACTGCGAGCGTCCATGCGCCTTTCAAGCTCGGCGAGCAACCCTCGGGGCCCGTCAAATTCGAAGGGAATTTCGGGTATCAGCGTGTAGTTGACCTGCTGACTCGACACCGTCGCACCACAGGCAATGAACCCCGCGTCGCGACCCATGAGTTTCACCAGGCCCACACCACGATCGGCACCTTTCGCTTCCACGTGGGCGACCGTCAGTACGTCCCGGGCAGCGTCGACGGCCGTCGAATAGCCGAAGGTCCTGTCGCAGTAGTACACATCGTTGTCGATGGTCTTGGGGATGCCGATAACCGCCAGAGGCGCGTTTCGGGCAATCGCCGCCGAAGCAATCTTTTCTGCTCCGCGCAGCGTACCGTCACCTCCTATGCAGAACAACAGATTCACGCCGAGCGTTTTGAGATACTCAAGCATGACCTCCTCATCCTGCCGCCCGCGCGACGATCCGAGTATGGTGCCACCTTCGGTGTGAATGTTATCGACCATGTCCGGCGTTAGTTCGAGTGGCGCAAGCCCTTCCGCCGGGTTAAGTCCGCGGTATCCGCGGGGAATGCCGAGGATGGAGCGGACGCCGTAATGGAAGTGAAGCTCGGTCACGAGCGAACGAATCACGTTATTAAGCCCCGGTGCGAGCCCGCCGCAGGTGACGACAGCCGCACGCACCGACACAGGATCAAAAAACACCTGTTCGCGAGGCCCGGCTTTCTCGAAAAGACGCCCCGTATCCGGCTCGGACACCGCGTCTGTCTGTCCGGAACCGTTCACTTCAACGTCGTATCGGACCCAGGTGTCATTGGTGACAAACTGCCTGCGATTCTGTATCGGTGACGGATAGGTGCATACGCCAAGCGTTTCTGGTCTGGAGTAGATCATCGCGGCATTTTCCGTCTGATTGAAATGCCGCGTCAAGCGTAACTCTTACAGTATGAAGCCGAGGATCAGCGCGGCGAGCACTATCAGAGGTGCAGGGATCTTCCGGCTTGCCAGCAGTAGGATCGTCGCGATCGATACCGCCGTATTCAGAAGCGTAAACCCCGATGCCTGAGCAAGGATGACCGCGGCGACCGCAATGAGCCCTCCAGCAACAGCACCGACACCTTTGAGCGCGATCCTGATTGCGGGTATCTGCTTCAGTGCCTCCCAGACCGGGTAGACGAAGTAGATCAACAGCAGCCCGGGAAGAAATATGCCGATTCCACTCGCCACGGCACCGACTACCTGATACACGGCTCCGTGGCCGCGCGCGGCCATACCCCCTGCGTACGCGGCAAAACTGAACATAGGCCCCGGCAGCCCCTGTACGAGTCCATAACCGGTCAGAAACTCAGGGGTCGTGAGATACCCGCGCACCTCCACAAGCTCGGCGTGCATAACAGGCACAACCACCTGACCTCCACCGAAAACGAGGTATCCGAATCGATAGAACATTTCCGAGATCTGCACGAGGCGGCTCTGCAGGAAAAGACTCGCCGCTATGCCCCCGAACGCCAGGATAACGAACACAGCAAGGTATCGCCACGGAGGATTCATCGCCACCCGATGCCAGATATCGCGCTGGCCTGATGCGGCAATACTGACGATTCCCCCGGCGACAAGCACCACGGGAAACATCCACGGTGCACGAATGAAGTACGTTAACACGGCAGCAAAAACCAGCAGCACCGCGGTCAGACGGTCGATTACGACCTTTCTGCCGATTCTGTACACCGCGAGAATAATGAACCCGACCGCCATCGGCCCTATGAACCGCAAGACATCGAGGGAGATCTCCCTCAGATTGAGGAATTGATACAGAAACGACAGCACGGTCATGACTACAAGCACAGGCAGGGACCATACCAGCATGGTCAGAAAGGCAAGAACCGGTCCGCCCATCTTGTATCCGATCGAAACCATGGTCTGCGTACTCGTTGGTCCGGGCAGGATACTGCAGAGTGCGAGAAGCTCTACGAGATCCTGCTCGGTGAGGTACTTCCGTTTTACGACCATCTGATCCAGAAACACACCGAAATGCGCCTCAGGGCCTCCGTATGCTCCAAGCGAACAGATAAGCACATCCCGGAGAAAACTCCTCCAGGTCAGCTTCGGGATCATGGTCGTTTCAATAGCGCGCTTCATTGGCAATGGTTTCCCCGTTCATGTGATTACAAGAGTCTGCCACACATCGTATCCGGCATGAAACACCACGTCACCTGGTGATGACACTTGCCTATATATTATATTATGTATATATTGGTTTTAAACAACAGGAAAGGAGTGTTCACATGAACAGGAAAATTGTTATTTCCGCTTCGATCGCATTTGTCGCTGGCATACTGCTCACGGGAGTCGTGCTGTGGTCCTCTGCCCCATCGATCATGATGCTCGAAGATGAGAGCCCGTATGACTTCGAAACGACGGTTCGTGTATTCGAGGGAGAGGTTGCCGCAGGTGGCTGGTCGGTGCTTCAGGTACATGACATGCAGGAAATACTCGCCGGACACGGACACGACGTAGCCGCCGTTAGAATTTACGAGCTGTGCTCATCTCAGTATTCGGCCGAGATCCTTGCTCTGGACGATGAACGAATCGTCTCGCCGCTCATGCCGTGCCGGGTGTCGGTGTACGAGAAAAGTGATGGAAGCGTATACATTGCCCGGATGAACTCCGATCTCATGGCACGCCCGTTCGGCGGAGTTATCAGCGAGATCATGCAGGTCGCAGCAGTTGAAACTGAGGTCGTAATCGATGCGGTCCTCAGCGGAAGCTCGCAGTTCGCCGGTGCACAGTAATTCCCGTTCGCTCAGCACGCGTGTCATGTGCCGACTCCGAATTTGCGGTATAATGAACGGAAGGAGATTCACATGACAAACAGTAAAATTGCGGGAATAGTATTGCTTGTAATCGGCGGCATACTCGTATACTTCGGCTATCAGGCATCGCAGTCAGTCGGGGATCAGCTGGTACGAACCTTCAGCGGACGATTTCGTGATGAGACCATGTGGTTTCTGATCGGCGGTGCAGCATCGATCGTCGCGGGTGCGTTTCTGACCTTTTTTCGAAAGTAAGGCGAGCGATGGGAATCCCCTCGGAGCAGAGCTTCCTGCTCTGCCCCCTCAGGCCGCCCTCGCTGCTACCTCGACATCCCTGTCGAGGTGCGCTCGCTTCCGCTCGCGCCGTTGCGGAGCGTTCCTCGCTTCACTGCGGTACGCCCGCGATACGGTTCGATTCCCATCTGTATAACAGAAAAGCCCCACATAAAGTGGGGCTTTTCTATTAGCGAGCGAT
>SKXQ01000102.1 GCA_007128315.1 Spirochaetaceae bacterium | reverse complement strand
CTGTTTGATATTACACTCACATAGGCGCAACTTCCGACATTCCCGACGCTTGACCGCAGTGCGGCGGCCTCGTAGAGTAGCTTCGTGAGCCACGATGCAACATTGCGATCTTCAGGCCTTTTCCGGGACATTGACGCTTCCACCGCGGAGCGGCTCACTCAACAGGCGGACCTGTTTCAGCTCGAACCGAATGAAGTGCTCTTTCAGCAGGATGATGAAGCAACCTTCATGTGCGTCGTCCTTGAAGGCTCTCTCGAGGCGGTCGACGGGTCGCGACCGGAAACGACCGACCGACTCGGCGTCATAAAACCAGGCGAACCAGTCGGCGAGATCGCCCTCCTGCTCGGCGGAAAGCGAAGCGCAATGGTCCGCGCGATCGAACACACAACCGTCGCCCGTTTCGACAGCACGGATTTCAGCGAACTGGTCGAGTCATCGCTCGCTCTGACGGCTGCTCTCGAGACGATTATTCACGAACGCCTGAAACGCAATCGTATTACGCAGGCGGTGCAAAGTCTCTTCGGCGGTCTCTCCATCGAGGCCCTGCATTACATCCTCGAACAACTCGAGTTTCATCAGCTCGAACGAAACGATTACCTGTTTCGCGCGGGTGACCCGGGGGATTCGCTGTACCTCGTCGTCAGCGGTTCCCTCGAGGTCGTCACTGACGATGCTGACGGTCCGGGGCGCGTCGTTGCACACCTGCAGCGGGGCCAGCCGATCGGAGAAATGGCGCTGCTCGCGGGAGACGCGCGTGGCGCCTCGATTCGTGCGGGGCGACACAGCGAGCTTGTGTCCCTGTCACGCAACGCGTTCGAGAAGCTCAGCCTCCAGTATCCGGATATTCTCCTGGGAATTACCCGCGTCCTCGTGAACCGCTTCCGCTCGGTCAGCGGGCAATCCAACGCAGCTGCGACACACTGCCGCAGCTACGTAGTACTCGACGCATGCAACGCGGGCGGTGACACAATTAACCCGGAACGTATGACTCGCGCCATTATCGAGGCGATGCCCAGTGACGTGCGCGCCACCGTTATCTCGCCGACGACCATAGAGCGTACGTTCCGACGCAGCGCGACCGATGCCGCGCGGCTCGCGCTCGAGTCCTGGATAGACGAAATCGAAGCCCGCAACGACGTCGTATTCTTTCTGCCGGATACCACCGATTCGTCGTGGTTCGAGCTGTGCATGAAGCGCTCGGACGAAGTTCTTCTCCTTGCAGATGCCCGGAACGACCCCGGAGGCGAAGAATCCACGGGTACCACTCCTGCGTCAGACCTGCACACCACTCCACCGATCAGCCGGCTGATTCTTCTCCACGACTCAGACCTTGAAGTGCCCCGGTTTACGGCCCGGTTCCTTGCGGCTCGCACCGCGATCGCTCATTACCACGTGCGGGACGGATCGGCCGCGGACATGGCCCGGGTCGCACGCCTGCTCACCGGACGCGGGGTCGGCCTCGCTCTCGGCGGTGGCGGTGCACGCGGCGTTGCCCATGTCGGCGTCATTCGCGCACTCGGCGAACGCGGCATTCCCGTCGATACGGTCGCAGGCACGAGTATGGGAGCGATTGTCGCAGCGCTCTACGGCGCCGGGTATACGACCCAACGAATGCTCGAACAGATCCGGGCCATGTTTGTCGATCTGAATCCCTTCAACGAATACACCCTGCCCAGGTACAGCCTGCTTCGGGGAAAGAAAGCCGAACTCGCGTCTCTGCGCACATTCGGCCGACATCAGATTGAAGACCTCTGGGTACCCTTCGTATGCACGTCGAGCAACATAAGCACGCAGACTCTGGCGGTACACCGGTCGGGAAGTCTCTCGAAGGCGATTCTCGCGACAACCGCGATTCCGGGGATTACCGTCCCGGTCATTTACGACGGCGAGATACACGTCGACGGCGGCGTCATGAACAACCTGCCCGGGGACCTTATTCGAAACGAATCCGCCTACCTGATCTCGTGCGACGTCAGCCTGCTTGACTACGTCTCGGTGTCATCCAGACGCTACCCGTCCCCGTGGACATCGATTCTGAAGAAACGCAGGCGTGCTCCCGCTGGCCGTTTGGCAGCGGACGCCCCGCCCGCCCCGGAGCGAGTCCCCGGCATCGGTACGATCCTCAACGCCTCAGTGAGCGCTGGCAGCCGGATAGCCGCCACGCAGGTACGCGAGATCTCGGACCTCGCGCTGACCCCACCGGTCGGTGACATAGGCATACTGGACTTCAAGAAATGTGCAGAGATAGAAGAGCGCGGGTACGAGTACACCATGCGCATGCTCGATGCCGCGGGCAAGACTACTCCCAGATACGCTCCGCGCCAAGATCGCTGAGCGCGGGATCTATGCTCAGGATACCAACACCTTCGAGAAGACTTTGCGCAGCGAGCATCCGGTCGAACGGATCCCGATGTTTTCCGGGAAGTAATCCCGCTTTCAGGGCGTGCGCCGGAGTGATATCGAGTTCTATGAATCCGTCGCTCAGTATTCGCCGTGACCAGTCCTGAGCAATTCGTCCACCAGACGGCAGTTTTCCGATTCGATATTTCGTTGCAATCTCCCACGAAGATGCGGCGCTGACCCATACCCGGTTCGACGGATCGCGGATAAGCGCGTGCACACGGGGAGAAAGCTTATCGGGTTGCGCCCACCACCATAGCAGCGCGTGCGTATCGACCAGAACGGTCACGTCTCCCATGCCTCCATCTCGCTTTCCGGAAGCGGATCAAAAAACGAATCCGGTACCTCCTCGACGTAACGACCCGGCACGCGATCTTGAGGTTCAGCAAGCGGTACAAGGCGAGCATAGGGTTTTCCGGCTTTCGCGAGAATAATTTCTTCGCCGTTGTGCGCCCGCTCAAGAAGAGCTGACAACGTGGTCTTTGCTTCGTGGACGTTTACCGTTTTCACAGGGAAATAGTGAACCACCGTCTTGAACTTAGTCAACCATATCTTGCATGAGCTCCCAGAGCTTCCGCGTGGTGTTCACGTTGCGCACGGTCATGCGCCGGTAGAGCTCGGTTCCGGCGAGTTTCATGAGGCCGCTTTTTGTTACCACGCGTTTGGGCACCGTCCACAGCACGGCTCCGGGTGCGTAGAGCACGGTGTCAATGTCGGGCCGTATCGGCAGGGAGTCGAGTATGTCCGGGTTGTCGACTTCGTCCCAGAGGAACATGACGTCGCTCTTGTGTTCGGAGTCGTTTGTCCAGTCTGAAGGCAGTGCTTCGATCACGAGGCGGTACTGTTCGAGATCGCGGAGTACGACTGGAACGTCGAGACCAAAGTCGGCGCGGATTACGCCCTCGAGGCTGGTGGCAAGCGCCTGATACCCTGACGATTCAGCACCGACGACGAGTGAATCATCATCAGCTTCGATCTGAAACAGTATGTTCCCCGAGTTTATATAGATAGACACCTGCTGAAGACCAGCACGTTCGAAGGCAGCTTTGAGCTCTTTCATGTTAAGCTTGTTCTTGCCGCCGACGTTAATGCCGCGAAGCAGGGCGACGAGTGGTACAGGGTTCACGGAGCTCATGCCCCATACCCGCAGGATTTCACGAGATCTGCACCGAGTGTGTACATGCTGCGCCTCCGGGATCAATCTATACGCACGTACCTGACCGGTCAATTTCACTCGACTGGTCGGCCGACGTGTCGTTGACATCCGAACCATCGTTCGGTTTAATTGAACCATGAGGTAAATCATGGCGTCGATTACCATTCACGACATAGACCGTAGACTGAACGAGCGACTGACAGACGAATCCCGGCGGCGGAACAGGAGCAAGAACCAGCTCATTAAGGAAATTCTCTCGAAGGAGATGGGGCTACCGGTGGGGGGCTCCTACGCAGACGACTATCGTGAGTTCTGCGGTGTATGGACTGCGGCAGAGGCGGCTGAGTTCGCCGAGAGCCAGAGGGAGCTTGAACGCGTTGATCCAGAGGACTGGAAAGAATGAGCAGGACTCTGCTGGACACAAACGCCTATGCGGCGCTCATGGCCGGAGATTCACGGGTCGCAGAACTGCTCGCATCAAGCGAGGCCGTTCTTCTCTCTGCAGTCGTGATCGGGGAGCTCTACGACGGATTCCTGGGTGGAAGCAGAAATCTGGAAAACCGTAGAGTCCTCGGGCAGTTTCGCGAAAAACCGCGTACGGTGTGCGTGCCGGTTACCGACGCGACTGCGGAGTGGTTTGCCGAGATCAAGCGGAGTCTGCGCCGCCGTGGAAAGCCCATTCCCATAAACGACGTGTGGATCGCCGCGTCGTGCATGGAACACGGCGCCCATCTGTTGAGTTTCGATACCCATTTCGATTGCGTGGATGGTCTGCTGGTACACCAGCTTCCGGAGGAGTAAGTCCTCGAGTTATGACCGCCGGCTCACGCCCCATACTCCCACGGGTTCACGAGATCTGCACCGGTCGCTGCAAAATGAGACGTGTTTCGCGTTGCAAGTATAGCAGAGTGATGTAACGCGAGCGCCGCAAGCATGAGATCTATTGCGGGCACAGGTCTGCCGCGTCGCTTCAGGTCCGCTGTCAGGAGTCCCCACCGTGTACTTACCGCGTGATCAATCGGAAGTATTCGTCCTTCGAACCGGGCTTCGAGCTGCTCGAGCCAGACCCGGAGTGCCTGCTGCTTCGGACTTTCCGGTAGAAGGTGCACCCCTTTGTGCAGCTCCCCGACGACAAGCGCCGGCAGGTAAACACGTGACTCGTTGAGCTGGTCGATCCAGTCAAGAACCTGTGCGCAGGGCTCGGGCCTGAGCGTCTCGGAAATTACACAGGTATCAAGGAGAATCACAAGTCGATGTTCCTTCCCTCAGACTGATCACGCTGAATATCAAGGTCTATTCGAGGAGCACGTGCGAAAAAGTCTCGCAGGCCCGTCTGGCGACCAAGAAGACCCGTGTATTCGCGAACCGGAATGACGGCCACGACGTCCTTTCCGTGACGCGTAACGATCTGCGCGCCCTCATTCACCGCCGTGTTTACCAGTTCGCTGAAACGCGCTTTTGCATCCTGAAGCGACCACGACTGCATGTTTCGACCTCCTCGTCACGAGTAGTCTACCCGCACTAGTCTGACTAGTCAAATAAGAGATGCGCTTTGTTGACTGTTTTGACACCCGTGTAGAGACTGTCGGCATGCCATCTCTGGGCCACCGTCTGTCGCTCGCGTGGGCGCGCGGCAAGATCAGTCATATAAGTCATTTACTGCCCGACGCCGGCAGCATTCTCGACATAGGCTCCGGGCGTGGGGTAGTAACGTCGATACTTCGAGAGCGTGGCTTTGAGGTGACCCCACTTGACGTGCGCGACCGGAGCATGGAGCGAGAGCTTGCCCCGGTCGTCTACGACGGGAGGAAAATTCCCTTTCCCGACAAGGCATTCGACTGCGCGCTTCTGCTGACGGTACTCCACCACACCCCGGACCCGGACGCGGTGCTCAGGGAAGCGGCCCGCGTGGCCAGGCGCATCATTATCATAGAAGATGTGTACACAAACACCCTGCAGAAATACATGACCTTCTTCACCGACAGCCTCTTCAACCTCGAGTTCCGAGACCACCCGCATTCGAACCGCACCGACGCCGAGTGGCGCCGGTCTTTTGAACGGCTGGGGCTTACGCTTGTGGCCGAAGACGCGGTCGAGAAGCGGGTGCTGCTGTTGTACCGGCAGGTGGCGTACGGGCTTACTCCCCCCTAATCAAAGCACCCCTGCAGCGTCACGCAATCGTCCGGTAGTTTCATGCGGGCTTCAATTATGGTCTCGACAACGCTCGGGTCAGCGAGCGTACTCGTATCCCCGAGTTCGTCGGTCTTTCGCTCGCCGATCTTCCGCAGGATGCGCCGCATGATCTTTCCCGATCGTGTTTTCGGCAGCCCGGGTGCGACGAGTATGTGATCGGGCGTGGCGATGGGGCCTATACGCGTCCGCACTTCTCCGCGGAGTTCGCCGACGAGCTCCGCGGTGTCTTCCCAGCCGGATGCAAGCACCACATAGGCGAAGATGCCCTGCCCCTTGATCTCGTGCGGAAAGCCGACCACTGCCGCTTCGGCGCACGCGGGATGGTTGACGAGCGCTGACTCGACCTCGGCGGTCCCCATGCGATGACCACTTACATTAATTACGTCGTCCACGCGTCCGGTGATCCAGTAGTACCCGTCTTCGTCGCGGCGACAGCCGTCGCCGGTAAAGTAGTAGCCTTCAAACGGT
>SKXQ01000129.1 GCA_007128315.1 Spirochaetaceae bacterium | reverse complement strand
AGACGATCAGCAGAAGGAGGATGTCCAGCAGGATAATGAGCAGGCTGCGATTTCTCCGGAATATGCTTCCCTTCGTGATAAAGCGCGGACGACGTTCAGCCTGTGCGAGACGCTCGTCGCGATTGTAATGGAAGTGCAGTTCACCTTCATTCCGTGGCTGTCGGTCCATGATTTCCCTGCTCCCCTTCCGACACACCTGCGAGCACCCGCGAAATCTCACCGGGAAGCTCATCGGCGGCAAACCAGCCGCGACTGCGAAAGAGTCTGCGACCCGCCTCCGCGTGCGCGAGTACGCCTGCGACAGCCGCGTCGAAGGATGATCCCCCTGCGGCGAGGATGCCCGCGATGACACCGGCGAGCACATCGCCGCTTCCGCCACAGGCAAGCGCGGCAATATGACCGTCGACGACGACGACCCGGCCATCCGCGGCGATGACGTGTGTCGTCTCGGCCTTTATGACAACAGTACACCCGTACTGCGAAGCAAGAAACCCGCCGATCCGCAGGGGATCGACAAGGACCTCGTCCGTCGAGCAGTCTGCGAGACGGGCCGCCTCTGCCGGGTGCGGGGTCAGAACCCAGTCTCCGAGTTGCATACGACCGGCGTCTTTGAGCGCCGCCAGCCCGTCGGCGTCAATGACGCCCCGGCGGGCACAGGTCAGCAGCTTGAGGAGCGTGTTCGCACGCGCCACATCGCATCCCCACCCCGGTCCGATCAGCAGAGCATCGATGCTCCGGGTCACCCCGTTCATCCCTTCAGGCAGATCCGGTGCAAAGCGGGTCATGATCGATGCCGAAAGCCCCTCCGGTATGGTCTCGGATACGAGCGTGACAAGGGCAGCGCGCGACCGTATGGCCGCCTCACAACACAGTCGAGCAGCCCCGGTCATACCAACAGAACCAGCACAGACCGCAACATGCCCCCGGACACCTTTGTGAGCAGACTGAGGCACGGTACTCAGGAAATCGCCAAGGTCTTCGTGAGCCGCGAGGACGACGCGCGGTTCGGACAGATCTGCCTCGAGCTGCTGTGGAAACCCGATATCGAGACTGATGATGTCTCCCGATCGCGATCGGCCCCACGGGGTATACAGTATGTGCTTGGCCCATCCGAAGGTCAGGGTGCGATCCGCAGCGACGCTGTCTTCCGGAGCAGACGCTCGATCCCTGAGACCGCTCGGCATGTCGAGGCTTACCACCTCTGCTCCCGCCGTCCGCGCACAGGATATTACGTCGATAAGCTGCCGAACCACTTCGCGTACGGCACTGGTGAGCCCCGTACCCAGGATCGCGTCCACGACAATGTCGGATTCGCACATGCAGCTACGTGCATCGCGTTCGGCGTCACGAAACGGTATCAGACGGATACCGAGTTCCCGGCAGCTTCTATAGTGTACCCCAGCCGGCGACCCGGGATCGGCGCGCTCACAGCCGGCTTCTATCACACACACCTCGCACCGACCGGAAACGTGTGCAATGCGGGCAAGCGCGAGTCCGTCGCCACCGTTGTTGCCTGGACCGGCTACGACTGACACACGTGCCGGCTTGAGGGCTGCAATCGACCGCCAGGCCTGCAGGGCTGCGTGCTCCATGAGTACGATGCCGGGAATTCCATAGCGTTCGCGCGCGCTTTCGTCGAGACGTGTCATTTCAGCCGAACTGACGAGATATTCCATACCTAGCTCACAATGCACCCCGTCCGATCAGACGGTCCGTCCTCCACCAGACAACATCGGCACGGTCAGACCTTCCTATGAGTCCCACCAGTATCCCTTCTGATGACACCGATAGATACTTCTCGGTAACCGTCTCGTCCTCGATCTGAAGGCCACGACGCGCCACAACAGATCCATCGGGGTCAAGAATCAGGAGCACGTGATCGGCCGAGTCAGTTCGTGCGATCAGAAACAGGTGCCCGGCCGGACCCGTTCCCACCAGACGGTACAGGTGCTGTACCTCTTCATCTTCGAATGCCGGAAAACTCCGAACAACCGTTGTCAGACGGGGGATCTCGATCGGATCGGTGTACACAGAACGCTGAAGATCGAGCTGATACATCATGCTGAAGGTATTGGTGACATCGCGTCCGCCAAGGTCAGATCCGGTATGCTCGTAGTAGTCGAGTTTGAGATGCAGAACATCTCTTACCGGATCCGGGACAATCGTCTCGAGCACCGGCAGCAGATTATCGCGATCCGGGACAGGAAGCCGGTCGTTCTGTATTCTCGCCTCGTAGACCAGCGCGCCGTCCGAGTTGTACCAGAAGACCACCCGTCCGTCCCGAATACGCGTAACGACGACAATGTCTCCATCCGGGCGGATATGCATGTTCTCTATTCGGGGAAAGCGTGTACCACCAGGACCTTCCTGCCCCAGGGTATCCCGGAACATCCCGCCGGAGAACCGAAGCACCCGGGATCGAAGCCGCACGCCAAAGTCATCGTCCCAGATCCCTTCAGACTCCATCTGCTCTTCGACGAGAATCGTACGGTCTGTTCCGACAGCAATCTCACCGAGATTCTCGAAATCCAGAGCCAGCGACGAGCGTGTCGCACCCTGCATGCCGCCCTGCTCCGGTAGAAGACTTTCCGGATTCAGAGCAGGATCGTATGCCATCCAAAGCAGATCACCGAAACCGGTGAACTCCATGAGCTTCGACGCCTGACCATTCGACAGAAAAATCCGTCCCTCGCGACTTTCGATGCGATTACGGAAATGGTGCCCTGCCTGGGCCTGAAGAAGATCAATCTGCTCCGATCCTTTCCCGATTTCAAGCGAGAACAGCACCTCCCGCTCGAGCGTTCTCGGAAGATCGGGTTCACAGGCGGACAGAAGAAGCAGGATCAATACGACAGGCAAATAACGCTTCATTGCTGCCGAGCGTAGCGAGCTTCGTGATTAAGTGTCAATCTTGACCCCACATCGCGAGAGCTATACAGTGAGCGGATGATCTCTCGCCTCATCGACGCGGTCTTCGGCTCCAAGCACGAATCAGACCTGAAGCGTCTTACACCACTCCTTCTCGAAATCAATAAACGCGAACCATGGGCCATGTCGCTCTCGCAGGCAGATTTTCTGGCTGAAACAGAGCGCATGCGCTCGGAGGTACACAGCGGCACTCACAGTCTCGACGACATTCTCCCGCAGGCTTTTGCAATGGTACGCGAAGCCGCCCGGAGAGTTCTCGGAGAACGGCTATTTGACGTGCAGCTCCTCGGCGGTATTGTCCTGCATCAGGGCAAAATCATGGAAATGAAAACCGGTGAGGGTAAAACCGTGTCATCCGTTACTGCCGCATATCTGAACAGTCTCACGGGTAAGGGCGTGCACCTGATCACCGTGAACGACTATCTCGCTGAGCGCGACGCAGGTTGGATGGGCCCGGTCTACGAGTATCTCGGCGTCAGCGTCGGGTACATCGCCGCGGGTATAGATCACGAGAAGCGCAAACAGGCGTATCAGAGAGACATTACCTACGGTACGAACAACGAATTCGGCTTCGACTATCTCCGTGACAACATGCAGATGACACTCGATCACAAAGTGCAACGGGGTCATAACTTCTGCATCGTCGACGAAATCGACTCCATCCTCATTGACGAGGCCCGGACACCGCTGATCATCAGTGGTACCGCTGAAGACGACACCCGACAGTTCATGAATGTCAACCGCATTATAGGGGAACTCTCGGAATGTGCGGTCGATCCCTCCACCGGCGAATACCCGGACGACGCTCAGGGGGATTACAAGGCGGAGGAGAAAAACAAACGGGTCTCTTTCACCGACGAGGGTCTGAACCATCTCGAAGAGCTCCTGAAGACGAGCAAAATTATAAGCTCGTCGCTCTTTGACGACGAAAACTTCGAATACATTCACTACGCCACACAGGCCCTGCGCGCGCACAAACTCTTCAGGAAGGATACCGACTATGTCGTCCAGGACGGAAAAGTCGAGATTGTCGATGAGTTTACCGGGCGTATTCTTTACGGACGCCGATACTCGGACGGGCTCCATCAGGCTATCGAGGCGAAGGAAGGAATACGGGTCAAGCAGCGAAACAGAACGCTCGCCACGATCACGTTCCAGAATTTCTTCCGCATGTATACCAAGCTCAGCGGCATGACCGGTACCGCTGCCACCGAGGAGAAGGAGTTCGGAAAGATTTATGGTCTTGAGGTCATCGTCGTTCCGACCAATCTCCCCGTTGCCCGCAAAGATGAAGATGACGTTATCTTTCTTAACGAATCGGACAAGTATGAGGCGATCGGCGACGAAATTGCCGAAGTCCACGCGATCGGCCAGCCCATCCTCTGTGGTACCGCGAGCATAGAGCGAAGCGAGCAACTCTCGCAGCTGCTGCACCGCAAAGGCGTTCCCCACGAGGTTCTCAACGCAAAGAACCACGCGCGCGAAGCCATGATTATTGCAGAAGCAGGCGCAAAGGGCTCGATCACGATCGCGACGAACATGGCGGGCCGCGGAACGGACATTAAACTCGGCGGCAATCCCGAGTTTCGGGCCCGCAGACGGGCAGGTACCGAAGCATCAGAAGAAGAGTTTCAGGAAGCGTATCGCGTCGAACGTGCCAGGTGGGAGGCTCAGTACCAGGAAATCAAGGATCTGGGCGGACTGTACGTGCTCGGTACAGAGCGCCACGAGAGTCGACGCATCGATAACCAGCTGCGAGGACGAAGCGGCCGCCAGGGTGATCCCGGCCGCAGCCGTTTCTTCCTGAGCATGGACGATGACCTGATGAGACTGTTCGGTGGCGGTCAGGGAACGCTCAAGAAAATGATGTCTCGTGTCGGCATGAAGCCGGGCGAGCCCATCAACAGTCCACTCATTAACAAGAGCATTGAACGGGCACAAAGCAAGGTCGAAGAGCGGAACTTCGATATCCGCAAGCATCTTCTCGAGTACGACGACGTAGTAAACGAGCAGCGGAAGTACATCTACGGGCAGCGTGACACGATCCTGACAGATTCGGATCTCAAGGGTCGCCTCGTATCTACCGCCGAAGACGTGATCGACGATTTTCTTCAGTCTGCCCGGACTCAAGGGTCGGATGAACGAACCCTGGAAAACGACCTTATTGCTCATCTGAAGGAACGACTCTATTTCATGCCCGAGAACTGGGCTGATGGCGACGGTTCTGTCGAAGGTGAAGACTCAATCAGAGACCGGATCATGAAGCTTGTTCATCAGGAACTCGATGCCCGTATGGACGCGGCAGGAACAGAGCTGTTCAATTTCGCGGTTCGGTACGAGTATCTCAGAAATATCGACGCGCGCTGGCAGGACCATCTGGAGAACCTTGAATCGCTTCGGGAGGCGGTATATCTGAGACAGTACGGCCAGAAAAACCCGCTGCTCGAGTACAAGCTGGAAGGCTTTCAGATTTTTGATGAAATGCTCTTCGATATCAGGGTCGCAATCGCACGAAAGTTCTTCCTGGTCAAACCGGAAGGCTTCAGGCCGCGTGAACGTCAGGCCGCCGGTGCGTCGGCGATGCAGGAACAGCATGGATCAATTGAAGGCTTTGCCGGCGCCGGGGGCGGAACGAGTCCCTCGGCCCGACAGAGACCGAACACCGCGGGCTCACCTACAGCAACCGTGCAGCGTTCCATTCCGAAAGTCGGCAGAAATGAGCCCTGCCCCTGTGGGAGCGGTAAGAAATACAAGCACTGTCACGGACGCTGACCCGAAACGCCCGGGCGCTCCAGCGCGCATCTATCGATGAATGTGCCGCAAGGGGTCCACGGCCTGACCGTTGCGGAATAGGCTGAAATGCAGATGGCTTCCGGTGCTTCGACCCGTTGAGCCCATAGATCCTATCTGCTGCCTCTGGTTTACCGTCTGGCCACGGTTCACCGTGACCCGCTCCATGTGCGCGTACAGCGACTGAAACCCTTCGGGATGCTGTATGACGACATAATTGCCGTATATGCTGTGCACGCCAGATTCGACGACGCGCCCGGCCATGGATGCAACGATTGGGGTACCCCGCGGCCCGGCCCAGTCTATCCCGTTGTGAAAGCTGCGCCGACCCGTGAATGGATCGGGGCGATACCCGAAGCCGGACGTCACTCGCCCGGTCGTAGGCATGATAAACAGTTCGCCAAGAATCAACCGGAGCTCGGTGTTTCGCATGCGGGCTTCGGGAATAAACAGTTCCTGACCGACGGTAACGGTGTCGGTGACAAGGTCGTTCGCGTCGAGAATCGCCGAGACCTCGGCTCCGTACGATGCAGCGATGCTGCCGAGACTCTCGCCGGTACGGACAATATGTCGAAGACCACTCCTGCTCGGAATCTGGAATCGGGATCCGACCTGCACCCGGCGACTGTCGCTGATCTGGTTGAAACTGACAAGTGTATCCATCGTGATACCGTAGCGCGCCGCGATTCCCGAGATCGTTTCACCCGGGGCCACCGTGTGTTCCTGAAAGGTCAGACGCTGAAAACGGGAGACATCAAGTTCAACTTCCGGGCCGTCAAGATGGAAACCACTGCGCTGACTTTCAGACCGCTCCAGGGGGTCGGCAAGCCGCGAATGATCCAGAGAGATACTCGCCGGGAACGGATCGTATCTCATGACATCCTGCACGACGGGCGTCGACAGGATCGCAAGGCTGGCGACGACAAACAGCATGCCGGCAGCGATAAAACCCTGATCAATTGGTGCGAGTTCTCCATCATCAGTGACGAGGATGCGCTGGGGAAGTTGCAGAATTTCGGCAGTCAATCCATACACCGCGCGATATACGGTGTTAAACGCACTGTAGAGCGGTATCACGACGACGTTCAGAGCAGAGACTCCGGCCGTACGACTGGTAACCCGGAACGGAACGGCCTGCGCTGCATCTGATTGCAACTGCTGCCGGCGCACCCGTCTGAGCAGCGAGTTCCGGCTGCGCGATGTCCTGGACTGCTCGAGGCGGCTCAGTAAACCGGCCTTCGGCGGGACAGTCGGTGTTGATCGGGTTGATCGAAACGTAACCGGGGGGTTCAACGGAATCCTTCGCGTACCCGCCTCGCGTACCCGTGTAAGAAAGGTACCGGAATTTTCGAGGGAACTCATGCGACCGCGTCCATAGAGGCCGGAGGAAGAGCGCCTGGTAAGCGACTGCCTGTTGATGACTGATTCCATACCATACTCATATCGACATGAACCCGAGCGCATATTATAGTGCGTTTCATCTGTGGTCAAACAAAGTCCTGTCGAGAGTGATGACGATTTCTCACCTGTCTACATATTTCTGCCGGCAATTCTCTTTCTCCTGCTGCTTCGGGGTTTTGCCTTTGAGATTGTGCGCGTAGAAGGTTCAAGCATGGAGCCATCGATAGCCGCAGGCTCGACGCTGCTCGTGAACCGGCTCTCATACGGTCTCAGCACTCCGTTTGGATCAAATTATCTCACACGCTGGCGTGAACCGGTGGCAGGTGATATCGTTGTACTCAGAAGTCCGCTCGACGGTTCCATCGTCGTAAAACGGGTTATTGCGGTGTCCGGCGACAGAATTACGATCGTGAACGGCACGATGCGCATCGGTACAAGCGCCATTATAATGGATATCGATGGCATTGACCGAATACAGGGTCATTCGACGATACCGGACGGAGCGTATTTCGTCCTTGGAGATAACCCGAGGGTATCGGTTGACTCACGACACTACGGGTTCGTGAAAATTGATGACATTCGGGGAAGAGTTGTCACGTTTTGACCGACACTCATAGCGAAGGCATCATGGAACAGAGCTCAAAAAACCGTCGACGAATCATCATTGCCGCGGGCATGACCCTCGTTTTCTCGGTCAGCCTGGTCGCTGGATACGCAGATATCATGGTTTTCCGACCCGATGCGGAGCGTCCGGTCGGAAGTCGGGGGATCGGCGTGGAACGGGGCCCGATTCTTGACCGTAACGGCCGCGTACTCGCTCTGCAGACGGAGCTGCACACCGTCAGTGCGTGGGTCCCCTACGTACGCGACCCGGACACCACTGCGGTCGAACTGGCCGGAATAATGGACCGTCCGGTCGACGAGATTCTGGATCTTCTGACCGGACCGCGAAACTTCGTATATCTTCAGCGACGTGTCCCACAGAGGATCAGCGACCAGATCACTGCGGCTCAGGCGGAAGGTCGTCTGCGCGGAATTCTGCTTGAGCCGGCCGCATCCCGCACTTATCCCCATGGTGATCTCGCGGCTCACGTGCTCGGTTTCGTAGGAACGGAAAACCGCGGGCTCGACGGAATCGAGTTCATGCGGGATCGTGACCTGTTCCCGATCGACGGCAGGCCGCGCGCAGACATGCTCTACGGTAATCAGGTCGTTCTCACGATAGACATTAACATACAGCAGGCTGCGGACAGACTCGTCCGTGAAGCTCTTGCCCGTGAACGAGCAGACTCGGCGATGATGGTCGTGCTGGACGCCCGATCAGGTGAAGTACTTGCCTACTCGTCCGCTCCGACCTTTAACCCGAACACATACGGAAGCTTTCCCGCCGACGCGCGCCGTAATCGTCCGGTATCGATGATTTTCGAACCCGGAAGCGTATTCAAGGTCTTCAGTCTTGCGAGCGCACTCGAGCTCGGATCAACCCGTGACGGTGATGTTTTTGTTACCGACGGGATCTATCACCCTGAAAGCTGGGGTTCGCACAGACCGATCACCGATATACAGAACTACGGAACCATGGACCTGCGCCGGGTAATGGTTCGGTCGAGCAATGTCGGCGTCGCGTACGCGACGGAGAATCTCACGGCGCAGGACCTGTATTCGCGCCTTGTGGCCTTCGGATTCGGTGAACCGACGAACGTCGGCATTAACGGCGAAGAAGCAGGCCTGATGAACCCGCCGGAACGGTGGACACGAAGAAGTCTGCCCACAATTGCAATTGGCCAGGAAGTCGGTGTAACAGCCATGCAGATCGCGGCCGCTGCGACGGCGTTCTCGAACGGTGGGGTTCTTGTCGCCCCGCAGATTGTTCGTGAAATAATTGCTCCTGACGGAACGGTTCTGCAGGAGTTCGAGCGCAGACCCGTGCGGGAGGTCATAAGCCCATCGGTGGCGGAGACTATACTTGACTATCTGCACAGTGCAGCCCAGCCCGGCGGCACCGGCGTCCGCGCACAGATCGAAGGTGTGGAGATCGCGGCCAAAACCGGTACGGCCGAGTACTTCGATGCGTTGACAGGGACCTACTCGTCGGACCGTTTCATTGGCTCGACGCTCGCGCTCTTTCCGAGAGAAAACCCGGAGATCATTGTCTATATGGTTGTAGAGAACCCGCAGGCCGAGTTTATCTGGGGCGCACGGGTCGCCGCTCCCGTTGTAGCCGAAATGGCGGAGTTTCTCATTCCCTACCTCGGAATACGGCGCGACGGCGACCGGTCCGTTCCGCTTCCGGAGCATCTTGTCCGGGAGCTGCCCTCGCTCCCGGAAATGCATTCGGTCATGCCGGACCTGACCCGTCTTCCGCGCAGGGTTGTGAGCGCGCTACACGGTCGCGACGACATCAGTCTCGAGATCGAAGGAAGTGGATGGGTTGTCAGACAGTTTCCGGCTCCCGGCACACCACTTGAACACGGAATGACAGTACGTCTTGAACTCGAATAGCGATCTCATGCGTGACCAGAACCTGGAAGCTCTCGACCGCGCGCACCCCGGTCTCGCGGACGCGGTACGCAGAGCGGGAGCATGTACCGAGGCCGATTTTGCCGTCGACGCAAAAACCGGTGTCGTATCGCTCAGGGCTTCCGGAACGTACGTGCATTCGGCACGCGATCCCCATCGCGAGGCGATCAGGATCATTCAGGACGTGAAGCGGTCTGAAGGAATACACGTTATCGTTTTCTTCGGTTTCGGACTCGGTTATCACGTCGAAGAAGCGCTGCGCAGCTGTCAGGACATACACTGCATCGTCTACGAACCCGATACAGCCCTGTTTCACGAAACACTGAAATGGCGGGATCTACGGCATGTACTTGGTTCGGACCGGCTGTCCCTGTTCATCGCGTGTCCACCGGAACATGCGGCGATGCTTTTGCGCAACATGCACCGGTCGCAGGTATACGCGGTGAGACTCCGTTCGCTGTATTCGCGAAGCAAGACCGCGTTTGAACAGCTTGACCGCGTCATTGATGACACATTTCGCCGCCGTGACGTGAATCGAGCGACCCTGAAGCGCTTCGGACGACGCTGGGTCGTGAACCTCGTGACAAATATGGGCGTTCTCGCCCGGGCCCGTCCGGTCGCGGAGCTTGCCGACCTGTTCCGCGGTATTCCCGCGCTGGTTCTTGCCGGAGGCCCCGGTCTTGACGAAGTGCTTCCGCTTCTGCCGGAACTGGCAGGACGATGCCTCATTATTGCAGTGGACACGAGTCTCGTGGCGGCGCTGAGAAGCGGAGTGGACCCCGATTATACGATTATCGTCGATCCACAATACTGGAACACGAGACATCTTGATCTGTGTCGGGCGTCGAACTCGGTGCTGGTTTCAGAGAGTTCAACCCATCCCCGCGTGTTCCGTCTCCTTGGCTCACAGACCTATATGTGCTCATCCCTGTTTCCGCTCGGGCGCTACCTCGAAGAGAACCTTGGCGAGTTCGGAAGTCTGGGAGCCGGCGGGTCGGTCAGTACGACGGCATGGGATTTCGCGCGACATCTTGGTGTCAGCGAGATCTACTGTGCCGGTCTCGACCTCGGTTTTCCGGGTCGAAACACGCACTTCCGGGGCAGTTTTTTCGAGGAGCGAAGCCTCTCCTACTGTGATCGTCTGTATCCGACGGAAACGATGGCATGGAGATACCTGAACAGCGGTACTCCCTTCTACACAAAGGATTTCACCGGATCGCAGGTGCTCACCGACGAACGCATGAGGGTGTATCACTGGTGGTTCGAGAATCAGATGAGCCTGCACCTCACGACAGAAACCGTGAACCTCAACCCGAATGCAGTCGGCATACCCGGTATGGCGTGCAGCCGACCTGAGGATATCCTCGCAAAACCGGTTCGACGACCTGACATTGATGCGCGGATTCGTTCGAAAGACCTGATGCGGGACGATGTGGAACAGTCCATGCGACGCGCAACAATTCGCGACCGCCTCGCGCGTCTGGCTGAGCAGCTTGAGACCCTGGCAGGCCTGTGCGGCAGTGCCCTCGAAGAACTTTCGGGATCACAGCCCGATCTGACGGTTCTCGACAAAGTCGACGCGCAGATCATGGGTATCGATGCCCGCGATGTCGCGGGTTTTCTGATACAGCACGCGGTCGAGGATGTCGTGCTCGATGCTTCCTTACATCCCGTCGAAAAGAGCAGACAGATATACACCCACCTTCTTGAAAGCATTGAAAGACACAGAGATTTTCTCTCTCAAGAAAATGAGTAACCAGGTCGATACACATACTAACGGTAAAAAGTGGTCAATCAGACAGCGAAGGCTGCGCTGTGAGACTGTAATTCGTTAACGGTATGCCGAATGACGTCCAGGCATACCGTTTTTTTTTACCTGTCAGCCTTGCATGAATACTCCTGTCTTACGTCGTACATAAGCTTGTCGAGACACAATACAACCTGATAAGTTGTAGGACATGAATACACTACATACGAAATGGAAGGGGCCGACACTGCTTCTCGCGTTGTCTGCCGTGGTCTTGCTGTTCTTTGCCTGCGGGCAGGCCGAGACGACTGAACCCGAAATTGTTACGCTTCGGGTTGCCGTCCCGACTTTCCCCAACTCGCTGGATGCATCAGTTGCTGCAGAACGGAATGCACAGAATGTTTCCTGGCAGTTGTTCGACAGTCTTGTGTGGGCAAATGAACAGAACGTCATCGAACCCGCTCTCGCAGAGCGCTGGGACGTCTCTGAAGACGGGCGCGAGTACACCTTTTTTCTGCGCGAAGGCGTGGAGTTTCACAACGGCGAGCCGTTTAACGCGGATGCCGTCGTGTACTCATGGGAACGTGGCATACAGCCTCACATCGAATGGAGTGACCGGTGGGCTCGCGCGGAATCCGTGGAACGGGTCGACGAGTACACGGTCCGCATTACGACCGCAGAACCCGACCCCCTGCTCCTTGGCGTTATGGCTCAGCACTGGAACATGGTTCCGCCGCTGTACACGCAGGAAGTAGGCGACGACGGTTTTGGCGCGGCTCCGGTGGGAACCGGTCCATTTCAGTTTGTCGAGTGGGTCAGGGAAGACCGTGTTGTCCTTGAGCGGAACGACAGCTACTGGCGCGAAGGGCTTCCGCTCGTTGATCGCGTTGTGTTCCGCCCCATTCCCGAGTCATCAACGCGCATGGCTGCGATACAGACGGGTGAAATCGATATCGTCAATCGCCTGAGTTTTGAGCAGGCAGATGCACTCGAGCGGGTAAACGACGTCGACGTCGTCACCTACCCTATCGATCGCGTGTTTTACATAGCGTTCAATAATCTCACAACAGGAATCGACCAACCGACCATGGACCCGCGAGTTCGCCGCGCAATGAACTACGCGGTCGACCGACAGGCAATAATCGACAGCCTGTTCGGCGGCCGGGCGCAACTCGCTACGGGGCTCATGACCTCATCGAACCTGGGCTATGACCCCTCGGTTGAGCCCTTCCCCTTCGACCCCGACCGGGCACGCGAACTCCTCGCAGAAGCAGGCTATCCCGACGGATTCGAGATCGGTTTTGCCGCTCCTGCGGGTGCCTACACGAACTTTGAACAGGTCGCTGAGGCCGTGCAGGGTTATCTTGCCGAGGTGGGTATCGTAACCGAACTCGATATCATCGAGTCGGGACGTTTCTGGGATCTCGAAGCGGAAAAACAGCTTCCTCCGCTGTTTGGCGACAGCTGGTCTGAGCGATCGGGTGAATCCCTGCCCCGCCTGCGCGGCGCTCTCGGCGGCTGGGACGCAAGCTTTTCGGCATGGAGCGATCCTGTGATCGATGACCTGCTCGACCGCATATCGGTAACGATAGACCAGGACGAGCGGGCCGCGCTGTATCGGGAGCTTCACCGCTACATGCAGGATGACCCTCCGTTCATTTATCTGTACGTGCCTGAGACCTTTGAAGCGGTTCGAAGCAATGTGCGGGACTACATACCACGGGCTGCTGAAGACTACTTTCTGATGTTCACGTACCTCGACTAGAGGGTAAATCAGACCGACATGCAGCGCTATCTCCTGTCGCGAGTGATTCAGTCCATTATGCTCATGTTCGGGGTGCTGATTCTGGTCTTCTTTCTGGTCCGCCTGACGGGAGACCCGGCACGCATCATGATGCCCCGGGATGCCTCACCGGCCGATATCGAGGCATTCCGGGACGCGATGGGTTTCAACGAACCGCTGCCTGCACAGTTCTTTCACTTTATGACCGGCGCTCTGCAGGGTGATTTCGGGCGCTCCCTGCACTATCGGGCACCGGCCATGCGCATTGTCCTGGAACGCATGCCGGCGACGATAGAGCTCTCGCTTGCGGCTCTGATTTTTGCGCTGATCGTTGCGATTCCGCTCGGTGTAATCGGTGGCTCGCGCCCGGGTACTATCTGGGACACTGTCTGCAGGGCAGTTGGCCTGGTTGGCCAGACAATACCGAACTTCTGGCTCGCGCTCATGATGATTTCGCTGTTCTCGGTCACGCTCGGGTGGTTTCCGACATTCGGCAGAGGCGGATTCAGCTCCATAGTCCTTCCTGCGGTGGCCCTTGGCCTGTTTCCGCTCGGAAAGTTCACACGACTTGTCCGATCGGCAGTACTCGAGGTTCGAAACGAAGACTACGTACGAACCGCCTACAGCAAGGGCCTTCTCGATCACCGGGTGTACACACACCATATTTTTCTGAATGTATCGGTGACTCTGGTAAGTATCGTCGGTGTGCAGTTCGGATATCTGCTCGGCGGATCGATATATATCGAAACGATATTCGCCTGGCCCGGTGTCGGACGAATGATCAACGAAGCGGTGCAGGCGCGCGACTTTCCGCTCGTACAGGCGCTTGCGTTCGTAAGCGCAGCGTTCATCGTTCTGCTGAACCTGCTCACCGATCTAGCCTACGTGCTCATTGATCCGAGGATACGCTATGAGGATTGACGCGCTTGACAGGCAGGATCTACGCCGGGCACCGCAGCGTCTTGCCCGCATTGTTCTCCGTGACAAGGCAGGTCTTTTCGGCCTGATCCTGTTTGTGCTGATCGTGTTTCTCGCTCTCGCTGCTCCCGCTCTGTCACCACACGATCCACTGCAGCAGAATCTGCGCAGTAGCCGGCAGCCACCCGCCTGGCACGATTCCGGCAGCATGGAGCATCCTCTGGGTACGGACAATCTCGGGCGGGACATGCTCAGTCGAATTCTCGTCGGCACGCGCGTGTCGCTCACGGTGGGATTCTTCGGCGTGCTCATTGCGTCATCAATTGGCCTCGTGTTCGGCATGACCGCAGGATACATGGGCGGACGGACGGACAGCGCGATCATGGCAGTAACAAATCTCGTACTCTCGATCCCCTACCTCCTTCTGGTTGTCGTCGTCGCGTCGGTCCTCGGGCGAAGCCTGCTCAATGTCATCCTCATATTCGGTTTTACGAATGCCCCCCTCTTTGTTCGGATAACCCGGGGCGAAGTTCTACGTATCAGAACGTCGGGCTACGTCGAATCGGCCATAAGCATAGGTGCTTCCCGTCATCACATTATCACCAGACACATTCTACCGAATCTCATTGGCCCTGTTCTGACGGTAGCCACCTTCGAGATGTCCGGCATGATTTTCTACGAGGCAGGACTGGGTTTTCTGGGTCTGAGCGTACCGCCGTCAATACCGAGCTGGGGTAATATGCTCGCGGCGGGACGCCAGTACATACAGTTCTCACCGTGGATTGCGACCTTTCCGGGCCTTGCCATTGTGGTGACTTCGCTGAGTATGAACCTGCTGGGAGACTGGTTACGTGATGTCCTCGATCCCCGGCAGCGGAGAAGTTCATGATACGGCGAAAAAAGACACACGGTCACACACCACACCCGCCGCGCTCGGAACCGATTCTGTCGGTGAAAGATCTGTCCGTACGATTCAATACTGTCGACGGCGTAGTCCACGCCGTGAACTCCATCTCGTTTGACCTGTACCGGGGCGAGACACTCGGTGTCGTCGGAGAAAGCGGGAGCGGTAAAAGCGTCTCGATGCTTTCGTTGCTGCGGCTTATCCCCGAACCTCCCGGCGAAATAACCTCCGGATCCGCCATCCTCAGAAGCGGTGACGAGTCTGTAGATCTTATATCGCTGTCCTGGAAACAAATGAACCGAGTCAGAGGCCGTCGCGTCGGCTTTGTCTTTCAGGATCCTCTGAGTTCCCTTAATCCGCTTATTTCTGTCGGCAAACAGATCCGAGAAATCATCGAGCGACACAACATCGCGCGCGGACCAGCGGCGAAACACAGGAGCGTGGATCTGCTCAAGCAGGTGGGCATTTCAGATGCCGGTAATCGCTATCACTCCTATCCGCACGAGTTCTCCGGCGGAATGCGACAGCGCGTCATGATCGCGATCGCGATCGCCTGCAACCCGGAACTGGTCATCGCGGATGAGCCGACGACCGCGCTCGACGTTACCATACAGGCTCAGATCATCGATCTGCTCATGAAACTGAAACGGGAAATGGGAATTTCGGTGATCTGGATCTCGCACGATCTCGGCGTAGTGGCAGGAATTGCCGATAGGGTGATGGTCATGTACGGGGGGACCGGGGTCGAGACGGGCACGGCGGAAACCGTTTACCGGCATCCACGCCACCCGTATACAGTCGGACTGTTAGGCGCGATCCCGAAACTGCATCAGGACAACAAACGTCTCGTAAACATCAAAGGGAACCCGCCAAGTGTCTACAGCGCGTTGCGTCAGTGTCCATTTGCCCCTCGTTGCCCATGGTCATTCGAACTCTGCACTCAACAACGCCCGCCGCTCTTTGCTCTCGACGGAAATGAAGTCAGCGACTCAGGACACACCTCCGCCTGCTGGTACGATCTTGAACACGACACGCGCAGAACAGAGGATGTAGTATGAGCGCCGACGACTTCGTTCAGGTTCATGGACTCAAGCAGTACTTCCCGGTACAGAAAGGTCTGCTCGTAAACCGAACCGTCGGCTACGTCAAGGCTGTCGACGGGGTATCATTCGGCATCCCGAGGGGAGAGACCCTCGGACTCGTCGGCGAAAGCGGATGTGGCAAGTCCACTACCGCGCGAAGCATGCTCCGTCTGCATGAGCCGACGGAAGGAACAGTCCGTATCGGCGAGACGGACGTCACGCGGCTCAACTATCGGGAGCTTCGAAGCTTCCGATCGCGCATGCAGATGATTTTTCAGGACTCGTATTCTTCGCTGAATCCGAGGCACACCGTTGAGTACATCGTCGCCGAACCCTTACTCATTCGCGGAGAACGACCGGGAGCGAATCTTCAGAACCGTGTACAGGAGATGCTCGCGCTCGTTGGAATGAATCCCGACCACATGAAACGCTTTCCACACGAGTTCTCAGGCGGACAACGACAGAGAATTGGAATTGCCCGTGCGCTCGTACTCAACCCGGAGCTCATTGTCTGTGACGAACCGATCTCCGCCCTTGACGTCGCGATACAGGCTCAGGTGGTCAATCTCCTTTCCCGCCTGCAGGATGAACTGGGGCTGACGTATCTGTTCATTGCGCACGATCTGAGCATGGTTCGCCACATTTCGCACAGGATAGCCGTCATGTATCTCGGAAAGATCATGGAGATCGCGTCGTACGACGAGCTGTTCGAAAAGCCGTTGCACCCCTACACACAATCTCTCATGTCCGCGGTTCCCATTACAGACCCTGCCATAGAGAAGTCGCGAGCGCGCATAATCCTGGAGGGAGACCTCCCGAGTCCCGTGCTGCCACCGACCGGTTGTGTCTTTTCTACCCGGTGCCCGTTCGCCACTGACCTGTGCCGCAGCAGTGAACCGGAACCTCGAGACTTTGGTACGGGGCACAGCGTTGCGTGTCATCACATCGATGATCCGGTCGCAGGACCTCGTATTACCACATCACGCGAGCAGATCGTGAACGGCCTGAAAGATGCCGCGCATCACGGTCCGGATCGCAGTTTCGCCTACGAGCCCCCTCAGTCGAACAACAGAGCACGAAGCTCCTTTTCATAGGCCTCGTCGACGACCTTGCCATCATTCGCGCGGCGTTCCGCAAGATAGGCTTTCAGCTTTCCATGCACCTCACGGCTGAGGGGAAATCGCAGGGATATCAGAATGGTCACGAAGATGAATACGATAGGTACCGCAGCAAACACGACGCGAAGCACGGTGATAAATGCCTGGCTTTGTTCGGCAATTACTACCTGTGCCGCTCCGTTTACCATAGTCTCCGTCGGCGAAACATAGCCGGCAATATCAATTGCCTGTCCCACAAGAAAAACAGCGAAGGCTCCGGTCAGTTTTCTGAGAAAGGTCTGGACGCCCGCAAAGATCCCTTCACGCCGACGACCGCTTACGAGCTCATCAACGTCGGGAATGTCAGGAAAGATAGCGTAGGCCATGACAATCACTCCTCCGGTACCTGAACCGACCAGCGCGGCGAAAACGAAATAGACAGGCAGCGGCAGGCCGGGACGCAGAAAAAGACTGCTGAGCATGGCGATAATCCAGATTACCGCACCGGTAATCAGTGCGATGATCTTGCTGTACCGTCGACTCAAAGCGTAGTACAGCGGGAGAAGCACGAGCTGCACGATCAGGAGCGTGCCCAGCAGCAGATTCGTAAGGTGAGGAATGCGGAGATAATGCGTCACGAAGAACACGATTATGGCCAGAACGATATCGATGGCCGCGAACGAGAACAGAAAAATCAGTATGAAGCGCCGGAAGGTCCGGTTTCTGAACGGCTCCGCGAAGGCCTTCCATTCTGCAGGTGTCGAACGCGCGGTGAAGTCCGGCCGCTCGGACGTGGTCAGAAAGGTAGCAAGAAAAGGAATGGCGAAGAACAGTCCGAACACCAGCCCCATAACAGGATAACCGACTGCACGACTCGCTGCTGCATCGATAATGATCAGCGGTACCAGCGCACAGATGATTGTTGAAAGCTCGGAGAACGCGAGCCTGTACGCAGTGAGGCGGCTGCGCTCGCCGTAGTCGAGTGTCAGCTCGCTCGCAAGCGCGTTATAGGGAATCATGACCATGGTTATGACTGTCGAAAAAAACAGATAGGTCACGAGTGCATAGCTGAACCGTGCCCACTCGCCTGCAAATCCGGCTGGATACCAGAGAAACACGAAACTCAGGACTATGAACGGCATACCGAGAAGAAAATACGGCCTGCGTCGACCCATTCTGGTGCGAGTCCGATCCGTGATCATTCCCATAACGGGGTCGCTGACTGCATCCCATGCACGCGCGATCAGCACTACAAGCCCCGCCAGAGCCGGCCGGACACCCATCACATCCGTAAGAAATACGAGATACAGAGTGGAGACAATAAAAAACGCTCCACCACCATACAGGTCGCCGGCACCGTAGCCAAGCTGGGTTCTCATGCGAAGCCGCTCGGTAGATTTCATGGCATCCTCCGGAAGTCTGTTACTGAGCGCGATACTACCCCGGCACGGGGCTCACCGCAATCGACTTCGCGCATATTTTTCGTGCTACACTCCGGTCGAGGAGATCTGTCATGTCGACGAACGAACAGACTCAACACGGGCGGATCCATCTTGCATTCCGTTATCACGTGAACTTCTATCACTCCTACCGTGGAGACTCTCTCGACGAACGCGGGATCGGCAAGGATATCCGTATCATCCGCGGAACACTGGATGCACTCGACCGCCTGAACGCGGAAGGAATACCCGCGCGGGGTACCTGGGACATCGAGAACTACTTCAGTCTTGAGTACATGATGCGGCGACACGCCCCGGATCTCATTTCGCGCATACAGGATCGCGTGCGAACCGGTATCGACGAAGTTGAGGCAATGAGCTTCAACAACGGTCTCGTAGCTGCCTCAGACCAGGAAGAGTTTACGTATCAGATACAATACATGAAAACAAACCCGGAGCAGTCAGGGCTTGATGATCTGTTTTCATCCTGGGCACCAGTTCTTCGTCCCCAGGAATGCATGTACACCCAGTCCTTTCTCCGAGAATATCCCCGGCACGGGATCAGCGCCATCAGTCTTTATTACAGCGCCGTACCGTTCAATGGCTTCAGCAACTTCGTTCGACCGCTCTCGCTCGTCGAGCGCTACAACCCTCTGACATTGCAGACGTCGCAGGGCAGCGAGGCCATGACGCTCCTGCCCTGCTACAACCACGGTGACCTTGCAGACCACTATCTGTCGTTAAGGCGGTGGATGAAGCACATACGACGCCAGCAGATCCGGCTTGAGCACCCACAGGACCTTCTGCTCATACTCGATGCCGATGCGGATGATGAGTTCTGGGCGGGGCTGTTACCTCGTGGTCTTCGATCACTGTGCCCTTCCTTCACCGGCATGTACGATCTCGCAAAATCGGTCGCGGATCTTCCCTGGCTTACCTTCAGTACTCCCGGCACCTACCTGGGCGACCATGAAGCGGTCGCAACCATCTCGATCGGACAGGATACTGCCGACGGAAGCTTCGACGGCTACTCATCCTGGGCGGAAAAGTGGGAAAACACCGAGCTGTGGACCATGATTCAGAGAAGCCGCGACCTCTGGAATTCGGTACAGCACGCCCTCAGCACCGATCCGGACCGTGCATCCGACACGAATCTGCGATCGTCCCTGGAACAATCCTTGCGCCTGCGGGTACTCTCGCTCTCGACGACGCACTTCGGCCTGGCGTCTCCGGTCATGAATCCCGAGCGGCTTGCGCATGGTGTTGCCTATGCACAGCAGTCGCTGCAGGTTCTCCGGGACGCGTGGCAAAGATCGGCGCGCGGGTCGGAGCCACCCGATATCGTGCTGCCGTCGCGTCGAACCTCCGGGGCCACCCGGTACATGCTGCACACTGGACGGACGGGTGTGGAGCTCCTGCGGGTTCCGCTTGTCCCCGACCAGACGGCCCTTCCCTGTGCACATCTCGACCGGGCCCAACCCGCTCCCGTTGACGCTCTTCCCGAAACGGCGCATACGACCTTTCAGATCTGCGATCCACAGATACACTACGGACCGTATATCTATCCCGCCGTGATTTCGGGCTGCGATACCCGCGACGTCGTGTCCGGGAGCCTTGAGCTT
>SKXQ01000110.1 GCA_007128315.1 Spirochaetaceae bacterium | reverse complement strand
TATAATGAACGGGAAAGGAGCGCTACATCATGGTGCAGGCTATCAGACATCAACCGTGGCATCTGTGGCTGCAAGCAGTCGCGTTCTGTGCGCTTCTGCTTTCAGGCACGACGGCTTTCGCTGCGACCGAAGCTCGTGTCGTCTATGTAGACGGATCGGTAACTCGTACTGACGGGCGTGAAACTCCGCTCGACATCGGAGACGCCGTGCCTCTGGACGCCACTGTGCGCGTTTCCCCCTCGTCCTTCATTGAGCTGTCGGTGCCGAACGGTCGCATTTTTCTGTCGGAGCCGGGTCAGTATGCCCTTGCGCCGCTTGCAGCGCGAGCCGGAAATCCCGCAATTCGTGCGGCATCGGGTGCGGTACGAGGTCTTGTTCGCAGTCTTGGCCGCGATACGGCAGCGCCGCGCACGTCGGTTGCGGCGGGCGTCCGGGGTGAAGAATCTCCCGGTGCCGCCGCTACCAGACCGGTCTGGGAAACAGGAGATATTGCCGGGGATCTGGTCGACGAGGCGCTCGCCTACCGCGAAGACGGCCTCTACGATCTGGCTCTGGACACGCTGACTGATGCCCGCGATCTCGGCGCCGACGAAGCGACTGTGCGATTTCACGAGGCGGGCATCCTGTTTCACAGTGGCGACCCGCGACGCGCGCTCGAGGTCCTGTCCGTCGAACAACCGGGACAGCGACACGAATTGTGGGAGGCACATCTTTTGCTGCAGGCAGAAATCTCCTATGAACTATCGATGCATTCGAGCGTGCACGCGATGCTTGAGCCGCTTCTCGAAGACGAGGGCACGCTCTCAGACAGCGCACGCACGAGCGCCATGCTCCTTCTCGCGCTCAGTTACCACGCATACGGTCGCCCGCGAAAAGCAGCGTATTATCTTGACCGCCTCGCCCGCGATACAAGCCCCGCCGACCCGGAGCTTGCTGAGCTTGTTACCGCACTTCGTTCAGCGTGGTAGAGGTTTCGATCGGTTAAAGCGGCTCCGAACCCTGTGTCTGCGACTGTTCCTTCATTTTCTTGAGGATTAGTTCCCTCGCCTCGCGAGCAGTCGCCGCGTGAAGTATCTCCGCGTCACGATGATCTCCTGGAACTTCAACCTTCAGGATCCCGAGACGATCGAACAACGCGTTCAGCCAGCCGGTCGTTACGCAGTAGTATGTGTCGTATGGGGCGACGTGGTGCACGTCGTGATTGTCCGGCGTCAGAATGATGCCCCAGCGTTGCAGGATCTTTGCGATCGCGGGCGGGTTTTCCAGGTGCGCCCACTTGTGGAATTCATTCGTCATTATGACAGCTACTGAAACAAACGCGACGAACACCGCGAGGAAGGTTGACCACAGGCCTTCGTAAGGGCCGAGCAGCGTAACGAGAATCACCAGTGGAAGGGTAATAATACAGGTGTTCGCGTTCGCTTCGATAAAGCCACGCTCGGTAATGCCTTTGGGGTTCGTATGGTGTTCGCGAAACGGCTTGCAGAATCGCTTTCCGACAAGAGGCGTGTTTTCATCTCCATAGTTATCTGCCAGGTAGTGAACGATACCGGACAGCAGATCTGCGGCAAGGAGCGAAAGCGGAACAGAAACCAGTGGTATCAGGATTCCGGTGGTGAGTCCCAGATTGATCAGGCCGTCAATCGCCCGATACAGAAGAACAGCAAGCGAAACACCGAATACCATGAACGCGATAATGTCCACGATCTGCCCGCTCGTACCACGGGTATACTCTGTAGTGTGTGCCATACCAGAAGCGTATGAGGAGATTCTCACTTCGTCAACGATTGTGTTCACCGGGATCCTTACCGCGAACGCCAAGTTCGGTGCACAGGAGTTGTAGCTCACGAGCTGATCGAACCCGAACAACGCGTATATGCGCGAATTGCGGGTCCGCCATTGTTCTGATCATGGTCTCCCGTTTTACCCGTGACTGAGAAACGATCCACCAGATCAACGAGTCCCTGTTCCAGACTTTCAGATGAGGCCAGAACTGTTCATGGTTTGTTCCCCAGAGCAGTTCCTTCGTCCGCCACCTGCGCCACGAGCGCTTCAGTACTCGCCACAGCAGTACGGGTACCGGAAGGTCGAGCCACACAATGGTCTTAAGCCGCGGCCAGAAGGTCTGCTGGCAGAAGCGCGTGTAGGACCCCGCGACGACCCATCCATCATCCTGAGTCTCTGTATTCAGGCGGTCGCAGAAACGCTCGGGATCTGTTTCGGCAAGAGACACCCAGCCGGGCAGCCAGTTGATACTGTCGAGGTCAACCAGGCGTAAACCGAAGGATTTCGCCAGACGTTCGCCGAGCGTGCTTTTCCCGGAGCAGCTGTTCCCGTAGATGTGTATGCGCGTTCCGAGAGGTGTGAGCATCTCCCTGAGTCTCCCTATGCAGCTGCCCCGAAGCGGTGTCGCTGGGCGAGCAGCAGTACGATACCGGTTAGCCCGGCTGCCGGAGGTACGAGGAAGGCGGGCCAGACCGCAGCACCACCGGAAAGCGCCGACATAAGCAGGGGGATCACGATCCCGCCGACGGGAATGCCGGTTTTGACCGCCCCCATCGCAAGTCCTGCGAAGGCAGGGTAGGTAAGACCGGCAAAGGTAATAATGAGCGGCAGGAGCCCGCTGAGCATGAGCCCCGCACAGAAAAGCACGATGTACACGCCAGTCCCCAGCGGAACAAAATAGATCGCCGTCAGACACAGGGTTGCTCCGACAAAGTGCAGCGTCGTGTTCCGCTGAATGTGTGCTTCACGAGTGATCCAGCCGATAAAAGCCCGGCCGACTGCGATGCCTGAAACCAGAACCACCAATCCCATAGTACCTGCGAAAACGCTGAAGCCACGGTTTTCGATCAGAAACACCGGCACCAGTCCTATGGCCGAGACCTGCATCCCGTAGGCGCAGACCATGCAGATAAACTGATTCAGGATGCGTGGTTCTGCAACGAGTACTTTGAGCCGCCCACCAATGGTCGTTGTGCCCGACGGCGGCGCGTCCGGCGCGGAGCGTGATCGCCTTGAGTACCAGACATACACAAGCATCGGGAGCAGGGTAAGGCCTGCGGTCTGCAGGGTGCTGCTGCGCCAGTCGAGGTGCAGGAACAGAATGTAGACGGTAATGGCGAGGGACCCGATCGTCACGAACAAATGATTCAGGCTAATGGCGAGGCTGCGCTTCTTCGGGTAGAGCTGGAAGAGCATGGCGTCGGTGACCGCCTCGAATACGCCTATACCCAGGCCAATCGCCACCATGATCAGGGCGTTGAAGGCGAACGCGGGATGCGCGTAAAAAAGGCCAAACCCGAGGCCCATGGCAATGCTACCGATAACAAGGAGTCTGCTGTGCGACCGGACATCGGCGAGATAGCCGAAGACGACGACCGACACCACAAATCCGCCGTTCTGCAGCGCCTGCAACAACCCGATTTCGCGGGTGGAGAGACCTATGGCAGGTGCCGCCGCTCCTATGAGTGCGACCCCCACGCCGAGGAAGAGCATGGATGCGAAGGACGACGCGGTCAGCAGAACCGTTCGTGTGCGAGTAGAACCGTGTTCGGTCATGCCGGGCAGCATAGCACACTTCAGCGGATATTCAGTACGCTATGGGTATGCCAGACAACACCACCGAGCAGCTGTATGAGTTTCTTTTTGAAGATGATGAAGGCAGGTCCTGCGAGTCCATACCGGATGCCGCGTGTACGCATGTCCCGGCGAACGCCATTCGCAACATGGCAAGCGGCGCCTTTTCCAAACTCGCCGAACAACTCGCGCATCCCGGACTTACGATTCCGTGGCTGCTGAGTTCGCTCGGGGTGCCTGCGGCAATCTCGGCGCTCCCGCTTCCGTTGAAGGACGCGGGATCTCTGGCTCCGCAGCTCTTTCTCGCGCAACTGGTGCGCAGCAGGCCCCGGCGCAACAGAATCTGGGCCGCGGTCGCGGTCGTGCAGGCTGCTATTCTTCTTGTCATGGCCGGGGCGCTCCTGCTGCTGCCAGCGGTGGCCGGCGGTGTTGCCACCGCAGCGCTGTTTCTGGTGTTTGGCATTGCAAGCGGGGTCGCTTCACTGAGCTTCAAGGATACCGTCGGAAAGACCATACCAAGACCGCGCCGGGGAACCCTCCTGGGTCTGCGGGCGTCCATCGGCGGAGGGGTGGCGCTGCTCGCCGGCGCGCTGTTTGGCCTGCTCGGCACCGACGGCGCACCGGTCGAAGCGCTTCTGATTCTGCTCGTGGCCGCTGCCGCCTGCTGGCTGGTATCGGGGCTTCTCTTTTTCCGGATAAATGAAGAAGCGGGCAGTACATCCGGCGGTACGAATCCCTTTGATTCTGTGCGAGAGGCCATCGCGCTCTTTCGGGAGCACGACAACATGCGCCGCTTTGTCGCCGCTCGCAGCCTTGACCTCTCGTTAACGCTTATTCAGCCCCTGTATGTGATCATTATCGCCGATCGCCTGGGCTTCTCGTTTTCGGGCATCGGGACGCTTCTGGTGGCGAGCGCCGGTGCACAGCTCGTATCGGGATACGTGTGGGGCCGGCTGACCGACCGCTCGGCACGACGCGTGCTCGTGATCGCCCCCTTCCTGGGCGTGGCGGTCGGAGTACTCTTTTTCCTGATGCCAGTTCTCGGCGGTGTGGCCGCAGGAACGGTCGCCCACGGGGTGGTACTCTTCCTGCACAATATCGCCTACGCGGGGGCGAGGGTTGGCCGAAAGACCTATCTCGTGAACGCCGCGTCAAACGAGAATCGCGCCGTATTCGCCGCAGGGGCTAACACCGCTATCGGGGCGGTGACCCTGGCAATGTCGGCCCTCGTTTCTGCGGTGACCGGGATCGCCGGGACGGTTCCTGCGGTAATCATGCTGCTGGTGATGTTAAGCGGAGGGGCGCTGCTCGCGCTGCGCCTGCGGGAGGTGTAGGGGGATTTATCCCCCTGTTTTATTCGCCCGCGTCCGGCGCAGCTCCCGGTCGAGGATTGCACGTATGCGCTCATCGCGCACGTCGCGATACTCACTAACCTGCCAGAGATTGTGAATCTGGTTCGGGTCGCGCTTCATGTCGTAGAGCTCCCCGAGCGGGCGGCCGGCATAGTAGACAGTCTTGTACTGCTCGTCTATGAGTATGCGCTGGACAAAATCGGTGTCTGCGGGCTGCTCCTCGACGACCACTGATTCTCGCGCTGAATCGGCTTCACCGGTCCACACGCTTCGCTGGCTGACGCCTTCAAAGGCACGCGGGACCGGGGCGCCAATCATTTCGAGCAGCGTCGGGTAGAAGTCCAGAAGCGAGTGCAGCGCGTCTGTCGAGCTGCCCGAGGGAACCACCCCGGGAGCACGGACAAGACAGGGAACACGCATGGATTCCTCGAACGCGGCGACGCCTTTCCAGAACAGCCCGTGATCCCCGAGCAGGTCACCGTGATCGGCGGTGAAGATCACGATCGTGTTATCCGCGATACCAAGGCTGTCAAGGGCATCGAGCATCTTCCCGACGTTTTTGTCGATCAGCGACACCATGCCATAGTAGTGCTCGGCGTTTTTTCTGACGGTGTCCGCCGACCAGTCAAAACGCGAGGTGTTGCTGACGACCGGAAGCCCGGGGTCGCTCGGTCGGCAGGCGTACTCGCCGGGCTGTTCGAGCAGCTCCTGATAGAAGACAGGTTTCTCGCGGAAGCTTTCGGGTTCGCCTTCGAAAAACCCGTGCTCGGGAATCGGTGCATCCCGGTACATGGATGCCCATGGTTCGGGCACCATGCAGGGATTGTGGGGGTCCTGGAAGTTGACCCATTGAAAAAACGGCCTGCCGTCTGCGTGTGCCTGCTTCATGGACTCGATCGACGTTTCAGCGGCCCAGGTGCTCGAGTGGTGCTCTTCGGGAAGCTCCCATGCACCGTAGTCCGTGTACGACCCGATACCGAAATACTTCGGTATATCGACTCCACGATCTTCGAGCCACGCCCCGTAGTGCATGCTTGCCGCGTGCTTTTCGGTTGAGTGGCCAACGTTAATGTGGGCTCGCTCGAATCCGTACCAGGGGCCGTGCCACTGCCGGTAATGCGCGAAATTGAAAATGTCGGGCGCCGATTCAGGGCTCGACGGATGGTGGACCGATGATATGTGGCTCTTCCCGATCATGTGCGTGAAATAGCCTGCGCGCTGAAAGGCAGACGCTGCGGTGACCGGGTAGTCGAGCGGCAACCCCGATTCGTTATGCCGCGCTCCGTGGGTCGAGGGAAACTGCCCGGTTGCCATCGAGGCCCGGCAGGGCAGGCACACCGGCGTCGGCGGGTAGCAGCGGTTCACCTGCAGGCCCTCGCGTGCGAGGCGGTCAAGCGCCGGTGTCTTGAGCCAGGGTCTGTGCACACCCAGAGCGTCGGCGCGCTGCTGATCGGTCATTATTATGAGGATGT
>SKXQ01000097.1 GCA_007128315.1 Spirochaetaceae bacterium | reverse complement strand
GACACCGCACGACTTTGCGGCCCGAAACAAAAAGACACACGAGGAGCCGATTCCCGGGATCCCGGATTCCGCCGTGGCTCGGCGTACCGAAGAAGGAAGTAAGATACCATGAAAGCAATACTCGTTTTATTCGACTCTCTCAACCGTCATATGCTCAGCCCGTACGGCTGCGACTGGGTTCACACACCGAACTTTGACCGACTCGCCGAACGCACGGCGAGATTCGACCGGGCATACGTCGGAAGCATGCCGTGTATGCCGGCTCGACGTGAACTGCATACCGGGCGATACAACTTTCTACACCGTAGCTGGGGGCCGGTCGAACCGTTCGATGAATCGATGCCGCAGATTCTACGCGACAATGGCGTCTATACTCATCTGGTTAGCGACCATATGCACTACTGGGAAGACGGAGGAGCGACATATCACACTCGCTATAGCTCGTGGGAACTCTCGCGCGGTCAGGAGGGAGATCGGTGGATGGGGGTTGTTGACCCATGGAATCGTGGCATGACCGATCCGGTCGGAGACGATAGCACCGTCCCACCGATTACTGAAACGCACGAGCGCAGCGGCATTCGACGGCGCGACCGCGTCAATCGCCGCTTTCAGCGGTGGGAGGATGAGCAACCGCAGGCGAAGACCTTTCGAAAAGGGATTGAGTTCATGCGGAGAAATCACGACGCGGATAACTGGATGCTGCAGATAGAAACGTTCGATCCGCACGAGCCGTTCTTCAGTCAACGAAAATACAAGGACCGTTACCCACACCACTACGACGGACCGTCCTTCGACTGGCCCGATTATAGCGAGGTTAAAGAGACTCCCGAACAGATCGAGCACTGCCGCTACGAGTACGGAGCCCTTTTAAGTATGTGCGATGCGTACCTCGGTGACGTGCTTGACACTATGGATGAGCTTGGACTCTGGGATGATACGATGCTTATCGTTACCACCGACCACGGATTTCTGCTCGGAGAGCACGGTTGGTGGGCAAAGGGAATTCAACCCTTTTACAATGAAGTAGCCCGAATCCCGCTCTTTGTTTGGGATCCGAGGTGCGGCGTGAGTGGTGAACGGCGCGAGAGTCTTGTGCAGTGGATCGATTTCGCTCCCACAATGCTCGAGTACTTCGGTGTGGATATCCCCGAAACAATGGAGGGCCGCCCACTCGCAAAGACCGTTGCCTCCGATATACCGGTGCGCACAGCGGCACTGTTTGGAGTTCACGAAGGACATGTTAACTGCACCGACGGCCGATATGTGTACATGCGGGCTCCGGCGAGCTCCGAAAACCGGCCACTCTATAACTACACGCTCATGCCGACACACGTTACGAGCCGCTTCAGCGCCGAGGAGTTACGCACCGCCACTCTCGTGCCTCCGTTCGGGTTTACCCGCGAAATGCCCGTGCTGAAAGTCTGGGCACGGCACCTGCGAAAAGCTGACTTCCATGCGTACGGGAATCTGCTCTTTGATGTTGATGCTGACCCTGAGCAGGAACATCCGCTCGACTCTCCCGACGTGGAACGTACCATGCTGAAATACATGATCGAGCTTATGGAGGCGAACGAGGCGCCGGAAGAGCAATATGAGCGTCTCGGAATTGATCGCCACTGATTGCTCGGGTGAATACGCCGGCGAAGTTTGCACTCGACGTACTCCGTGGATCTTGAGAGCTTCCGAGTTCCGGCGTCCGGTCTCGGTATGAACACAGACCTGCGCCGCAGGTCGCTTCGAGGATTCCTGTTGATGCATGGCGTCATGCAGTACGAGTTCTACAACTACGCCTCAATTCTCCTGACCGCCGGACTCGTCTGGGGTGGAGACGATCTTATCGGCCTATGGGCGTTCCTTGTGGCGGGGTCGCTGCTGTCTCTTTTTGTGTTGATGAAGGGGTTGAACGCTCCCAAGCGCGACGGCGGTGCATAGCATCGCGTATCACGGAAAAAGCACGTTGACGTCATACTCCGCAAGGCGCGTATTGACTAGTCGGCCACAGGACGAATCCACACCTCCATGGTGCAGTCGCGCGTAAATCCGAGCCGCTCATACAGCGCAGCAGCGTGCGGCTCGGACTGCAGGAGCGCCGAGGCATAGCCGCGAGCACGAGCGTACTGCATGGCAGTCGTGAGCATGTACGCTCCGAAGCCACGACGCCTGAACCGTTCGAGCGTGGCGAGCTGGTAGAGGCCACATAACTGCCGATCACTCTCGAGTCGCAGCTTGACGCACGCGACCGGCCCTCCGTCGGTGCGACCGATAAACCACTCGCTGTCGCTGCGCCGGCTCCACGCTTCGGGAAGTGCGTCGTGAAAACCGTCGCGCACCGTCTCGGGAAACCCGTTTGCCTCTGTGTAGATGCGCGCCCATTCGGACACTTCTTCGTGCGTGGCGACGCGTGAAACCGATAGCGGGGCTAAGGCGGCGGTTTCGCAAGCGAGGTTCGTTTTTGTCATTCCCGGACAGTCGACCCGGTGGGTGAACCCTGCCTCGAGAAGAGCTGCCTCGACCGCATCCTGGCGCGGTGGTCGCCAGAGAAGCCAGCGCACTTCCGTTTTGCCGGCGTGCTCGTCGATTGCATCGAGCGCCTGGGATACGGCGCGGGAGCCGGCTCTCTGCGAAAGCGTTGTGACCGGATCCTTCAGGTAGACGCGAGCCGGGAGCGATGGGTGAACGCGAATCCAACGTGCATGCTCTGTTTCGCCGGTTGCGCCATAGCCGCTTCGGCATTGCTCGACAAAGTGGCAGGTATTGCTGCTGTCTGCGCGGACGACGGCATGTGGTGGCCCGGGCGCAGCGGCGAGGTGTTGCCCCGGCGCGACGACGTCGCGTTCAGGCGTGTCGTGTGAACTCGTACACATGGTTGAATACTGAGGGTACGCGAAGCGGCAACCCTGAGCCAAGAGGCGCGGTGGCAATCCGCCGGATATTCCTTGACTCGACGTTGTACGTTAGTTTCGTCGATCTCGACTTTCCTTGACAGAAATTCGCGATAGCGATGTAGAATTTGACGTCCTCCATACGACCATGTAACAGAGAAACCGCACAAAGAGGAGCGTGAACATGAAGGTTTTGGTGTTTGTCAAAGCGAGCGAGGAGTCGGAAGCGGGAGTCATGCCCGATGAGGAACTGCTCACGGCCATGGGGCGCTACAATGAGGAGCTGGTTAAAGCCGGAATCGTCCTCGACGGAGACGGGCTGAGGCCGAGCTCGGCCGGTGTTCGCATTCGGTTTTCGGGCGCCGATCGAAGTGTCGTAGACGGGCCTTTCGCGGAAGCGAAGGAGCTTGTGGCCGGATACTGGGTCTGGAACGTCGAATCGATGGAACAGGCAATCGAGTGGGCGAAGCGCATCCCGTTTACGGACGACGAGGTCGAAGTTCGCCCCTGTTTCGAACCGGACGATTTCGGCGAGGCGCTCACCCCCGAGCTGCGAGCGGCGAGCGAGAAGGTGAGCCAGAAGGAGGCCGGGAACCGGGCAAGGCTGAAAACCGAATGAGGTATCTCTGTCTCGGCTACCACGACGTGGACGCTTCGAAACGCTTGTCGAGCGAGGAGTTTACCGCGATCGTCTCTCACTGCCCCGAGTACGACAAAGAGTTGCTCGCGAGCGGAAGAGTGAGGATCGTGGCAAGCCTGGTCGAAGACGAAGTTGTCACGGTTCGCACGCGCGGCGGCGAAGTCACGTTAACCGACGGTCCCTGCGTTGAGTCGAAGGAGCAAGTCGGTTCGTTTTTTGTTCTCGAGGCGTCCGATCTGAACGATGCGGTGCGAATCGCCTCCCGGCATCCGGCTGCGCGGCTCGGCGAGGATCTTGGGTGGGCGGTCGAGGTCCGGCCGATCGGCAGCATGGAGGAGTATGGAGGCGTATAGTGTCTCGGAGTTCCATCCCAGCGGCGACCGTGATCTGTGTACCATGGAGCTTTCCAGTCCATCCGCTTCTGCAGCACGGTAATCTCGTACTGTGGCGCCGGCGATGTGAAGACGAACGAGGTATCTCGTACCTCGACGTAGGCGAGATTGTGCCCGATGTTGTCCATTACCATTGAGCAGCCCACACACGGGTCGGCTCCGGGGTCCAGCACGGCGCAATAGACGATCAGATGTCACCGGCGAGCGTGTGACTTTCGACGCCCACAATATTCTACCTGAAGGGGCGGATCGCGTCTTTACCAACGTTTTGTTCTTCCGTGACGCGTGCACGATCCGGGCGACACTCGATGACGCGGGCTTTGACAATATCCGGATCTTCGGAGGGTGGTTCGGCGAGTCCGTTACGAACTCATCCCGGCTGCTCGTGGTCCGTGCGGAGCGGAGCTGAATCTCACGTGACTCCTGTTCGGATCACTGCACCGGAGGTCCCCTTATGCGGCGTGATATAATCCGTCGAGAAGGTTTCGCAATAGGGATGTAGAACTCGGAGTCCCGAGGAGCGTCCTGAGGACGCGTGCGTATGGAGGCGTGTAGTGTCGACCGCCGAACAGCGTAGCCGTGCCGGCGAAACGGACGATGTTAGCCGGCTTGTCGAATCGACGTACCGCACGGAGTCTCGACGCGTTCTCGCGACGCTCGTTCGCCTCCTGGGCGACCTGGAACTCGCCGAGGAGGCGTTGCAGGAGGCAGTCCGGGTGGCCCTCGAACGCTGGCCGGCCGACGGAGTTCCATCGAATCCGAGATCGTGGCTCGTTTCGACGGGGCGGTTCAAGGCGATAGACGTGTTACGGAGACGCTCGCGTGTCGACCACTGGGACAACGAACGCTTCGAGGCGATCGCAGGAGCTTCAGCGGACGATGCGGAGATGGAACGTGCGCTCGAGCACATACCCGACGATCAGCTGCGTCTGGTGTTCATCTGCTGCCATCCCGACCTTTCGCAAGATGCGCAGGTGGCGCTGACGCTTCGAGAGGTCTGCGACCTCACTACCGAGGAGATTGCGCGTGCGTATCACGTGCGTGCATCCACGGTTGCGCAGCGAATAGTCAGGGCGAAGGCGCTGCTGAGACGGAAGAACGCACCGGTTGAGCTTCCGGCCGCAGCGGAGTTGCCGGCCCGTCTCGACGCGGTCCTTCGAACGGTCTACCTCGTGTTCAACGAAGGGTATATGGCGTCCGCCGGTGCGGCGATTACACGGACCGATCTGACCGGGGAGGCGATTCGTCTCGGGCGGCTGCTGGTCGCACTGTTGCCCGACCCCGAGGCCTACGGTCTCCTTGCGCTCATGCTGCTTCAGGATTCGCGGCGGGAGGCCCGTATCACCGCCGAAGGCGACATTATTCTCCTCGAGGATCAGGACCGCTCATTGTGGAACCGGGAACAGATCGTCGAAGGGCTGGCGCTGGTAGAACGGGCCGTTGCCACCGGTACGGTCGGGGGTTACACCGTGCAGGCGGCGATTGCCGCCGAGCACGCGGTGGCCGCCGAGTACAGTGCGACCCGGTGGGCTCGAATCGTCTCGCTCTACGACCTGCTGCTGCGCATCGAGCCCACGCCTGTTGTCGAGCTCAACCGGGCGGTCGCCGTCGGAATGCGCGACTCGGCCGATGACGGACTCAGGCTCGTTAATGAAATCCTCTCGCGCGGCGATCTGGCCGAGTTCCACCTGCTTCACGCCGCGCACGCCGATCTGTGCCGGCGCGCCGGAAGGCGTGAGGAAGCCCGGGTTTCCTACGCTCGTGCGCTCGAGCTTGTCGGCCAGGAGCCGGAGCGACGGCTGCTGCGTCGCAGGCTTCGGGAGCTGGCATAGAGAACTCCAGCGCTCCGCGAGTGGACGACGCGGCGCGGAGGCGAATTCCCGGCAACCGGAGATTTTCTACTGCGTCGACTCCGCGCGCGCGGCGGCAGCGGCCTCGGCCACGAGCGTCTCAAGGACACCGATGTCAATATCGGCGAGCCGTTTTACGTAGAGGCAGCCCTTACCGTGCGTATGAGGTCCGAGCTCCGCGAGCCGGTTCTCGAACTGCTCGAGGTCGCACGTCAGATAGAGGCTGATGGCCTGCTTACGCGGCGAGAAGCCGACCTCGAACCAGTCGACCTCGCGGCCACTCGCGTACTTCAGGTGAACCTTCCCGAAACCGACTATTGATGCTCCCCACATAATCGGCTCGGCGCCGGTAACCCGCCGCATGATTTCGACGAGCGCACGGCTGTCGGCGCGTTTTCGCTGGTCGGAGACCGACGTGAGAAACTCCTCTACGCCGTTCTGATTCGGTGTCGTTTTCGGTGTGCTCATAACGTCCGTAAAGATAGCACCGCGTGGTCAGTTGGAGTAGAAGCATGAACTCTACCAAAAAGTAGTACCGGCGGATTGTGGAATTTTCCGACCTCGCAGGCTCTCTGCATAGTCTTCAGGCGGCAGTTGATTCAGGCTGCTATGTGGCCCAGGTTGCATGGGCGAGCAGCAGTTC
>SKXQ01000048.1 GCA_007128315.1 Spirochaetaceae bacterium | reverse complement strand
CCACGGCCGGACCGCGATTCCTTTGCGGGCGAATGTATCGGTGCCGCCGATAATACCATAATAACCTTTTAACTGGTCATGTAAGCGGTATTATTGATCAAATGAGGTGGTCATGAAGACATGGAACGCAACAGACGCTAAACGCAATTTCCATGAGCTTCTTCGCACGGCAGAGGTGCATCCTCAACTGGTTGTGCGTCGCGGTAAACCTCTTGGAGTAATCGTGGGAATGACGTACCTCGTCGATACCAATGTCAAAAGCGAAGTAATGCGAAAAACGCCGGATCCCCGGGTGGATGCATGGTTTCGTCTGCAAGCGCGGGCGGAACACGCGCTTGTCCTGGCGACCCGAAACACCAGGGACGTCGAGGGATTCGGCATACCGCTTTTTAATCCGTTTAATCACCAGGTGTCGTGAAGACCGGTCCCGTACGTGGGGAGTGCATCACGCAGACACCACCAAAACGCCCCGCCAGTAGTGCAATTATTTCCAGACGTGTGCTACGATTCCGCATGCCTATGCCGTTCAGAAACAGGGTTTTATGTGCTGTTGTGGTTCTGGTATTTCTCTCGGTTGCAGCGGGTGCGCTGCCGAATGATCGGCGGCTTGTTCCCGTGGACTCGGATGTCTACCGTCTGCTGCGCATGGTCCGCCTCGAGGCGGGCCTGAGTGTTCCCTGGAGTTCGCGAAGCCTTACGGTCGCAGACGTAGAGCGGCAGCTCGCCCCTGCACGCGAGGCCGGGCTGTCTCCGGCGGGAATGCGTGCGGTTGCCGAGATAGAGCGGCTGCTCGGCGTAACGCCCGTGTACGAGAGCCCGGAAGAGCAGTTCGCCTTTGCGCTACCGGGGGCAGTAACGCTCGAGGGTTTTGCCAACACCGCAGACACCGAAGAAGAGTGGCTCTACCCCTTCCGCAGGAGGTCCCCGCTTCTTGCGCTTCCCTTCGAGGCGTGGGTGGGAGATTCTGCCTATGCGCGCCTCGATATTGACCTGCGCCACGCGAAGTTTGCGACCCTGGAACTGAACCGCCCGGTAAACATTCCCCTTTCCATAGAAGAGATAGACTACCTCTTTCCCTACCGGGGCTACGGCTTTCTCGGGACGGATCAGTTGTTTCTGCAGCTTGGCCGCGACCAGTTCCACTGGGGAAGCGCGCGCACCGGTACGCTCGTGCTCTCCGACGAGGCGGACTATTACGACGCGCTTCGCTTTGGCTTCGGGGTGGACCGCTTTCGCTTTACGCAGTTTGTCGCCTACCTTGACCCGTGGCTGACGCCGGAGGAGCGGCAGGCACTTGACCCGGGAGCACCGAACGCACCCACCCGCGAGCAGGCAAAGACGCTCTTTTTCAGCCGCATAGAGCTTGACCTGCCTGGTTCTGTGCAGATAGGGCTTGTCGAGGGGCTTATCTACCGGGACGCGCAGCCCGACCTTCGCCTCTTTAATCCGCTGAATATTTACCACAGCTACTTTGAGGGGAGCAGGGGGTCATCCATCCTAGGGCTGGAGGTGAACTGGGCGCCGACGCGATTCGTGAACCTCTACGGCGAGTACGCCATGATGCAGGTTACGACCCCCTTCAAGGCGAGCACCATCGCGAACTCGCTCGGTTTTCTCGGCGGCGTGGAAACGTCGGTACCTGTGGGGCAGGGGTTTGCGAGCGGCTACGCCGAAGTGGTGTACACCAACCCCTGGTACGGCATACGCGAAACACCGGTCGCAAGCTGGCACTGGCGGCGGCAGATCCGTCCCAACTTCGGCGACCTCGGAGACCAGATCGTAACCGTACCCATAGGGTACGCCTACGGCCCCGACAGCCTTGTCTTCGGCTTCGGCGCCGGCTACGAGGTTCCGGGGCTGTACCGCGTTGCCCTTGACATGGTCGTCGCGCGCCTGGGCGAGCAGACCATTGAAACTCCCTACGAGCGAAGCTTCGAAGCGCAGGCCCTGCGCACCCCGACCGGCATTGTCGAAGAGCGCATAACAGCCGAACTCCACGGCGAGTACCACCCGCCGCAGTGGCCCTCGGTTACAACCGGCGGGCGAATCGGCTTTGTAAACGCGCGTAACCACCGAAACGTCGCTGGCGACCACTTTCTGGACTTCCAGATATCACCCTTTCTCCGAGTGAGCTTCTAACCACATGATCCATAGTACACCCCGGGTTTTTCTGTTTCGTCTGTTTCTGGCCGCGGTCTTCCTGTCTGCCGTGCCGCTTGCCGCCACCGATACTCCGGACGTCCCAGGTACATCGGCCCCGCTGGACCTCTCGCTGTACACGAGCTTCAACGTCTACGACAGCCGTAGCGAGCCCGCAGAGCTCTGGCACAGGCTGGGCCTCACCGCGCTCTACGAGACCACGCCCTTCCGGCTGTCCATGGATATTTCTGTACTGAATGATGATAGATACGTCGGCGGCGAAGACGGGAACATGCGTGGCTACCGCTTTGACATGCGCGAGGGTACCGTAGAGGTCGGAAATGGGGTGGTTCGACTGCGGGGTGGCCGCGAGCAACAGCGCGACGAGTTCGAAAGTCCCTACACGCTTTTTTTTAACTCCTTTGAGAACGCCTTCTCGCCGGTTATTCTTGAGCTTTCCTACGAAGGCGATTTTTTCTTTTACCGCAGCCGCTGGATGGAGCTGACCCGAAACAGCTCGGAGTTCCGCCGCCGCAGGCCAGTCTATGACTCGGGCGATGCGGAAACCTCGCAGGAACTCTACCCCTGGGAGGACGTGGCCGAACAGGACGGCGAAGACGGTGATACAACGAACGGGATCGTCGGCTACGTGGTCGAACCCTTCGAACGCGGAGGAAACTATACCGTATACGGAATCAAACCCGGGGACTGGCGCATAGGCTTTCAGGAATCTGTCATATATATAAACCAGAGTTTCCACCCCGAGTACTTTCTGAGCCCGCTTCCGCCGTATTTTACGCAACTCTTCATTGATTCTCGCAACGCACCCTGGCGCCAGCGCGACGACGAGAACCTGCACATGGGGATCTTCGCCGAATACACGCAGCCGGACTGGGCGGCGTACGGGCAGTTTCTTATGGGTGATATTAACCTCGGCTTTCTGGCGCCGAATCCTGAGGACTGGCAGCAGCCGCAGAAGTGGGCATGGTCTTTCGGCGGCTGGCTCGATACGGATATTGGCCGCTTTGGTGCCTACCACGCCGGGGCGACCCGCTATCTGTTTCAGGCGACCACCACCAGCGCCAACACCTCGCAGACCGTCGACATATTCAGTACACAGCGCTACGAGTACACCTACTGGCCTGCGGTCGAGTTCCGGCCGAGCCAGCCCATCGAGCAGCGCCGCGCCATCGACTACCGCGAGAATTACATAGGCTACAAGTACGGCGAGAACAACCTCGCACTCATGCTGACCTGGGAACACGAGCACGAGGGCTGGGACGTCGACGCGATGCTCGAAGGCGTCGTATCGGGATCCAAGTCGCCGTCGAATCCGTGGCACGGCTACCGGCTGCACCCCGGTCGCCGCGGCAACAGTAACGCGCCGCACTTTATTCACCTGCTGAATGAGTCGCCTCTGGAGTGGACCCTGCGCCTGGCCTCGAGCATTACCCGGCAGATCGGCCCCTGGGAGCTGACCGGCAGCCTCATGACCGGCTACGTCTGGAACGAACTTGAACTGCGGTATCCGGATAATACGCCGAACGCCTCGGCAGAGCCCCGCATCTGGATGCCGGGAAGTGTGAGCCGGCCACTGTTTCAGCTCTCGCTCGGCGGACGGTACAGCTACTCGTGGAGACCCTGAGCGCTCCATGAATCGCCGTCGCACGCACCGCCGAAGCGCGGGTTTCATCATCACCCTGAGTCTTGGATTTCTCCTGCTTGCTGGCTGTGTCACCGCACCGCTGACCCCGGTGCCACACGAACCGGAGCCGGAAAACCCCATACCGGATGTTGCGACCATGTATCGGTACTGGGCCATGATAGAGGCGAGTCCGTCGCCCCGGGAGACGTTTCGAAGCAGCGGCTGGGAGCTCGACTATTTCGGGAGCGATGAGACTGAAACGCTTGTCCTCGGGATTCTGTACGAGGGGGTGTACCACCTGACTTTTCGCCCGACACGAGGGTCGTTTTTTCGCGGGCGGAATCTGCTGAACTACGCGGCGTGGCCCCGGCAACCAGCCTACCATCCGCAGGGCTCTGAGTTCCGCGCGCACAGTGGATTCCTGACCCGCTATGAATCGGTGCGGCATCTGGTCATGGGCCGGATCATGGCGCACCGCGAGTATCCGATTGTGCTTAACGGCTTGAGCCTCGGTGGTGCGCTCGCGACGCTCGCGTATTTTGACCTGCAGGATGTAGCACCGGATCTTGATGTGCGCCTGGTGACCTTCGCCGCACCGCGCGTGCTTACGAGTGGCACCGTGCGGCGGCTCGAGCGTGCCGGGCGCATCGATGAATCGCGCATGATCCGCTTTGTCTACGGCAACGACGTGATTCCCGGTGTACCCCCCGCCTGGACCGGCTACCGGCACGTGGGAACCTGCGTGCAGATAGGCCGCCCGCGTCGGCTGCTTGCCCTGTCGGGAACCGACCACTGGCCCGGCATTCGCGACGGTATTCGCGCCATGCTCGCCGAGGCGGGGCTTGATCGCAGCGAGATCGGGTACTGATTGCGCTGGATATGTGCGAGGGCCGTGTGGTAATATAGCTGGCCATGGACGAACAGCAGACAGACGAAATTAGCCTTATAGATCTGGTGGCGGTGCTTGTGCGATACCGTCGACTCGTGCTCGGACTGCCGGTTCTCGTCGCGGTCGTGGCTGCTGTCTGGCTCTACGGGGTTCCGTTGCTCGTTGGTGGGGAAGGGACGGCTGCGCGCGAGGTGGTCGTCGAGCGCGAGTTTGTGTTCGAGCCGATCCCCACGCGGGTGGTCGAGTACTTCGACCGGGAACCGCACGAACTGGTCGAACGCCTGCTCGAAGACGTGCTCGTGGTGGCTCCGGTGTACGCTTCGGTCGACTGGGCATCTGCGGGCATGCGGACCTTCGAGCCGGGGAACGAGGCTGCGCTTCGAAGCTACGTCCGCGCCTCGGTTATCGGCGAGCGACTGACCCACGAGTGGAGTCACCCGGACCGGACGCTCCTGGTGCGTTTTCAGTCGACGGACGAAACCGCCGCGCGGGCATTTCTCGACGGCCTTCTGCGGCAGGTGCGCGCAGAGTTTGCTGAAGCGTTTGCGACCGAGCTCTCTCGCGCCGACCGTGCAGCGGCCGCCGAGCTTCGTGCGGTCGAATCGACCCTGCGGTTTTTAGACACAGCCGGGGTCGAAGATCGCACTGCCGGTGGCATCAGCGGGGTGTCGGTCGCGGTGGAAGTGCTTGCGTCTGCTACGGTAGCGCGGGGAGTCATTGCCGATCTGCGCGCAGACACCGCTCGGGTATTCTCGGTGTCCGAAGAGCTTCTTGTGTACGCCGGAAGCCAGCAGACCGGTCAGTCGCGCCCGGTGCGACTCGTCGTTGCTGTCTTTGCTGCCGGTTTTTTCGCAGTCTTTCTTTCGTTTGTATTGAATTACGTGCGCATGGTCCGCGCCGACAGCGATTCCATGCAGACCCTGTCGCAGGCATGGAAGCGGGAATAAATCCGCTGTGTTCGTTCTGTGCAGCGTGTATGCAGCGCCTCTCCTGATTCGGTCAGCCAAACTGCGGCAGGCACTCGAACAGGCGTAAAGAGCGTACTGGTCCGCACGCACACTTGTTTCGTGATATTACTGTGGTATAGTAGTCCGTGTGGAAAACATCGCAAAGAGTAATATTTGGCGCTCACTCGTCGCTGTCGCACTTCTGACTACCGTCGCTTCGTGCAGTAACTTTTTTTCGCAGGATCGCGCTGGAACGGGCGATCTGACCGTTGCGTTCGAGGCGCACCCGCTGTTCAGCGAGACCGGTTCCGGCGTTGCCGGTACCCCGTATCTGGTACCGACCGCAGACCGCATCGAAGCCACTCTCTCGAGGTCTGGCGGCTCTGCGGATACCGACATTGTCGTGACGCAGGATCTTACCCTCGCCACCGGCAGCGATCACGTGCTTTCCACCGTGCTGGAGTTTCCTTCGGTGCCAACCAATGTTGAACACACCATCTCCCTGCGGATTTTTTCCAGTACTGAACCTGGTGCGACGCTACACTCAGGGACCAGAACCATCGCTCCCATTACCAGAAGCGAGCGGAGCGAGTCGGTGTCGCTGCGGCTGGATCCTGCGCTTGTTGCCGCAACGGCAACTGTCGACGGCGATGCCATTCCGGTAAGTCTTGGTGCGGGTGATTTCGCGGTGTATCGGCTGAATGTGGTTCCCGGTGCTGAACACGACGTATCTGCCATGTTGGGCGGTGGATTAACCGAAGACATGCACAATGCAATCCTGACCGGATCGTTCCGACACAGCGGTCTGGTCCTCGAAGACAACGGAAACGAGCTGTT
>SKXQ01000023.1 GCA_007128315.1 Spirochaetaceae bacterium | reverse complement strand
GTCACGGGTCTTGTCCAGCGCGATAACGAAAAAGGCCGTGGTCAGACCGGCACCGATGACCGCCTCGGTCATCGCGACGTCGGGAGCCTTGAGAATCACGAACAGGACCGTGAGTATGATGCTGAACACCCCCATGGCTATGATCGCTGCGAACACGGATGACGAGCTGACGGTGTAGAGCGATACCCCGACGAGAAAGAGGCACAGCAGTACGACGGCCGCTTCAAGCATCTCCGCCTCCTTTGGGCTTCCTCGTCCGTTCCCCGACGACAAATCCTGCTTCTATGGCACGTGCATACTCGTCTTCGTCGAGGCTGTCCAGGTCGATCGATGCCTGGTGCGACGCGCGGGCAAGCGCGTGGGTTCCGAGCGTACTCGTTGCAAGAAGAAAAATCGTAAGGACGACGAGCCGTATGACGTCCGCGGTGGAATCTGCGTTCAGCATGACAAACAGGATTACCGAAACCGCTCCACCGGTAAGAGATTTTCCGGCACTGTGCAAACGGGTGTAGACCGTCTTGAAGCGGAACATACCGACTGCGGTAGCGATAAAGAAGAATCCTGCGGCGGTCAGACTCAAAATCGAAAACACGTGCATGCGTCAGCTACCTTCGCCCCAGATATTTCGCGTAGATGATCAGGTCGACAAACTGAAGTACCGCATACACCAGAGCGACATCTATCATAACCGGTTCATCCAGCCGGACGGAAAGAAGCAGGATACAGCTGAACAACATGGTGCCCACAACCGATCCTGCGACGATGCGATCGGCCTGTGTCGGGCCGTTCAGGATCCGCACGAAGACCACCAGTGCGCTGAGTACGATCAGGAGAATGGCGGCATCGAGAAGAAGTGCCGTCGCCGCAGCAGGGTTCATCATGTCCCCTGCTCCCGGAGCGCTGCTCTCAGAGGGGCTTCAAGCCTTTTGATGCCGTTCCGTACCTCTTCGTTCGTGGTCCCCTTTTGCGCGAGGACGTGCACATACAGACGCCGGTCATCCCGGTCGACAACAATTGTTCCCGGTGTGAGGGTCACCGCGCAGGCGAGCAGTACGATCGCAAGACGATCGTGAATTTCCGGCTCGTAGGTTATAATACGGGAGTGAACTGATACACCGGGGCGAAACGCGAGGACCGCGATGCGGACGCTTGCGAGGACCATGGATGTTCCAACGATCAGGAAAAACTTTGGCAGACGGTGGAGCGACGCAAACAGTCTGCTGGTGGCTACGATTCGGTAGGTGTGCCGAAACAGGATAACCGGTACAAGGGTGACCCCAAGACCCAGGAGGACGGTGTCGAGACGGAGGTTGCCGGCAAAGATGGTCCACACACCCATGAGTGCTACGTGGAATAGAATGTGCTGAGCGCGCAGGCTCCGAAGCCGTCCGGTATGCATGGGAGTTGAAGATAGCACAGCATAACGGGTCGGTCATGGGCCTGTGGATGGGTGGCCCTGCAATCGTGTACCATATGGAGTCGAACAACTCACGTATCGGACAGGAGCAGTGCATGAAGTCTTTCAGCGCCGAAGACATAGCCGGACTGGAAAAAGTCCCCCGGCTGAACCTTATTAACAGTTGCACCGGATACAAGTCTGCGAATCTCATAGGGACCGCTCATGAGGATGGAACCCCGAATGTAGCGGTGTTCAGCAGCGTGACCCATCTCGGCAGTAATCCGCCTATGCTAGGGTTCGTCGTACGACCCACGAGCGTCCCGCGTGATACCTACGCGAACCTGCGCCGAACGGGATCGTTCACGGTGAATCACATCAGGGCAGACATGATCGCCGACGCGCATATGACGTCAGCCCGTTACGAACAGGGTGCTTCGGAGTTTGACTATACGAGCCTGACGGCAGTGTTTGAAGACGGTATTGATGTGCCCTTCGTCGCCGGCAGCCCGGTCAGGCTTCTGTGCAGATACAGGAATGAGTATGCTATCGAGGAAAACGACACAATCCTGATCGTCGCTGTTATCGAGCGCATCGACTGTGACCCTGAGCTCCTGCATGATGACATGTGGCTGCAGCTCGACCGTGGCGACGTGGTTTCGGTCAGTGGCGTGGACGGGTATGCGCTGCCGAAGACCATAGACCGTTTCAGCTATGCGAAGCCGGGGCAGCCGCTGCGGTCACTGCTCGGGGAGCAGGGATCTGACGATTGAGAGCACCTCAGCCTTGAAGGACGGCCAGTCGGCCGGATCGGAATCCACCGTGTGCACCTGTATTTCAAGCTGTCCGGCAATCTCACCTTCGACAAGGCGCTCTGCGTCCCGCAGCGGAACGATAATATGTCGCGGTCGGGTGACATAGTCGAGGATCTCGCGTCGAAGCGGCATTACCCGCGTCACGATGGCATCAGTGTGACGGCATCTTTCGGCGAGGTCCATAAACGCGGTGTCCGGGTACTCGTGTATATCGGCACCATGGTGTGTATAGCGGGAAGACCCCGAGGACTCACTGTCGAGAAAAACTACCTGCATGTCAGGAATGTAGCATGAAAGCCGCGGATTCCGGGTGACAATTCGGCCGCGTCAGCCTATAACCATAGTCAATCATGAAACGCTCACAAAACCTCAGCATAGCAGCTGCCGTTACGTCGACATTCGTCGCGACTCTGCTTGTCATACTTCTGACAGTCGGCGTACTGGCAGGGCGATCGCTCACGAACGCAAGCCGTATCGCAATCGAAGCAAACCTCCGCGGGCAGGCGTTTCTCGTCGAGCGGATACGGGACGAACTCGCCGACAAGGCGCTGCAGGTGGCAACCGTCATCGCGGAACTCGAGGTAGTTCGCGAAGCATACCGTATGGATGACGAAGCTGCGGGGCGCGAGCTGCTCGCAGCGGGTGTCATGCCGCTCGTCGAGGCGATCGAGAGCGCCCGTGGCGAAGGTAATTTCCGTGTTCACTTTCACAAGGCACCTGCGGTCAGCTTCTTCCGCACGTGGACGGATCGGGCCGGTGACGATCTCTCATCGTTCCGGAGTACGATCCTTGAGGTCGAGCGCACCCGTCGGCCGGTTCAGGGAGTGGAGCTCGGTCGCGGAGGATTCGTGATTCGGGGAATAGCACCGGTGATGTCAGCGGACGAGTATCTCGGGAGCGTTGAGGTATACTATCAGCCACAGGAAATTCTGCGTTTTCTTGACCTGTCGCTCGAGACAGGTATTGTCCTTCTGGTGAACGCGGCGGCGGCGGAGGAGCTGTTCTTCGGTGAAGACTTTGAGCGCTATTTTCAGGGCCGACTCGGTGACAGCGTCGTATCGGAGGTTTCGGCCGACTGGATCGATCTCGACCGGCTTGTCGACCCGTCCGTCCTCGAACGGACGGTGACAACCGAAGAAATACACATACAGTCTGTAAACCGGTACGAGCTTGCCTACATTCCCTTTGCCGATTATCAGGGGCAGATTAACGGGCACATCGTTGCGGTCATCAATGTCGGCCCGCTTCGGGACGCGGCGCGTGCAGAGCTGAACACGCTTCTCCTTGTTATTCTCGGACTGACGCTTGCGACCAGCCTCGCAACAGTGCTGTTCACCCGCCGAGTCATCTCGAAACCGCTGAATGCCACTGCCGACCGCCTGAAGTCGATCTCCATCGGTGACGGAGATCTTACCGCGCGTCTGCCCGAAAAGCGCAGGGATGAGGTTGGACGTGTGGCGAGACACTTCAACAGTTTCGTGTCGACGATTGCCGGGATCGTCTCGGGAATCAAGACGTCGACCCGGGAAATGACTGCAAACGCCCGCGAGCTTGATGGCGTGGCCGAAGAAGCATCGCTCTCCATGGCCTCCATCGAAGGTTTGCTTGAACGCATCAGCGATCAGGTCGGGTCACAGCAGCACAGCATCAATCAGTCGAGTTCGTCAGTCGAAGAGATTACGGGTAATATCACATCCCTGCAGCAGACCATACAGACCCTGTCAGCCCGCATCGACGATTCGGCGGCGGCGGTCGAGGAAATGACCGCAAACATATCCTCTATTACCCGGAACCTGGAAAACGTCGATGAGTTCGTCGGTCAGCTTGTTCAATCCGCCGACCGGGGGAGGGAGTCGATACAGCTCCTGTCTGGAAGAATCACGGCTGTAGCTGAACAGTCGGTGCAGCTGCAGCAGGCAAACGCCCTGATTGCCGCGATCGCCGCCCGGACGAATCTGCTCGCAATGAATGCGGCAATTGAAGCTGCACATGCCGGTGAGTACGGGAGAGGATTCGCCGTGGTCGCCGAAGAGATTCGCGCACTCGCGGAGAACTCGTCTCTCCAGAGCAAGGTTATACGCGGGGAGCTGCGAAAAACGCGTGACGGGATCGAAGAGTCGGTGCACGCATCGGGCCAGGCCGAACAGGCATTTGAGGCGGTCGGGCAGATGATCCTCGAAGTACGGGATCTCGAAACGAACGTTCGTGATTCGTTGCGTGAACAGGAGGCGGGATCAGTCTCGGTCATGCAGAACCTGCACGGTATGCGCGACCTCGGTACCGAGGTCAACGGTGGCATACAGGAAATATCCATCGGATCCGGCAGTATACTTGAGGAGATGAATCACCTCGTTGAGATCAGCGATCAGATCACCAGGCTTACGAGTGAAATCGGCAACGGTGGAACACTGATCAGTTATGCTATACAGCAGATACGGGAGTTCAGCGAACAGAATCGCAGGCTCGTGAAAGCCCTTCAGGATGGATCAGACCGTTTTACGGTCTGATCCGAAGCATTAAGAGTGCTGTGGTCAGTTCTTTCGGCGTGCCCGTTTGGCGCGGTTTCTGCTGTTAGGTGATCTGTTTTTCGCGGGCGGACTGTAGCTGGGTATCTGTTCCTGTTGACCCGGCACCTTTTGGACTGCGAACAGGAGAGCGAGGCCTGCTGCTATCATGATCGCGGAGAGTACCTGCCCCATGCTGAAGTCAACGTAGGAGTTCAGCAGGTAGACTGGCCCGGGGTCACCGCTGAAGGAAAGGACAAAGCCCAGATCGGCGTCCGGCTGTCGGAAGTATTCGCCGACGAAGCGCGCGAGACCGTATCCGATAATGTAGGCCGCGGTAACAACACCGGTCCTGCGCGCGCGCGGGGCAACGAGAAACCAGAGGATTGCCCAGAGAATAACGCCCTCGAGAGCCGCCTGATAGAGCTGCGAAGCGTGACGTGGAAGATTCACCATCATCCCCGGGTCGGTGATCGCGATACCGACCTCCTGAGCCGTCTCGGCCACCCACGCCTCGTGTGCGGGGAAGCGCGGTGCAGTCGGGAACACCATGCCGAAGGGTGCGGTTGTCACCCGGCCGTACAGTTCCGCATTCAGGAAGTTTCCGAGGCGCCCGAAGGTGTAGCCCAGCGGAACGGACACTGTCACGATATCGGCCCACTCGCGAACATGCCACCCTCGACGGATGCAGTACAGCACGCCGCCGACAACGGCACCGATCAGACCGCCGTGATAACTCATGCCGACCAGCCCCGTGAAACGCCCGTTCTGAAATGGCCAGAAGATGAGCCATGGCCGCTGCCAGTACATCATGTCCGGCTGGTACAACAGGGCGGAAAGAAGGCGGGCGCCGAGAAGCAACCCGATAATCATCCAGAAACCCATGTTCATGGTATCGTCAGCACTGGCGTTGAGACCCCGCTTCCGGATCTGCACGCGGATGAGGGCGTACGTCGTCGCGAAGGCTACAAGGTACATGAGGCCGTACCAGCGTACAGGCAATCCGGGGATCACCTCGGGTGTGAGCCAGGTCGGATAGGTCAGGTAACTCAGCATTGTGTCGGGATCCTCCTGGCGTGATACTGGATCACGCGTCGTTCATGATAATTCGACCCGACGCCGGATCAAAGGTAACACGAACACCGGTACGAGCTTTTTTAACCTCATGCCGGCGGCCGTGGCACTCGAAAACGACTCCCGGGTACAGGGTTCCGCGTACGGTCACGGCGGATTCCACGTGAGTCTCAAACTTCTCCCGTAGAATAAACAGTTTCACGCCGCGTTTTTCAATCCCTTTCAGCAACTGAACTTTCTCGCCTCGCAGCGCCGCAAGCTTTGCTCCTGTGAGCGTGGCCGATTTCTGGTCGAGGTTCACGATCCTGTCGCGCGCTTTCTGAATCGCCTTTTCGAGCTGTGCAATCTGATCTTCGACCAGATAATCCTGACCGAAACTGACCAGGGTTTTTGCGCCTTTCTCGGATCCCAGATTTGTGACCGTCAGCCCGCGTCGTGCCTGCACGACCCCGCCTGCGATGCGCGAGCTGCGGCTGCTGCAGTGAATCTCGTCGTTGCATTTGATGCTGCACTGCACCGCGCCGCTTTCGATCTGCATGCGTCCGACCGCCAGTACTCTCGTGTGTTCAAGAAAGCCACATTGCAGGGTGCCGGCGGAGCGAAGTACCGCTTTCCCGCCACCCTTGACGCCACCGTCGACGCGGAGTGCTCCACCGGCGCTGACAAGGGCAACTTCAACGTTGCCGCCTATCTTGACGTCAGATCCTGCCAGTACGACCAGTCCGCTGCGAACGCTGCCCTGTATAGTCACTATTCCGGGAAAGTTAATCCTGCCGGTCTTCTGGTCGACGTCGCCGGAAATGCGCAGGTCGACGAGCACGTGGACGGTATCGTCGTGAATGATCAGTTCACCGTCGCGGGTGGCAAGGAGCGTGATAAAGCCGTCGCTCTCACGAATCTCGACATTGTCGCCTGCGTGAACGATACGGGCCTGTGCGTCACGCGCCGGCCGCGGGATACCCGTAACCGTGACCCCGTCTTCCGTCTCGCCGGGATTCCTCATTACCATTGCAATCGGCTGGCCTCGTCGGACGCCGCGGCTGCTGTTCTTTTCGCTCGACCGCCGTTCCGTTTCCTCGGCGGTCGGGAGTTCCACGAGAAGCTGGGATGCGGGGGTACCGGCTTTCATGGCCGGTGTTCCGCAGGCAACGAGTACCGAGCGGGTGTCTCCGGTACGATCCGCCTCAACGGCGGCGGTGATACCTTCCTCGGAGATGCCGTGGCTCACTCCCGCTTCCTCCAGACTCTGTCGGACGAAATCGGTACTCAGAACCCTGCCGGTCCCGTGGTGCGGTTTCACGTGCACGAAAGCGGTCATTTCATCTTTTGCGATATGAACCGCCGCGTCGGCGTCCTGGTGTGGACGAACCCGCAGATAAATCGTATCTCCGTCGCGGTGCTTGTCCAGCAGGCCTGATTCGGTCGCGATTATGAAGGTATCGCGGCGTTCGATTCGTCCGAAGATGCGTATTTCGGGCTCCGTACCGGCGTTTCCGGGGATGGGGTTTCCGAAGACATCCAGGCCGGATTTGCCGGGCATGGCCGGAGCGATCGTAAGAATCCGCTGCTCTTCGTCGACCAGCGCCATCTGCTCGATCTCGTCGGGACCGAACTCATCCATTCCCGCGCCATCGCCTGCGGCGGCCGTGTCGGCGCGCAGGCGTTCGCGAATCTGTTCCACCGTCTCGTCGTCGAGATACCGGAGGGAGAAATCGACCGTGGTATCGGGTCCGGCCTCTGCGGGTGTGCCCTCCGCCACCACATAGTCGACGAGTTCGCTTGCATCGCTTTTGTAGAACGCACCCACGTCCGCGCGAATTCGTTCCCTGTCGACTGATTGCAGCCCGGCAGCAGTTATTGCGGCTCCAACGTCCTTGAGATTGAGCGGCTCACCGTTTCCGTGAGGCTTGCGAATGGTCAGAAGTGCCTTCAGTTTGTCTTCGGTTACGACAAGTCTTACCTCTGCATCGCTGTCGTCGGTGATGGACACGGCATCCAGCGGTCGCGAATTTCTTACCGCTTCATCGATCATGTGCTGTATTGCATCTTCTGCGCGCAGTTTTTCCGCAGGGAATCCTTGTTCGATCGCAGCGCTCCGTATCTCCGAAGCGGCCGGTCGACTGTCGCGATCGTCGCCCGGACGATAGCTGATGGTGCACTGCCGTTTGTTCCCGGAGACCGAGACGGTCCAGCTGTGCCTGTCGAAGGGGACAAGATCAGCCCAGTTGGCACCAACTCTGACGAACCCTGAATACTCCGATCGCACCTCGTTATTGTGAATCTTCAGGTAATCACCAAGGTAGAAACCGGGGTCGGCAAGCTGTTGCGGGGGGATGGCCTGTCCGAATACGTTCCGGCCGGCAAGCCCCGGTTTCGCCGGGCTGATCGTGCCGACAGCACAGTCAGCAGGGGCGAAGACCATCCTGAGAACCTGGGTGTCCACGTACACACGTTCGCGTTCGACGACGTTCTCAGTGAACTCTTCCCATTCCTCGCGTGCCTTTGCAAAGGGTATCCCGGCCTTTTTTTCGACCCTGCGTGTCCGTGTTTCGGTGCGGGTGATTTCGCGATACGGTCGGGGAGCGCCTGCCGCCCTTGACAGTTCGTCCGCCTGGTCCGACAGTTCCCCGGGCATGTTCAGTTCTTCGTTCAGCTCGAAGCGAGCTGCCGCCGGCTCCTCGGGTTGCGTGCCGCGTGCAATCAGGACTTCCGTTTCCCGCGTGCTGCGGGTCTGTTCGAGAAGCCCGGGAAGGTCATCGCGAAGGATGCCGTGCGAGATGCCTGCTTCAGCGGCCTGTTTCAGGATAATTTCAGCGTCCGGAGCACCGCCGGCGTCCGGGTCTACGGTCACCTTCGCTTCGAGCTTCGATTCATCGACAATGACTCGTATGTGGTTGTTTTGAGCTGGTTTTTTATCTGCTTCCACTGTTTCGGTCCGGGCCTGATACGATTGCGTCGCTCACAGAGTGTACCCCTGTTTTATCGCTCGAACCAGCTTTGCCTTCAACAGATTGTTTTCCTTTCGCATCTGGTTCAGCTCTATCTGCTGCATTTTGACCGTTTCAATCAGATCGCCTGTGCTGAGAGCTCCGGTATGAAGCAGGTCTTCGACATAGTCGGTCCGTGCAGCGAAGTCGGAATCGGCCTCCATCGATGCTTCCTGATAGCTTTCCTCGGCGCCTGCAGGCTCGAAGTTCTCCGTATCGTCCGTTTCTGTCGAGATGAGCTTGTCCGCAATTCGGTATACGGCCTGCGACAGGACTGATTGTGGCTTGTAGTGGATGATAGGCAGCCGCGAGCTCAACGCAACGTCCTGCAGATCGTCGCGGTACATGATTCCAAGGTGGTTGAGTTCCAGGCCGAGATACTGACGGCAGGAACGTCGGAGTTTACCGGCTTTTTCAGAGTCTTTCGGATCCTCAAGCATGTTCATGACCAGCCGCGGGCGGAACCGTGAAAGGTGCTCGAGGCATCGTGCGTGGTTGTCCGGGTCAGCCTTTTCGAGTTCATCGAGCAGGCGGGGGATATATGTTCCTCTCATGCCGGTCGGCTCGGAGCGCAGAGACTCCAGAAGCTGTCCGCCGGGGCTCTTTCGTGGCATAGCATTCTGCATGATTCGAAACACCGCATTTTTGAGAAAAAGATAGGCGTTCACCGTCGATGTGGGAGTCGGTGTTGTCACGACCAGACCCTGGGAGGTCATAAGGAAGAAATCGAGTGTGTTAAAACTCGTTCCGGCACCGAGGTCAAGGATCATGTAGTCGCTGTCCGCCTGTCCGAGTTGACGAATGATACGACGTTTGGCGGAGCTCTGGAGGTTGGCGAGCCCGGGCGTTTCTCCGTCACCGGCAATAAAGGTCAATCCCTCGTATTCGGTTGGTCGACCGATATCGTTCACGGTACACGACGAGTCCGCTATGAGGCTTCCAATGCCTGCCGGTCCGCCTCCGCCGTAGGACATGGTCTCTCCGAGTACCAGATGCAGATTTGAACCGCCGAGATCGAGGTCCACCAGCGTCACCGAGCGGTCGTTTTTCGCGAGGGCAATTGCGAGATTTGCGGCCAGAAGCGACTTACCAACCCCTCCTTTTCCGCTTGCGATCGGAATCACTCGCATTGTGCTGCCTCCGTCGGTGCTGCAGGCTCCCGTTTCGCGTTGTGACTCCAGGTCGTGATTATGAAAGCGGTGAGGACCAGGATATCTGCGCCTATTATTACCGCAATCATGAGCGGAGATGACTGTTCGACCGGAAAGTCAATCGCCGACCGTGCGGTTACGGCCACGGTAATCGTTCCTGCGAGTACCGAAAGACCTTTCCCGAGAACAATGATCGCCCGGTACGTACCGTATCGCTGTGGACTCACCCCGATGAGGACGAAGGCTGCGGCAAGGATAAGTTGTGGCGATGAGAACCATACAAGCAACGCGCGGCTTGAGGGCAGCATCCCGATCGTGAAGAGGTATGCGAGTACCAGGCTGAATCGGACACATTCCCAGACAGCAGCACTAAAAAAGAGCAGCGAGACCGGTTTCATATATATCACGGAGTGTACGGGCCGGTAGCTGAGGCGGTCAAGTCGGAGGCGGTCGTCGCGGATGTCGGGTGGTAGTTTCTGAAGTGGTCTTATACTATATTAAAGACGAGGTTGTGCATGAAGGAAGAACGAAATATGAACCGAAAGACTGAGCGGCTAATCTGGGCAGGTGTATCGACGGCGCTGATAGGACTGGTTGTCGTCATGCTTTTTGCCCCGACTGTTCTGGCGCAGTCGAACAACTCGGATCGCGCGGCGCTCTTTTCCAGTTTCGAGAGCGTTTTCAGTTATATAGAGCGAAACTTCGTCGAAGAAGTGGATCCGAACGTGCTCATCCAGGGTGCCATGCGCGGTATGTTTCAGAGTCTCGATGACCGGTATTCCGCTTTTCTTCCGCCCCGCGAAATGGAAAGCCTGTCCGACGTGACAACCGGTGCATTCGGTGGAGTCGGTATGTATATATCCCGTACCGACGACGATGAAGACGGCTATGTCGAAGTCGTCGAGCCCATTCCCGGTACGCCGGCGTTTCGGGCCGGTGTTCGGATCGGCGACGAAATCTACGAGATCGACGGCGTAAGTGCGCAGGGCCTGTCGACTGAAGAGGTTGCCAACCGCCTTCGCGGAGTCGAGGGAACCACCGTTGAGCTCGTCGTGCGTCGTGCGGGTAATCGCCTGGAGACCTACGAGCTCACGAGGGCGCGTGTAGAAGTCCCGACCGTTCGCGCTCAGATGATGCAGGACGGGACAGGATATATGCGCGTGCAGAGTTTTACTCCGTTCACGGTTCCACGAATGAGAGACGCAATGCAGGAGTTTATCGCCGAGGGAGTTGAAGGACTCATTCTTGACCTTCGCGGTAACAGCGGAGGGCTTCTTCGTGCGGCCGTGGACGCAGCCGATCTCTTTATCAGCGACGGTATCATAGTCGGAACGACAAGCCGAATCCCCCGGGAAAGCACGGAGTTCCGGGCGAGGAGTGCGACAACCCTCCTTGGCAGGGATGTGCCCGTGGTTGCGCTCGTCGACGGTGCTTCCGCATCGGGCGCCGAAATTCTGGCGGGAGCGCTTCAGGATTCAGGCCGTGCACAGCTTGTAGGTCTGCGCACCTTCGGAAAAGGGTCGGTGCAGCAGGTACAGACAGCCGGTGCTATTCCGGGTGGTTTTCGGCTCACGCTGAGTCGTTACTACACCCCGAGCGGCGCATACATCGATGAGCGGGGGGTTGATCCGGACGTTGAGATCGGACCCGCAACCATGACCGACGACGAACGGGCGAACTACGCCGAGATGCTCGGCAGTCGCCGGGTGGAGCGCTTTGTCGAGCAGAACCGATCACCGTCCGAGCAGCGAATCAGCAGTTTTGTACGCGATCTCGCTGGTGAGTTCGGTGTACCCGAAAGATTCGTAAGACGTTTTGTTACCGAGGAACTTGCGAGGGCGGAGAACCAGGCCATTATATATGATCTTGATTTTGACGTTATGCTCGAGGAAGCCCTGAGAGTTCTTCGGCGCGGACCGGTTTCGGTTCGATAGACCGGCAATCCCCGTGTAATGCGTCAGTTCGTTTTGCCGCATCAGCCACCTGACGAAGGTCTGATGCGGTTGTCTGATAATGATTTTCACTACCTGGCTACGGTGCTGCGTCTCCGTCGGGAGGATTCTTTCCCGGCCATTGATCCTGACGGACGCCACTATCACTGCACTATAGAGATCGCTGGTGAGAGCTACCTTGACGTGCGGGTGCTTCCGCGTGGCGAACCGGAACAGGACGCACCACAGATCATCCTGTATCAGGGTCTGCCGAAAGGGCGGAAACTCGACGAGGTGATCCGGAAATGTACCGAAGCCGGCGTGACGGCTATCGTACCTCTTGCAAGTGAGTTCTCCGTCATCCGGGTCGAAGCGATGAATCTTGACGTCAAGCTCGATCGCTGGAGACGGGTCGCGCGGGAGGCTGTGCAGCAGAGCGGGAGTCCTTTTCCCGTACAGATACGCGAACCCGTGACCATGGATCAGTTCAGTGATCGTGTCTCCGATAACACCCTGCGGCTGTTTCTTCATCAGGAACCTCTTGAACAGCAGACGCTCCATCGGTATCTTGCCCATCTGCCCCGCCATATCGAGCTGGTGGTAGGACCGGAAGGCGGCTTGAGTCATCGCGAGCTGGAGATACTTGATGCAAAGGCATTCCGACCGGTATATCTTGGATCACAGGTTCTTCGGACCGAAACTGCGGCATTGTATGCAATAGCCGCAATACGGACCATTCTCATGGAGCAAACGTCGTGGATGCTGAAGTAGTACTGCCGGGTGTTGATCGTACCGATATTGCCGGCATTCCGGTCGATATGTTCTCCGAAGAGGCTATCCCGGAAGCGGTGGATGCCATGCTGGCGTCTGATACCTATCATCAGATCGTGTTCCTGCGGACATGGGATCTCATTCGCGCACGCCGAAGTCCGCAGTTTCGGCAGTGTGTCCGGGAATCCAGTCTGTCGGTACCGGTGTCTCGTGGTATCAAGCGGAGTGCCGGTTTTCTCAGACGCCGCCCTCTGAACAGGCATATGCCCTTTGAGTTTGTAATCCGAATGCTTGGCGCTCTGGAGCAGAGGAACCGTTCCGTGTACATCCTCGGAGGCGACAAAACCCATCTGCATCGTGTCGAAGAAGGTATCAAGCTGACCTTTCCCGGGATTCGTGTCGTCGGTCGATATACCGGTTACTATCCCAGAGAATATGAACTGAATATCACGACGGCGATCAAGAAGTCTGCACCGGACCTTCTGCTCGTGGGACCTGGAATCTCCGGGAAGGACCTCTGGGTTTTTACCCATCGCAAACTGTTCAACCCGGGTATAAGCGTCTGGAGCACCGAAGTGTTCGATATCTTCAGCGATCGTAAACGGAAGCCCTCCCGTCAGGCCTTTCTGCGAGGTACGGACCGCATTTCAGTCCTGCTCACCCGCCCCTGGCGCGTGCTCCGGCTGCCTGTCTACCTGTGGTTCGGTCTTGTCCTGTTGTATCATCGCATCCGAAAACGCTGAAACGCCTGGTACGTGTTCCATTTTGAGATGCTCGTACACGTGCCCGAGGTAATTCTCGAACCTTTTCGTGACGATGTACCCGGGAATGAGGCGAAAGACCGGCAGCATACAGAGAGCTCCCAGCAGCGCGCTGACCGCACCAGGGCCCAGAAACAACAGGCCCGAGACGAATGATGCTCCGATAATCCGGTACATGCTGTTCGGGTGCGCGGAAAGAAACACTGCTCGTCGAAGGCGCCGCTGGTGACGTCGTATCGAAAGTATTGATATCAGCACTCCAAGCAGTGTCACGGTCGCGCTGACCGCAAGCACCATGTACGCCCCGAACTGTTCGCTCGCGAGGATTATGGTGTACGCGTCTGTCAGAAGAATCATTGAGACCGGAAGCAGCCAGAACAGGAACGCCCGTGAATTTTCGGGCTTTAGAAAGCGCAGTATCGTGTCTATCGTCAGCACTCGTCCATTATGAGCAGTTGTTCTGTCGACGGCAAGCCGCATGTTTCTACGATCAAAACGAAAATCTATGTTGCACGGTAAAAATTACAACAATATAATCTTCTGAATGGATCGTGTAGTGCTGGTTACACAAAGCCGATCCCTGAGATCGACGATATCCGCTGTGCTCCCGCTTTACGAGCTGGTGTTTCCCGACGCGTCAGCACCGTGCGATCCGCTCGAACACGAACTTGTACGGATTGTCGACACGTCGATAGGATCCACACTGCTTGAGAGGCATCTGTCAGGGTGTGGTTGCGCCGGGATCCCCTGCATTGCCGTTGGTGCGAGTCGTGAACTGCCGGAGATCGTACTGCTCTTCCGAAAAGGCGCTGTGGATTACATTACCAAGCCGGTTACGCGGCGACGTTTTCTCGAGGCGATACAGAACGCCCTTCGCCTGCTCGGGTGCACGCACGAGCCTTCCGTACATCATCCCGAAAACGGATTGCACGCTTTGAGTCGGTATCCATCACCCGCAATGAAGACGCTCTCCGGTCAGATCGTCAGGTATGCCCGGACGGAGGCACCTGTCCTGATTAACGGAGAAAGCGGAAGCGGAAAGGAGCTTGTGGCACACGCCATACACGAGGTATCCGGAAGGTCGAGGGCCCCTTTTATCGCACGAAACTGTGGTGCTATTCCCGGCGAGCTGCTTCAATCCGACATGTTTGGGGTCGTTTCAGGCGCATTCACGGGAGCCCGGCCGAGAAAAGGTGCGTTTCACAGTGCATCGGGAGGCACACTCTTCCTCGATGAGATCGGTGAGCTTCCACCCGCCGGGCAGGTTTCTCTGCTCCGGGTACTTGAAACAGGTATGGTACGCCCCGTCGGCGCGGACCATGCGGAGTCCGTAGATGTCCGTATTATTGCGGCGACGAACAGGGACCTGTCGGTGGCAGTTCGTCGCGGTTCTTTCAGACTCGACCTTCTCTTTCGGCTCGATGTCCTTTCTGTCACCGTACCGCCCCTGCGAGACCGGTCCGAAGATCTTGTCGTGCTGTCGGGACAGATATTCGCCGAGGTCTTTCCCGGACAGGCGAAGACCCTTTCGCTGGCCGCCATGAAGGTTCTTCGGAAACTTCCGTATCCGGGTAACGTCCGGGAACTCCGTAATCTGATTGTTCGTGCCGCAGTTCTGTCCGACACGGACTGCCTGGGCGAGGAAGCAATCCGACAGGCGTTGCGTATATCTGCTTCCCGGTTCGCGTTATCGACGGGTCCGGATGCGCTCCGCGCGTACAAGGGGAACCCGACGACCAGTTGATTCCCGTCGAATTTCCGTCACCCGGCCGGCGACGAGGATGTCGATTCCGGCAACAATCAGATCAGGACCCGGCTGAGCGACAGGTCTGGCCGAAATGCGGTCCTCGAAGGCTTCTGTGGCAATGATAATGACCCGGTGGAGGTTAACCCGGCGAAGTCCGTCCCAGGAACCGGTTACCAGCTCGATTTCCGCAAGGTAGCTTCCGTCATCTGTGGGGAGTATGGATACGGCGGCCACGTGTCCGTCAAGAATATACCAGTCGTCCGTTTCAACAGGCCCGACCGGCATGCGTTGAGCCTGTTCGTACAGAACCCGAACCGTTATGTCGAAGTTCAGCACGTCATCGAGCAGTGATCCGCCAGTCTGTCCATGCACCGGTAGAAGACTCACGAACAGGACCGTAATGATCGCCAGAGACATCCGTATGATTCGCATCGCAACCTCCCGTCGGCACGTCACTACACCTGCCATGTCGACGAAGTATAGCAGTTCGCGCCCTGCGTTCCCAGCGCCATTTGACAGACGCGTCTCTGCGCGGCACTGTTTCTCCTGTGGATACATTGAATCTCGACAGTCGTCGGGCCTTGATTGTGGGAGGCTCCGGTGGGATCGGTGCGGCGGTATCGTCTGTGCTTCACCGGGCGGGCGTGCAGACCGTCATACACGGCGGACACGACAGGGACAGGCTCGACGGCCTCGCTGACCGGCTGGCGAGGGAAACCGGAAGAAGACCGACGACAGTGCTCGCGGCTCTCGGGAAAACTGCCGACCTGGAGGCATTAAACGCGTTTTCCGATGTACATATACTCGTCGTTGCCCATGGCCCGATTATCTGGAGCAGCTTTGGCAGCGGCAACGAAGTCGACGTCTGGACGCGAATGGTGTCGATGAATCTTGCCATGCCGGGTATTCTCGTCGAGCGCTGTCTTCCGTTCATGCGGTCCGAGGGTTTCGGGCGCATCGTGCTGTTTGGTGCTTCTGCGGGGGACGAGCGTCGACCCTCGAGGCAGGCGCCGGCGTACTCCGCAGCGAAAGGCGGGTTGTCAGTTCTCGCGAGGTCTGTCGCACGGTCGCACGCTTCATCCGGGGTGACCTGCAACGTGGTCTGTCCGGGCTACGTTGACACTGAGTACCTTGACGAGGATGCTAAACACGCGTGTCGACAGCGTAGTCCGACGAGTCGTCTGACAGATGTGCATGAAATCGCCCGTCTTGTGTTCCAATTGTGCGGCATCTCGGCCGTGAACGGGGCTACGATCAATGCGTCGGATGGCCTCGTGTAATGCAATGCATGTTGTCGGCGAGATTTGACAAAGACAGATCTCAGCACTACTATGTGGCAGGAAAGTGTCAGCCTCACGTATACTGTAAAAATAGCACCGGCGTTTGTGAGCCGTTCTTCAGAAGGTACTGAATGAGTAATAACGATATTGTTCCCGGATTTGACGAAGAAAAAGATGAGAGCCTCAAGATCAACCTCCAGAAAGTAGAGGAAGCTGATGGATGCCTCATTCTCTTTTTGAACGGGTATATCGACACGTACAACTCCAATTTCTTTCAGAAAAGGGTGAACCGGGCGATCGAAGCCGGGTTTCCTCGCCTGATATTTCATTGCGGGGGATTGAATTACGTTTCCAGTACGGGAATCGGCTCGTTCACGGCATTTCTGAAGGCAGTAAAACCGCGCGGAGGAGATCTTGTGCTCCTCGAAATACAACCCAAGGTATACGAGGTGTTTCAGCTGCTCGGCTTCTCCCAGTTCTTTCAGATAAAGGACAATATGGACGATGCTGTGCAGTTCTTCTCGGCAGGCGGAAAAACGGTCGAGACGAGCGTTTTTCCGAAGATCTTTCGCTGCCCTATCTGTTCGACAAAGCTGAAAGCGTCAAAGTCCGGTAGATTTCGCTGCTCGAATTGCAAGACGATTCTTGCTATTGATGCCGCGGGGCAGGTATTTTTGGGCTGAGGGCTCGCCAGAGCTGTATTTATCTCACTGAGTCAGGAGCAGGTCGTGCAATCAAAAATTGAAGGATATCTGATCAATCTCGCACTCACCTATGAAGAGGCCGGTGAGGACGTCTGGGTTATCAACGACGACGACAAAGGGCTGGGAAATGTCTTTGTGTTCGCCGAGGATAGTCTTGTCACGATACGGACGAAGGTCATGGACGTGCCGGCGGAGCGAAAAAGCGAGCTCTTTGAAGAGCTGCTTCGCCTGAACGTGGATCTTGTCTACGGCGCCTACGCGCTGGATGGGATGGACGTGATTCTTGTCGAGACCTTTGAGACAGGCACTCTCGATTACGAAGAGTTTCAGGGTGCACTGGATGCTATCGGTTTGTCGCTTGCACAGCACTACCCGACGCTTTCAGTTTTTCGGCAGTAACCGGCCGTACGGGAAGGAGCAGAGTTATGGGTCTTTTTGATCGTTTCCGCCGCGTAGTGAAATCCAATATCAATGACATGATCAGCAAGGCGGAAAATCCCGAGAAAATGCTGAACCAGTTGATTGTGGACATGAATCAACAGCTCATTGAGAGCAAGAAGAGTGTTGCCTCCGCAATCGCCGACGAGAAGAAGCTGGAGCGACAGGTCAACGAGAACAGAAGTCAGGCCGCTGAGTGGGAACGGAAAGCCATGATGGCGCTCAAGGCCGGTAAGGAAGATCTCGCACGCGAGGCGCTGGTACGGAAACAGGAGTACGATTCCTACGCGTCTCAGCTGGAAGAACAATGGACCGCGCAGCACGAGTCGGTAGAAAAACTGAAAGAGTCGCTCCGTGGCCTGCAGCAGAAAATCGACGAGGCTCAGCGGAAAAAGAATCTTCTTATCGCCCGGTCCAAGCGCGCCGATGCGCAGAAAAAGATACAGCAGACCGTCAGCGGCATGTCGAACAGCAGTGCGTTTGAGGTGTTCGATCGGATGGCACACCGCGTTGATCAGCTGGAAGCAGAAGTTGCAGCCGCCGGTGAAATCGCCGACATGTCATCCCGAGGCGATGAGCTCGAAGACCGGTTCAAAGAGCTGGAAGGATCGGGGTCAGCCGGCACGGATCGCATGCTTGAGGACCTGAAAAAGCGCATGTCACTCGAAGACAATACAAAGAGCAGTCAGGGCGCATCGACCAGTGATTCCACAGATACCGGCGGCTCGTCATCCGTAGAGGACGATCCTCTCGAAGAGCTGAAGAAGAAGATGAACGATGGGGTCGAGGAGTAAGGTTCAGGACCGATATCCGCATGAAACAAAACTCTGCGTTCTCTCTGATCGGAAAGAAACACGGGAGCAGGTAGAGTATTATTTCCAGCGCATCGCTGGTGTTGATGTGCTCGTTGTCCCCGATGCACCATTGCCCGACGCCGACTGGAGTGTTGTCCCCGCCGAGCAGCTTGTTCGCATCGGGCGCGCATCCCCGCGAATTAAACAGACGACACGCATCATTGCTTTCGGCCCTGCAGACCTCCTCACACCGGCCTTTCTCTTCGGCTGCTGGGATTTCATGAAAGAACCGTGGAACGCCGAGGAGCTGTATCTTCGCATACGGCGTGACGCCCCTGATACCCTGTCAGATCCTCCGGAAAACGAAGGCATTCATTACGACACTTCAATGATGTGGTCGGCACGGCACGCCGTTGAGCTGCGACCCGTTGAGTACAGACTCATGGAAATGCTGGTGTCCAGTGCGGGCTCACTTGTGTCGCGCGAAGAGCTGGCCATGGGGCTTTTGCGCACGCATCAGACCTCGTCCCGGTCGCTTGATATGCATATTTCCAATCTTCGCAAAAAGATCCGCATGATTTCCGCCCCCGCGCCGGGCCCGTCGATCGAGGTTCAGCGTGGTGTCGGGTACAGACTTGTCGACTGGGTGGCGCAGTCTGAGGATCAGGACTGAACTGTCAATACCAAGTCCTGTGCATATCCTGTGGATAACCTGAGCTTTTTCGTTTATGACTTAACAGATTTTAAGCTCTTTATGGTGAAGATCTTTGCCAGCATCGATTCAAAACCTGCTAATTGCTTACAGAGCAAGTGGTTACACCCAATTGAGTGCGATTAGTCTAAAAAAGTAGACAGAATCTTTTTCGTAACGGAACCGTCGGTGCCTCCATCGGTTGGCGTGCGATTGTGGATAACTTGGGGATAATCAACGTCGAAACAATCTATTGAGTATGGGATTGCTCTGCGATATAGCGTCAACGCTTTATTGTCCACACCGACGATAGCGTGCTACCATCCGACTGTTGTGAAATCGGCAATCCGATCACTCGTAGTATACATACTGCGCTTTCTGGCACTGCTCCTGGTCGTCGGTGGGGGCGTAGCAGTGTTTCGGATAAGTCGTGCTTACCATCCTGACGCCGGGATTCCCCTCGATCTGTTCCCTGCAGTCCTGCTGCACGCGGTTCGACGTGTCCTTGTTCCGGTAGCCGGGCTTGCCTTTGTCATTGACTCGGTATCGAACAGGAACTTCACCGGGGCATCGTCGTCCCTTGTTGTCCTGTTCAAAGTCGCCATTCTGCTCGCTCTGATCGGCTTCGGAATCACCGGATTACGGCAGGCGACCGAACGCGTGCCCGTGCCACACGGTGCTCTCGCGCTGCGGGTACGTGAGCAGACGCTCATTTCGTTTCATGAGCGGAGTATATTCGTCTCGAATGTCGACGGACTGCATCTGCGCGGAGTCGTTATCGTTGACCCTGAGCGCGATCCAGCAATGCACTTCGTTGAACACGCGACCCTTGATCCGTTTCGCGAGCAGATATCACTGCCGGATCTTCAGATGACCTTTCGCCTGTCTGATGCGTCGGACGGTTTTCTCGAGATTCTGTCTCCCCCGGCCGTCCTGGAATACCTTTCTGACACGCTTACTGCGTTTTTACTTCAGAGCGAACGGTTTTTCGACACCGGGCTGCTTCTGTATCTGATTCATGTTTCCGGGATCGGGGCGATTGTGTTCGGAGCAGGACGTTTCGCCCGCAGCGGAACCTGGCCCCTCCCGAACTTCGTGTTCGGGATGCTGATCGTCGTTCTTCTCCCGGCAGCGAGTGTACTGTCAGCCGATCTTGCTGCACACGACCTGACACGGCGTGTCTTCACTCCTGCAGTCGAGCCGTTTTTTGCACCCGTCGCGCTCATAATAATCGGAACACTGCTTGGTTTATCAGCATGGATACGGAACCTTGTGCACAGACGTGACGCGAGGGGCGACATGCATGCATAGTCCTCTGAGACGCTTTCTCCTTATCCTGTTGCTTACCCTCGTTGCATATCTGGTTGGGGTTTTCGTGTGGGTCGCCTTCAGCATTCCCGCCCTTGATCTGATTTCGTCTCAGGTGGTGCGGTGGCTTGCGACACGTGTCATAGGCGATTTCGGTGTGCTCGTTCCTCACGCGACGCTGCTTGCGGTCGCAATCTGGGCCGGTCTGCTTCTGCATAGTGCGGATCTTGCGGCCCCTGACTCCGGTCTGCATCTCATCAAGGGACTGCTGATCATTGCTCTCGTCGTTTCCGGGTTCCACGTGACACATGAACTTCTGATTGGTCCCGGGCTCATGCTGCAGAATCGGATGGCGGTCGAACGGTCACGGCTTGTCGGAGATCTCCGGGAACGGATCGAAGATTACACGGCCAGGCGCGAGTTCGCCGCGGCCCGGGAGGCAGTGGAGATGCTCGTGCGTGTGGACCCGAGCCTGCGTACAGAAGCGGATCGGGCACGCGGGTTTATCGCGGGCGCCGAGCGGGACGAGCGGGGTCGGCTCGACAGTGAGCGGCAGCCGGCAGGATCAGATACGGGCGAACGTCGCACCACGTCCCGAAACGCGGTTCAGCTCTTACAGGCGGCCCGTGCGGCTTTCGATCGCAGCGATTACGTGACAGCGCATCTGGAGGCTCGGCGCGCGTTTGATCTCGATCCGCGAAACATACAGGCCTGGCGTCTCGCGGAAGAGGCGTGGGACCGCGTCGCGGCAGGGAGCCTTTCGGATGACGACCGCACCGATCTGCAGCTGCGAAAACGTCGCGTGCAGCAGGCCATGAACGCGGAGCTCTATCTTGACGCGTACTACAGGCTTCAGGCTGTCGCTGTGGATTATCCCGAAGACCCTGATATTGAACCGCTTATGCGCGAGATCGTAGCGGAGCTGGAGGACCGCGTCTTTTTTCTCGATGCCCTCGACTCGGTTCCTTCCGGATCGAATGGACCGGGGATACTCCTTGTCCAGGAGACGCCTCGCGGTGGTTACGAACTCGTTCGGGTTGCCGCAACGATTGGCCGACCGGTACCGGCCTATGGTGCCGGACTTGAGGCTCTGGAGATCGGTCCGGCGAATCAGCTCGTATATCATCTGCAGGCGGACAGTGTGCGTTTCCGGACCTCGGAGATCCTCCTGCGGGGCATTCATCAGACAGATGAGACTCGTATGCAGAGCGCGCGCTATCTCTCCGGGCAACGGGAAGAGGCGCTTGCGCACACGCTCGGTCTGCACGTGTCGCTTGTCAATCTCGTGGCAATCGCACGGGGTCAGAACAGCCTCAACGAACTGAACGGTTTTGATTTGTACCGCCTGGTCACTTCCGCGCCCGAAACGGCAACCTTTCAGCCGGGCGTGCAGATAGAGCTGCTCCGTCGACTGACCACTCCCTTCTCGCTGCTCTTTTCCTTTTTCGTCCTGTTTGCCCTTGCATTTCGCATGCGCAGGCAGGGCGAGACCGGTCTGGGTATTGGAGGTATCGCGGCGGTCGCGCTTATGCCCCTGCTTGTTGCCGCGTTGTTCACACTGGTCGAATACGTGCAGGCCCTGTTCGCCGTAGTTCTTGTTCTCCAGACAGGTATTTCACTCGCCGCTGTGGCGTTGCTGTTCTTGCAGGCGGTACTTGTCGCCATCGCGCTGTTCATCGGAATACGGACGGTCACATGACGCACGACCAGTCGATCAGAACGGGGCCGCGACGGTTCTGGTATGCGCGGCTTGGTCTTGGTCTGTTCGGGTTTGTAGGGGGGGCGGCAGGTATTGTTCTCGGGTTTGGCACAGGTGTCCTGCTCGATCACCTTATCAGTCGCTTTGCGTTTCTCAGAACAATACGACGGACCGTGGTTAATCGGACTCCCTCTGCGGAAGCGGAACTGTACACGCTGATCGCATTGTATTTCCGGGAGTTGCATCCGGATACGACGCTCCTCGCCGGTGCGGGTGAACACGATCTGCTTCGGCAGTATCTCGAACGTTGCCTTCAGATTGTTTTCTCCGGTGATGCACGCGAGTTTCACGGTACGGTACTCGAGGCACTCAGTATGGTCCCGACCGAGGCTCTCTGGGAGGCTCTTCTTGAAGCGAGTCCGTCAGAGAGGCGGTACATCCACCGGGAGATGCTTTGCGGACAGTCGGATAGCAAAACAGACCAGACGCAGAAGGTATGGGATGCTCAGTACTCTCATGTGCTTGGTCTCAAAGAACCCGCCGGAGAACACGACATCCGCATGGCGTTCCGCAGACGTGCGCTCCTGAGCCATCCTGATATACCGGACGATCCCGGGACAGAGAACATACCGTATTCATTTGCCGAGATCAGGGCTGCCTACGAGATCCTGATCAGCCGCTTCGCGGCTGAACCCGGAGGCCCAGGCTCTGAAGACGACCACACAGATCCTCATAGCCACGCTCGATCTGATACACGTTGCTGATAACGCTGGTTCCCTGAGCGCACAGCGCCGCGATCAACAGCGCCATACCTGCGCGAACGTCAGGAGAGGTCAGTTCGGAACCTCGAAGGTCGCACGGGCCGGAGACGACAGCACGATGGGGGTCACACAGGATTATTCTCGCCCCCATGGATATCAGCCGGTCAACAAAGTACATCCGGGACTCATACATTTTCTCGTGAACGAGTATCGTACCTTTGGCCTGAGTGGCGACCACAACCATGATGCTAATGAGGTCAGCAGGGAATCCCGGCCAGGGGGCATCATCGATTTTCGGTACCATTCCACCGAAATCCGTCACAACCGTCATGGGCTGTCCTGATCGGACAAGAATACTGTCACCGGAATGTTCCCAGTGAACACCCAGTCTGTTGAACGCGAGGCGTGTCATCTTCAGATGCTCTACACCGGCAGACTGTATCTCGATTTCACCGTGCGTGACCGAAGCAAGTCCGATCAGAGAGCCGACTTCCATAAAGTCGGTTCCTATGCGGAAGTCAGCTCCTTTGAGGCTCTTGACTCCCTCAATATGAAGAATGTTACTTCCGATTCCGGTGATCCTGGCACCCATGGCTCCGAGCATGTTGCAGAGATCCTGAACATGCGGTTCGCTTGCTGCGTTTTCTATGGTGGTGCGGCCCTCCGAGAGTACCGCTGCCATGACCGCGTTTTCGGTTGCCGTGACCGAGGCCTCGTCAAGGAACAGGACATCACCGACGAGCTTGTTTGCTACCAGTTTATAGACGCCGTCGGTTTCAAGACGGGCGCCGAGTCCGGTCAGGGCGAGAAAGTGCGTATCGAGTCTGCGCCGTCCGATCACGTCGCCGCCCGGAGGGGCCAGCGTTATCCGTCCCGTGCGGGCGAGCAGCGGCCCTGCGAACAGGATGCTGGCTCTGATCCGTCCGGCGAAATCCGCTGGTATGTCCGAGGTCTTGATGTCCGCGGTCACGATTCTATACGTTCCGTGCGATTCGCGGGTGACGTCGGCCCCGAGATACCGGAGTATCTCGATCATGACCTTGACATCCTGTATTTCGGGGATGTTTCTGAGTATCACCTCCTCGTCCGTCAGCAGGGCTGCTGCGAGGCAGGGAAGTGCCGCGTTCTTGTTACCGCTTGCCGTTATGGTTCCCTTGGCGGGGAATCCACCTTCTATTGTGTACTGATACATAAGCCGCCTTACGGGGTTTTCATGATGTGCGTCTGCATCCTACATTCACTTTGCAGGCAGGTAAAGGTCTTCTGAAGGATACGGGATGAAAGACGTGGAACAGTTGAGAGTGATGAAGTTCGGGGGCAGCTCGGTGGCGGATGCCGGTTGTATTTCCCGGGTGGCGCAGCTCGTGCATGAGGCCGCCGGGCAGGGACCGGTGTGCGTTGTCGTGTCGGCCCTGAAAGGCACGACGGACATGCTCCTTGAGGCTGCGGAACGCGCGGAACGCGGCGATCCGGGCTATATGGAACTCACCGACCGGCTTGTGACGCGCCACAGGGATACGATTCGTGGCCTTCATCCGAATGAGTCCGGCGTACAGGTTCAAGACGTGGTCGACGCGATGTTTGATGAACTGAAAAGCGTCTTTCACGGTGTCGAGCTCGTGCGCGAGTGCACCGATCGCACGGCAGATCTGATTGCCGGCTTCGGCGAGCTTCTTTCAGTTCGCATCCTCGAGTCCGTTCTTCTGACGCTCGGTCGTGTCCCTGACGTGATCGATCCCCGCCGCTGCATCGTAACCGACCATCGACACCGAAACGCGCGGGTGAATCGCCCGTTGACATACGAACGCCTGCGGGACGAAATCTCGCGGTGCGAAGGTCTCGTTCTTGTCCCCGGGTTCATTGCAGCTACGGCCGAAGGTGTGACGACTACGCTTGGTAGAAACGGGAGCGATTACACGGCCTCGCTGCTGGCTGCGGCAATGCACGCACGGGAGTTGCAGATCTGGACCGATGTCGATGGGGTCCTCAGCGCGGATCCCCGGTTTGTCCCCGACGCATTTCTCGTTCCTGAACTCACCTTTGCGGAGGCGGCAGAGCTGTCGTACTTCGGTGCGGAGGTTCTTCATCCATCGACCATGCTTCCGGTCATTGAGCTCGATATTCCCGTGAGTATACGGAACACCTGGAACCCCACAGGTTCCGGAACCCTCATCACCGTCCACGCTCAATCCAGGTTCGCGATTGCCGGCATTGCGAGCATCGACAACGTGGCCATCGTTAACGTCGAAGGGAGTGGCATGGTCGGCATTCCGGGAATCGCGGCGCGACTCTTCGCTGCCATAGCCAGAGCGGAGGCGAACATAATCATGATCTCGCAGGCATCGAGTGAACATACGGTATGTCTCTGTTTTCGCGAGGCGGACGCACACCGGGCTCTACGCGAACTCGAGCGGGAGTTCGTCGCTGAAATCGTGTCCGGAGAAATCGAGACCCCCCGTATACAGGGCGGTATGGAGATCGTCGCAATAATCGGAGAAGCCATGCGCGGTCACGCAGGTATCTCCGGCCGGCTGTTCCACGCACTGGGCGAAGCACAGGTCAGTGTTCACGCGATCGCGCAGGGTTCATCGGAACGCAATATTTCGTTTATCGTTGCCGAAAGCGAGCGTGAGCACACGCTCCGTACGGTCCACGCCGCATTCTTTTCTGCGGAACCCGGAGCGCGGTCATGAAATACCGCTGGTCCGGCGGCGAGACGACTCACGATTTCGCCGAGGTACTCAGGCTCGGGTCGGCCCCCGACGGGGGACTCTACTACGTCGAAGACATCCCCGACCTGTCTGACCTGCTGATACGGGACGATCTGCCGCTTTCCCCTGATTCTTCACAGTACAATGCGTTCGCTGCCGGTGTTCTCGAACGACTGTTGCCGGGCGACGCCCCGGGGGACAGCTGGCAGGAGATCCTTGATCGTGCCTACGATTTTGCCCCGGTGCTCCGGCCTCTCGGGAACGATTATCTGCTCGAGCTGTTTCACGGGCCTTCGTGCGCGTTCAAGGACTTTGGTGCCCGATTTCTCGCCGCCTTCCTGCAGGCTGACTGCGAACGAAGAGGCGAAAAACTGCTTATTCTCACGGCAACGAGCGGTGATACCGGGAGCGCCGTCGGACAGGCGTTTGCGGGAAGCACTTCTGTCGACGTCATAATTCTGTTCCCGAAAGGACGCATCAGTCGTCTGCAGAAGAAGCAGTTAACGACCATAGGAGGGAACGTCCACGCAATTGAGGTTGCGGGAAATTTCGACGACTGTCAGCGCATGGTCAAGGAAAGCTTTGCTGACTCGGACCTGCGAACGGATTTGAACCTCAGCAGCGCGAACAGCATCAATCTTGGTCGTCTGCTGCCGCAGATGCTCTACTATCTGTACGCGGCGGCCGTGGTGACGGGTATGACCGGCGAGCCGCCGTTGTTCTGCGTACCCAGCGGTAACTTCGGAAATCTCACCGCCGGTGTCATGGGTTATAAGGCCGGGATGCCCGTTTCAGGGTTCATCGCTGCAACCAACAGAAACGATGTTGTCCCGGAGTATCTCCACGGTGCGGAGTTCAAACCTCGTGCGAGTGTTGAGACAATATCGAACGCCATGGACGTGGGCAATCCGAGTAACTTTACGCGCCTTCTGCATCTGCTTGGCGACGACTATCACACGGTGTGTACGCAGATCTCAGGCTATTCGCTGAGCGACGAGCGCACCCGGGAGATCATGAAAGAGTACTCGGAGCGCATGAACTATCTTCTCTGTCCGCACACTGCGGTGGGGCTCGCGGCGGCCGAACAGCACCGGAACGCACAGCGTATACCCGACAGCATTCCCTGCATTACCCTTGGTACCGCACATCCGGCAAAATTTCCCGAGGTGGTCCAGGACGCGACCGGACGCATTCCCGAACCACCGTCACGGCTCGCGCGTGTCGTTGACATGCCGGGGCACGCAGATTCCATGGGTCCTGACTCGCGTGAGCTTGCCGCGTGGTTGCGAGAGCGGGGCTTCTGAGGCGGACAACTGACCGGTATCACTCGACGTAGAGCCGCAGCAGCTTCCTGCCTTCCGAGTCTCGAAACGGGTTCGACTCGTTTCGCAGAAAACGACGATAGACCTTGCACGCACGGTAATAGCCGTCCGGCCCTCGCCAGGTCGAACTCAAGTCGCATCGATAGACTTCGAGCAATGCCGGAAAGAGCTTTGACTGCATGAGAGCCCGCGTCCTGAACACCGGAAGTTGCGGAAGGGCTCCCGGGATCATATGCCAGCGAATGAGCCACCCGACTTCGTCGACGACAGTATCCGGAAACCCTAGCTCCCGCAAAAACCGCCTTGCGTAATGTGCACCGATTTCCGCGTGCTTGTGGAACCTGTTCCCGTCCTCGCTGTTACTGTACGGCTTACCGCAGTCGTGCAGAAGGAGTGCGAGGGTAATGATGGCGTCTCTACTCTTCCGATGAACAAAGCTCTCTAGAACGTGTTCCCAGACATTCCCTTCCGGATGATATTCCTTGCTGTGCTCGGTTTCGTCCATCGGAAGCAGCACGGGCCAGTACGCGGCGACAAAACCTGAACTCATGAGTAAACCGAAACCCAGATCGGGCCGCAGCCCGGTCGCTATCTGTATAAGCAGTGTTCGCTGTTCAAAAACACTGAGTCCTTCCGCGGCGTCAATACGCGGGAGGAGTTCGGGCTGTGATATCTCGAATCCGTATCTGCCTGCGAGGAGGGCGGCTTCCATCACAATCCTGCTTCGTTGTGCGTGTCTGTCCCGGGTCGGCTGTCTCCCCGGTGTGTCCGTGAGGAACGATGCAACATCGGTCAGATCCACCGCTTTCCGACGTATCATGCCGTAGGCGTTCCCGAGATCAAGATAGTGCCGGGTTTGTGGATCCAGGCGGAACGAAAGGTGAGGAAGAAAGGTGTCCTTGCGATCGGGATCCCTGTCGAGACACCGGATGCATATCGTGCTTCCTGCTTCGGTAATGACCGCGTCGATGTGCTCGACACCGGGGTATTGGAGCTCTTCGCCGATTTTTGCGATATCGATCAGGGAACCGACGATATCCAGGTACACCGTCCGGCCGTGCTTCAGCTTGAAATAGTGGTCAAGTGCAGATGATCCGGCAAAAAAATGGCGTATGCCGCGATCAGCGAGTCGTTCAGTCAGGTTCATATGATGGTCCGCTAAAGGTATCGCTGCCGGTCGGTTTCGTCTATGCGGGACCGAGGCGATTCAGCGCATCGGCTTCCCGCTCGAGCAGGGCGAGTACCGCCCGCAGCTCGGGATCTTCCGACGGCTCGGGGTGTGTCTGCCGGTACTCGGAGAAAACGCGAACTCCCCGATGGAAGTCGCGGGCCCGCGAGTCCTTTGCCCGTATACTCAGCCGATCCAGAAGCTCAAGGCCTTCGGCGACCTGCTCCCGCGAGAGCGACGTGCCCTGTTCTATCGCCTCGCGAAGCCGGAAATGCGACAGAAAATCCCTGTACGCGGCTATACCCCGACGGCGGTCCGACTCCAGAAGGGCGTTCTTGCCGACTCCGGAGATACTTCCTTCGTCATACCACTGAGCAGGCTCATCCACCGACTCAAGACGGTTCACAGCATCCCGTACCAGTTTAGCGGTTTTCGCGCGGATGACCTGTACCGTCGGCCTTTTCGGACCGAAACGTTTTGCGAACTTGAGTTCGTTGCGAAGCAGTGCAAACAGATTGTGACTGATCATCCAGCCGGGAATAATTCTGTTATAGCCTGCAGGTGCGTCTGCGGGAGGATCATCAAGCATCGTGAACAAGGAAAACGGGAAGCGTACACGCTGGGGGCCGGTGATCAGACCGGTCGCGATCACGCTGTACGGACTTTCCCGGTAATTGGCCGGGTATTTTATCGCGGTCGCGAGGCCGAAAAACATGCCTTCTCCGGCGATCATGGACTGATCAGGGAGTCGGGAGGTGTGATTAGACCCGACCTGTGCTCCGGAGCCAACGTTGCCGAGACCCTCGGGCCACATACAGGCGATTACAAGGCTCTTGTGATGGACCCCGACCAGCGGGCCAAGAATACTTGCAGTTACCTCGCCCTGTGATACACCGGTACGGAATCCTAGTACACTAAGCGAAACCTGGCCGCCGTTACTGACCGACGATTCTTCGAACAGCATTGACCGCCGGCATCGACCGTAGTCGCCGACCCATGCACTCGCTGCGAGTATGCTCCCGCGTATGACACCGCCACCGTGACACGCGGCCGCATCGCCATCGCCCGAGCCGAGCAGGGTGCTGTCCTCGATCGTAAAAGCACCTTCTATCGTCCGTCCGGCGCCGACATACGCTCGTCGCAGCACGGCACCTCCACTGACGTCGGCATCGGGTCCGATGTACCCGTGACTTCTGTGTATCTGTGCGGTGAACTCGGTTACCTCCCGCGTGTGGTCTGCCTGATCCGTTGTGCCGTCGAGCGCAGCGACTGTCGATGCCCAGTCGAGACCCGCACACAGCGGCACCTGGTAGGGACTTATTTCGACGGCGGGGGGGATCGTCAGGTCGTTTCCAAATACGGACTCGCCGTCGTGGTCGAGAACCGACCCCGCGATCCTGCTCCGGCAGGAAATATGGTAGCCGCGTATCATCGAACAGTTGTGAACCTGAACCATGTCTTCGAGCACAACGTCATGAAAAATCGAGTTACGAAGAGAGAGACCGGTTCCGAGTATACAGGAGCCGGAAAAATGACAGTTAATAACTGCGTCAAGAATGGCTCCATGGGCTGCCTGCACCTGCGTCCAGTCCTCCGCGGTGTTTCCCCGCGACTGCAACTCTGAAATCAGATCGCCATCGAGGGTCGCTGTACCGGGCTTCAAAGCACGCTCCGGCGTCTCGAGAACAAAGGGAATCGTTCCGTCCTGTTTCCGGCTCATGAGGTATTGTAACAGCGCACGGGGTCGTTGGTAAGCCGTGATAAATGCGATATTCTCACGATCGTGGGTGAACGCATTCTGATCCTGTATCTCAAAACCGGCGGTGGACACAGTTCCGCCGCCCGTGCCCTCACCGCCGCCTTTGAGGAGCATCCGGACACGACTGCCATTCCTTTTAACCCCATACGGGATTCGCAGCGCCTGGTACGGCTGTGTGTCGAGAAATCCTATAATTTCCTGGCAGGCAAGGGGCGGTTTCTCTGGCCCGCGTTCTACGAAGGCAGCCGCTGGGGCCCGGCGCTCACTCTGTCAGAAATGCGCTTCAGCCGTTCAGTGTCGGCCGAAATTGCCCGGGCTGTGCAAAAGCACGATATCACGAAAATTGTTGTACTGCACTTCATGTGCAGGCGTCCGGTGCGGCGTGCACTCAAGCTGCTCGGAACACCGCATATACCGGTGGTGAAGGGCTCACCGACGGCGCACGGGTTCTCGAAAACCTCGTGCGATCAAATCTCGACTATGAAATCGCCGTGGTCTGTGGCAACTCGGCCTCGTTCAAGGCAGATGCCGGCAGAATCGCGCGAAATCACCCCGAGCGTCGAATGGCCGTCTATGGTTTTACCGATCAGATGTACGAGCTCATGAACATGGCGGATCTCGTGATCGGTAAGGCCGGGCCTGCAACGGTCATGGAGGTCCTGATCCTTCATAAGCCCCTGATCCTGACAAGCTACATGTACGGCCAGGAGAAAGGAAACGTTGAGTTTGTGGTTCGTAACCGTCTCGGCTTTTTCGTTCGAAGACCTGGAGCCATACAAACGGTGGTCGAGGCGATTCTGCTCGACAACGACCGACACAGCGAAATGCAGAATCGCATCGCTAACATGGGAATAGAGAACGGCACTGAACGCATCGTCGAATTTATCCTCGGCTATTCCGTTAACAGGTTCGGCCCGGTATAGTGGCAGGCGTTATGCCCGAACACTTCCCCGACACCTTTCGCATTCCCCTTCCAGATGATTTTCACGTTCATCTGAGGCAGGATGAACCGCTGCGAGTTTATGTTCACGATCTCGCTTCTTCTTTCGGCCGCGCGATTGTCATGCCGAACACGACGCCGCCGATTCGCAATGCAGCAGACCTGCGCAGATATCGTGACGAGATCATCGATGCCGCAGCAGGATACCCCTGGTTTACCCCCCTTATGACCTTCAAGATCGCCGAATCACATTCGGCCGGGCAGGTCAGGCAACTCGCCGCTGCCGGAGCATATGCGGGGAAGCTGTATCCACAGGGTGCGACCACGAACTCCGAAGACGGTGTCCCGGATATACGAGCCGCATGGCCCGTCTTCGAAGCAATGCAGGACAGCGACCTGGTCCTCTGCATACACGGTGAAGACCCGACATCCTTCGTGCTCGACCGGGAGGACGCTTTTCTCCCCGTACTCGAAGAGATGGTACGTGACTTCCCGCGTTTGCGCATCGTTCTCGAACACATCACCACCTCACGCGCGGTCGAACTTATCCGCAGCCTTCCCGACACGGTGGCGGCGACCATCACGGTGCACCATCTGCTTCTGACCCTGGACGACGTTGTGGGAGGTTTTTTGAATCCGCACGTTTTCTGTAAACCTATCATGAAGCGCCCGGAGGATAGGGCTGCGCTTGCCGAAGCGGCGCTTTCCGCTTCACCGAAATTCTTCTTCGGGTCGGACAGTGCACCACACCCGGTCGGGGCAAAAGAGAACGCATGCGGATGTGCGGGTGTCTATACGGCTCCGGTCGCCATGCCATTACTGATCGATTTCTTCGAACGCCACGGCAGCATTGCAGGGCTCAGGGAGTTCTGCTGCGAACGCGGGCGCCGCTTCTACCGGCTTCCGGAGAGCGACTATGAGGTCTCGTACAGCCGCAAGCCATGGACCGTTCCGGAGCGCTACGGTGTTGTTGTTCCCTTTCGGGCCGGCAGTACGGTGGTCTGGACGGGATCCCGTCCAGAGCCGGTACAGGGAGGCTGATTCGTGTCGTGTACCATTATTCCAGCCATCGATCTGCTCGGGGGGCGCTGTGTACGGCTTCATCAGGGCGATTATGACGCTGCCACGTCGTACCGCGATGACCCGGCGGCGGTGGCCGCCGAGTTCGCGTCATCCGGTGCGACACGCCTGCACGTGGTCGATCTCGACGCTGCCCGCGGTACCGCGGGGAACCGGGACTCCATCACCGCAATACGCAGGGCCTTTCCGGGTCTGCTGGAAGTCGGCGGTGGTATCAGATCCTTAGACGATGTGGATGATCTTCTCGCGCGAGGCGCGGATCGTCTGGTAGTCGGAACTGTCCTCGCGCGTGATCCGTATCTCGTCGGTCGCATGATCGCCCGAGCCGGCGCCCGCATCGTGGCCGGTGTTGATGCGAGAGACGGTATCGTTCAGGTCTCCGGGTGGCTCGAGCACGATGGTCTGTCTGATGAAGCAGCCGCACGGCGCGCGTCGGATCTCGGATGTATCAGCATTATCTACACGAACATACGCAGAGACGGAACCGGTACCGGCCCCGATCTGTCCCGCTGTGTGACGGTTGCCGCCTGGTCCGGACTACCGGTGATCGCGAGTGGCGGAGTCGGAACGGCACAACACATCGATTATGCCTGCCAGCGCTACGAGGATGGAATCGTCGGTGTCATTGCGGGCAAGGCCCTGTACGACGGGGCAATTGAGCTTGGGAGTCTGTTCAGATCGCATCCGCCGGCGGCTGTATCCGGAATGCACTGGTAGACTGACACGGCAAACTGCCACAGTGAGGAGGAGCTATGACAGAAGACAGCGCGGACCAGACAGCGTTTCGGACCGTGTACATACTCAATGAGCACGGCGAATCAATCGGCAAAACTGTCATGAACGGAAAGGCATTTCGCAAGAGCCTGGAACAGGGCGAGTTGTGGACCTATCACGAGCAGACGGGCCGGGTACTGCCGCCTGCCGGAGGACTTGCAATCCTCAGCATGAGCGAGGATGGCGGTGATGTCAGGGTGGTGCTCTCTGAGGCGGACGCGCGGCGTTTTCGCACCGATCCGACCGCAGAAGACCCCGCGGAAGCCGCAAGCTCACACAGTGTCAGAGCGGATGCGTCTGACATCGAGTCACGACCGGCTCCGACATCGACGCCGGAATCGCTGTCGGATGAGCTTGCTCAGCTCCAGAAGACCGTCAGGGACCGCAGGGAGCATCCTGCAGAAGGATCGTATACGAGCTATCTGTTCGAACAGGGGGCTGCGAAGATCAGGAAGAAAGTAGGGGAGGAGGGTATAGAGGTCTGTCTGTCCGAAAGCCCCGATGAACTGGTATCCGAGTCGGCAGATCTGATGTTCCACCTTGCCGTGCTGCTCGAATACGAGGGAAGGACCTTCACAGACGTCGCCGACGAGCTCCGACGTCGGCGTCTCGAGGGATAGACGCCGACGGTCGTTTCTTACGCCGCCGCAATGGCAGCGCGTATTCTCTCGCCGATCTCACGTGTTCCTGCCGTTGGCGAACCTGGCGAAGCCAGATCGGCAGGCAGCGGACCATCTGCAAGCGCTGCCGATACAGCCGCTTCAATCGCAGCGGCTGCCGCTGCCTCGTCGAGGCTGTAGGTCAGGAGCATCGATGCACTCAATATCTGCGCTATGGGATTCGCGACACCTTTACCGGCTATATCAGGGGCGGTTCCTCCAATTGGTTCGTAGAGCCCGAATCTCCGCCCGGATGCTCCGGTCTCGCCGAGGCTTGCACTTGGCAGCATGCCGAGGCTACCGGTAATCATTGACGCTTCATCGCTGAGAATGTCGCCAAACATGTTGCCGCAGACAAGAACGTCAAACTGTTGCGGGTTTCGCACCAGTTGCATGGCCGCGTTATCGACATACATGTGGTGGAGTTCCACGTCGGGGTAGTCTGCTGCGACCCGTTCAACCGCCCTTCGCCAGAGTACCATCGAAGAGAGGACATTTGCCTTGTCTATGCTGTGGACCTTTCGACTTCGCACGCGGGCAGCCTCGAAGGCGACACGCGCAATACGCTCGACCTCTGCTTCGGTATACACGAGCGTGTCATAGGCGCGCGCGCCTTCATCCGCTTTCGGGCTGCCGAAGTAAATGCCACCGGTCAGTTCGCGGACCACCAGGAGATCGAGGCCCTGCCCGACTATTTCGGCTTTCAGCGGGCTCAGATGCGAGAGCTCCGCGTGCACGATCGCGGGACGCAGGTTCGCGTAGAGTCCGAAGTGTTTTCGCAGCGGCAGGAGCGCTGCCCGCTCCGGCTGTTCGGCGGGGGGGAGATGCTCCCACTTCGGTCCTCCGACGCTGCCGAACAGTATGGCATCGCTGTCTTCGCAGAGTCTGATTGTTGTATCCGGTAGAGCGACACCGTGATTGTCGATGGCGCAGCCTCCGACATCAGCCTGTGTGCAATCAAGGGCAAATCCGTGCTTCTCAGCGGTAAGGTTGAGCACCTGAAGCGCCTCAGACATCACTTCAGGTCCGATGCCGTCACCCGGCAGAACTGCGATCCGGTATGTGTTCATTGTTTATGCTCCCTCGGGTGGTGCGACCACCATATTGATTCGTCTCCATTCTACGACCACGTGGTCGTCTGATCGTCTCATGACATTGCATTCGTGAATGCCGCAGTTGCTCGAGTGGATTCGCAAATTCCATCGACTGTGATCTGCTCCCATACCGGCCTTGATGAGCCACTGCAGAAAGCCTCCGTGGCTCACGACAAGAACGTTACGGTGTTCGGAAAGACGGTCGATTATGGTCTTCCAGATCTGTATCGCCCGCTCGCGCAGCGTTTCCGAATGCTCGGCGTCGGGAACCGCGTCCCAGGTTTCATACTGCACCCGGCGGTGTATTTCCGGGTGGCGCTGTTGCGCTTCATCCATCGTCAGTCCGGTGAAACAGCCGAGATCGACTTCCGAGAGCCCGTCCAGCGCGGCGAATGCCGTCAACTGACCGCGTTCGCGGATCGTACGGCTTACGATGTCGGCCGTTGCACGCGCGCGCGTCTGCGGGGAGCTGAGTACCAGATCGATACTCTGGTCAATAAACCAGCCTGCGGCTGCCTCGGCTTGCCGCTTTCCCAGCGGTGTCAGCGGATAGTTGCTGCGTCCCTGCAGGATGCCGCCTGCATTGCCTTCGCTTTCTCCGTGTCGCATGAAGAATATACGATGGGTGTCGGGTGCGGCGGAGAAGAAGTCAGGAAGGCTCATTGGTATCCTTAAAACGACAGGACAATGCGGCCTGTCCGCTGTGTGTCGGTGTACTTGATCTTCAGGGTGCCGGCGGAGGCGTTGTAGGCTCGTCCGCGGCTGAAGTTCTCGAAGTTCGGGTCATTACGCCAGTCGAGTCGGAACAGCTCCATTCCCGAAAAAGGCGGAACTTCCTGCATGATCACATAATGTGTCCGGTTCGGAATATTGCTCAGCTCCACGATAACCCGCCCGGGTTCGGACTGAACCGAGTTCATCCGGACTGCAGAAAGCAGGAATGCCCCGTCGCCGAATGGCTCTGGTAGAGGGGTCATTCTCACCGTCTGTGGAGCCGGCCGGAGAACATGGTACCAGTCCTCGGGAAGCAGATGACCCGAAAGGACGTCGACGGCACCATTGGTCAGGCTCCCTGTTTCAGGCAGCGACTGCTGCCCGTCGGCCAGGGACAGAACATCGCGCACCATGTGGCGACCGAGCTGTTGTATCCGCTGATCGGCGGAGTATGAAGCAAGGGCAAGCCCGGCCCGAAGCGAGTGTTCAATCCCGACTCTGCCGGGATTTGATTCGAGGAAGAAGCCGTCAGGCGTACGTCGGACCAGGCGCGTGAGTACATCGAGCGCTTCGTCTTCCAGCGCGGTGAGCACTCCCCGAAGTTCATCGGAAACGGAGAACGATCGATGAAGCAGCTCGAGAACGCGAATGGCGTCGCGAGGCTGCAGTTCCGCAGAGGCGGCGTCTTCGATTGCCGCGTGAACCGTGGCCGTCAAGTCTGCATCTGCAATGCGTTCGAGAATATCCGAAACGTTCATGCGAAGTATCGGATCCTCGAGGTGCAGGATCGCGACCGGCTCCTGCTCCAGGAGGCTTCGCAGCTCCGCCTCCTGTGCCGCGAGTTCCTCCATCATCCCGGGGGCGAGCCTGCTCAGATCACCAAAATACGGGGCAGTGCGGAAGCTTCGAGCCGACGCGTGCATTGCAGCCGCGTTCCTGAGCTCCGAGGCTCTCAGATCGTATGCCGTGCTGTCCCAGGCACGGGACATGAGCGCGGCTACGATGCGCTCGTCAAACCGTGGTGATCCTTCAGGGCGCTGCCACGTTCCATCCGCAGCCGAGAAGCGGCTGTCCGTCCAGCTTTCGTGAACCAGTTCGGTATACGTGTCGAGAAGCCGGGCATGCTCCTCTGCGGTCAGGGTCAGCTCACCGGCTCGTGCCCACGTCGCGACCGTTCCCGGATCAGGTGTCGGCTCGAACACGTAGCGTATAGTTTGTGTGTCAGGCTCAGACGCAAATATGACGCGTCGATTGACCGCATCAAACAGCGCGCTCTCGGGGAGGATGAAGTTGTATGTCCGGTCTCCAACCTGCACTTCCAGAACCGGGCTGTTTTCCGTTCTCCGGAAAACTGCGCCTTCTGTTGCGCGCAGGGAAAACTCGTACGAACGGTAGGAAGAGCGATCCGCGGGCTTCGCGATGGCAAGCTGTATCGCCGGATGGTCTCCTGGCTCTCGCAGGACCTCTACAGCATAGCCGTTTTCCAGCTCGATAATGAATCCGCCGTCGCGCTCCCTGAAGTCAACGGGATTGAGGATTTCGGCCCGACCGCTTTCGGTCCGGCGGAGTATTCCCCGACCGCGGGAGAAATCGACGACAAATCCGTCGGTCGAAACGCTCAACGAACGCACCTGTCCGTCCCGATGAAGGTTCGGCGCGAGTGTGTAGGCGGAAAGCGTGATCCCTGATTGTTCGAGATAGACCCGTTCGCTCCCGCGAAACTCCTGGTAGAAGAGCAGTGCAATGAGACCTGCGAACAGAATAGGCATTACATACGAGAGGCGGCGCATCCAGACAGACATACGTTTTGACTATAGTAGCAATCAGGTCCGTACCTGAGCAATAGCGAAAGCTCCGGGTATGGACCTAAGCGACGGGAACACGATACCCTTCCCGCTCAAACAGCGAGGTTTGGGAATCAGCATGCTGCGAACGTTATTTCATCACACACGGTGGCTCGCGTCACTGTTGTCAGCACTCCTGCTCGTTCTGTCCTGTGCAACGCCACCAGATCGTGTGGCCGCGGTACGGCCGGAAGACGAGCCGACTCCGGTAGAGGATGTCGTACCGGCTCCGACTGAGGAGCTTCGCGAAGAAGACGCGTATGACGCAGTTATTGCGGCCCTCCGTGACGGCGATCCGCACGAAGCGCGGGCATTGCTCGAGACCCTCGGACAGCCGCCTGAGTTCGCCGAGCTCTGGCTCGGTTACGGGCATCTGCTTCTTTCCCTCGGTGATGTGGTCGGGGCACGGAACGTGTACGCCGCGGTCGCGGAGTACTCGGGGCCGTTCGAGACAGACGCGCTGTTTGTTCTCGCCCTCACGAGCGACGATCCGGACGATGCCGAAGCCTATCTTAACGCCGTGCTCGAGGTCGAACCCGATCACGCCGGAGCTGCTGCTGCGCTGGGAACCATGGCTCTGGCCGCGCGGCGGATCGGCGAGGCGGAAGCATTTTTCGAGACGGCGCTGCAGACCAACCCCGAGCATTTTGAGTCGCTGGTCGGCATGTCACGCATATACGCCGACAGGCCGCCGCGGCGTGTCGCGCTTGAGTACCTCGACCGCGCGCTGGAGCTCGACCCCGAGGCGGGTTTCGTGCACGCCGAACGCGGGCGCGTGCTGTCCATTCTGCGCCGCGTGGACGAGTCTGTCGAGGCGTATCAGACAGCGCTCGCACTGGAACCCGGTTCTCCCTGGCATCGCTACGATCTCGGTCGGGTACTGCAGCAGGCCGGTCGCCACGAGGAAGCGCTCGAGCACCTGAGCGAAGCGATAGACCTGAATGACCAGGTCTTTCTCTTCTTTTTTTACCGTGCGAACAGTCTGTATGCGCTCGGACTCCATGCCGAGGCTGATGCTGATTACGCGCACGTGCTCTCCGTGGAGCCCGGGTATCGCGATGCCTTTGCGCCCTACGCGGCGACGGCGTTTCTGACCGGAGACTTCGCGCGTGCGGCGAGGTACTTCGAACGGACCTTCGACGAACTCCACCGGGTGCCGTCGTTTGCGATGCTCACCGGTATCGCGCTTAGGCAGGATGGTCGACGGGACGCATCGAATCGCTGGTTCGAGCAGGTCCGACGGCTCGCAGGCAGCGCTGAGAGCCTCTACGCACGGATCGCGGGTGAGTTTCTTCAGCCACGCAACGATGATCTGACCATGCGGCGTATACAAAGCGAGCGGGATGCATCCGTCAGAGCCCGTATGAGCTTCTATCTTGGAGCTCTGTATGCCATGCTCGGGCGGGATGCCCTGTCCGGAGCCTTGCTCGAAAGCGTGCGTGAGGCCGACATACAGGGCTCGATAGAGTATGAGCTCGCGGGCTGGTTCCTTGACAGTCTCGGACGCGGCCATGCACGGTAGGACACGCGGAGGGACCCATGAAGGGTGTTGATGAGCTGGTTTCGCATCTTGATGCATCAAAACCGGTCTACATTCAGGCGCACGACTTCCCCGACCACGATGCAGTGGCGAGCGCATTCGGTCTTATGCATCTGCTCGAGTCCCGGGGGGTGGGTTCGTCTCTGTGCTATGGTGGCACGATACAGAGCGAAAGTCTGAGTGAGGCCATCAAGCTCCTCGAAGTACCGATATACAGCACGCGACTGCTGGCCTTCGACGATGATGCACAGTTGATCCTTGTCGACGGGTTCATCGGAAATCGCAACATGACCGGGCTGCCGGGTACTGTGGTCGCAGTCATCGATCATCACAAGCCTCCTGAAGAGCCCGACTGTGCGTACCATGACATCCGGCCGGACTACGGTTCGTGTTCTACGATTTTCTACGAGTACTTCCGCGGTGCGGATGTTCCCATGAAGAAAAGCGTGGCTACCATGCTTCTGATGGGCCTCATGATGGATACCGCGTTCATGACCCGCGGGGTTGCACCGATTGACCTCGAGGCCTTCTCTACGCTGTACTTTCAGGGGGACTGGGAGACCGGAAGCCGCCTTCTGAAAAACAGCCTGAGCCTCAGCGATCTCGGGTTGTTCCGCGAGGCAATCAATTCCTGTGAGGTCGCCGACGACTTTGCCTTCATAATGCTTGAACAGGAGTGCACATCCGAGGCTATGGCACTCGTCGCGGATTTCTTTCTTGGACTTCGTGAACTGCACTTCGTGTGTGTTGTCGAACCCGACCGTGACGAGTATCGTATCTCAGTGCGCAGTGAGGATAGCGCGCGCCCTTCGGATGTCGTGCTTCGCCGTGCCCTGAAAGGCCTGGGCTCTGGTGGCGGTCACGTGCACATGGGAGGTGGAAGCATTCCTCGCGACCTTTTTCCGGGTGAACAGGGTCTCCGTAAACGATTTCTTCAGGCAATGGGTAAAGAATGACAGAACAAACAGCGTCTCTCTACGAGGGGACGACCATAATCGAGTCGGAAGGACGACGCATCGTCCTGCTCGGGACCGCTCACGTCTCTCAGTCCAGCGTGAGGCAGGTGCGAATGCTCGCTGACGCCGAACGGCCGGACTGCATGTGCATAGAAATAGACGAATCCAGGTATCGCAGTCTCACCGATTCCGAGGCGTGGAAGAAGCTCGACATCTACAGCGTGATCAGACAGGGAAAGGGATTCCTCCTGCTTGGGAACCTCGCTCTTGCGAGTTTTCAGCGACGCATAGGAAAAGAGCTCGGGGTCAAGCCGGGCGCCGAGATGGTGGAGGCGGTCGGCGTTGCCCGGGAGAAAACGATTCCCGTTGTACTCTGCGATAGGGAAATACAGATTACGCTCAAGCGCGCCTGGGCGAGCGGAGGTCTCTGGAGCAAGAGCAAGATGATGGCTGCGCTGCTCGGCTCGCTGTTCGGTGGTGAATCGGTATCAGAGGCCGATATCGAGTCGCTGAAGGAAACCGATGCTCTTTCGGCGATGATGGAAGAACTCAGCGACTACCTGCCCGGTGCCAAACGTGTGCTCATCGATGAGCGTGACCGCTATCTTGCAGAAAAAATACACGAAGCGGCGGGCTCAAACATTCTTGCAGTGGTTGGAGCCGGACACGTCCCGGGGATTGTACGAACCCTTGAGGCTCTGCAGGCCGGACCGATCGATCCTCCGCTGGAAGAACTTAACCTCATACCGCCAAAAGGCCTGATATCCCGGCTTCTGCCGTGGCTGGTTCCCCTTGCCGTCGGCACGCTGTTCGCCGCAGGGTTTGTACGGTCGGGGTGGGATCTGACCCGCGACATGTTTCTGCTCTGGGTGCTTGTCAACGGAGGGCTCAGCGCGATCGGCGCGGCCATTGCACTCGCGCATCCCCTCACGATCGTCGCGTCCTTTCTTGCCGCTCCGATCACCTCCATGAACCCAACCATAGGGGTCGGCTTCGTTTCGGGGCTGCTTGAAGCAGTCTTCCGTAAGCCGCGCGTGCACGACTTCGAGAATCTGCAGACGGACATTGCATCCTTTCGAGGCTTCTTCCGGAACCGCATCACTCGCGTTCTGCTCGTGTTCGCGTTTTCAACGGTAGGCAGCAGTATCGGTACCTTTATCGGAATTCCCTATCTGACCTCGCTGCTCTAGGTTCGCACCGGTCCGGGCAGGAGAGAAGACTGCCTTCAGCGCCGCGAGAATGCTGCCTGTCGCGTTCAGCGCCGACAGGTCGGTAACCTTGCCCGATTCCCCGGGCGAAAAGTCGTGCGGACCGATCAACCCGGTCAAACCGTAGTCGAGGACGCTGCGAAGGCGGCGCTCGAGGCCCGTGACAGGTCGGATCTCGCCCGCGAGGCTGAGTTCGCCGGTGACGGCGGTGTCGGCGTGCGCAGGGGTCCCGGTTGCCGCCGAGTACAGCGCAATCGCGAGGGGCAGGTCAACTCCGACTTCCGATATGCGCATACCCCCGGCAACATTCACGTACAGATCCTGATCATTGAGTCCAAGTCCCGCGTGTTTTTCGAGTACTGCTGCGACGCGGCTGACACGTGCAGACTCTATGCGATCGGAAAAGACCCGGGAGACACCACCTTTCGCCGGAACCGTCAAGGCCTGTATCTCTACAAGCAGGATGCGACTGCCTTCATACACGGGAGCGATTACGACGCCGGGTGGCTGGGGGCCGTCACGACGGACGAGAAATAGTGCCGAAGGGTCTGATACCTCCCGCAGGCCTGACTGAACCATGGTAAACAGTCCGATCTCGTCGGTCGCGCCAAAGCGGTTCTTTGTGGCGCGCAGGATGCGTGTCGAGCCCTCTGCTTCCTCGAAGAGCAGAACCGTGTCGACCATATGTTCCATGACCTTGGGCCCGGCAATGGCGCCGTCCTTGGTTACGTGGGCTACAAAGAAACACACAGCCGAGTTAGTCCTCGCCCAGTCAGCGATCTCGAAGGTACAGTAGCGCAGCTGCGTAGGGCTTCCGGGCATGCTCGCCGCTTCGTCGGAATACAGCGTCTGCACCGAATCGATCACAACTATGTCGGGTTTGATCTTTTCGATATTTCTGAGCACCGCTGCGAGGTTTGCATTCGCCAGAATGTGAAGCTTCTCACCTCTGACACCCAGTCGCGCCGCGCGCTGCTTGAGCTGTCCAGCAGATTCCTCTCCGGTCACGTACAGGGTTGTAAACGTGTCCGACGTGCTGCCGGCGGCCTGTAGAAGCAGTGTCGACTTCCCTATGCCCGGTTCTCCGCCGATCAGGGTGCTCGATCCGAGGCTCGCGCCGCCGCCGAGCACACGGTCAAACTCGGTCAACCCGGTCCTGATCCGGAGGGAATCCTGGGTTCGGATTCGGTCGAGCAGCAGCGCATCGGCGGTCGTTGCGGAGGCCGGGCGGTGAGCACTCGCATCAACCGCTCCGGTGGCATTGCTTTCCTCGAAGGTATTCCAGTTACCGCAGGCGGGGCACCTGCCGAGCCACTTCGTCTCCTCGTGCCCGCACGCGTTACATACGAAGCGTGATCGCTTTCGGGCGGCCACGCCTTATCCCTGCCGTGAGGTGACTGTGCGGACTGATATCACGCCTTCGATAGCCTCCAGCAGAGCAAGAGTCTCCGCGGATACCTCGCCCTCAAGGTCAATGATGTTGTAGGCGATCTTCTCGCGATGCTTGTTCAACATATCGGAGATGTTCGCGTTGCGTGACGCGAGAATGCCGGTGATCTGACCAACCATATTCGGTATGTTCCTGTTTGCGACGAGCAGGCGTGCGCCGTCCCCGATCGGCATCTCGCAGGCTGGAAAGTTGACCGAGTTCCGAATATTTCCGAACTGAAGAAAATCGGACAGCTGCTCGGCTGCCATGACTGCACAGTTGTCTTCAGCCTCCGGAGTCGACGCGCCGAGATGTGGAACAGGGATGACTCCCTCGTGTGTGGCAAGACTGTCGGAAGGAAAATCCGTGACGTAGCAGCTGACGATACCACGGTCGAGTCCGACCTTCATCGCAGCGTTATCAACCAGCTCGCCTCGTGCCATGTTGATGATTCGCACTCCGCGCTTGAGCTGAGCAATGGCTGCTTCGTCAATCATGCTTCGTGTAGTATCGGTCAGCGGTGCGTGTATGCTTATGTAGTCGGCGCGGCTGTAGATTTCCGCGAGGGATCCGGCACGTCCGACTGCACCATCGAGGTCCCAAGCCGAATTGACACTTATGTAAGGGTCGTATCCGATGACCTTCATACCGAGGCTGGACGCGGCATTCGAAACCATTACACCGATGGCACCGAGGCCAATGACGCCGAGCGTTTTTCCCATGATCTCGGGGCCTACGAAGCGCTTTTTCTCCTTTTCAACCAGGGCCGCCAGACCCCCGGGATCGTCTGCCGCCGCTGAGCGAACCCAGGTTATTCCTTCGCTGATCCTGCGACTCGACAGCATGAGCGCGGTTATCACCAGTTCCTTGACACTGTTCGCGTTGGCTCCGGGAGTGTTGAAGACGACGATCCCCTGCTCGGTGCATCGAGAAACCGGGACGTTGTTGTAACCCGCTCCGGCCCGGGCGATAGCCTTTACGGACGTCCCGAAGTTCTCGTCATTCAGCTTCGCACTTCGCACGAGCAGAGCGTCAGGATTGTCGACATCGGAATCCACTGATATGCCCCGCCGTTCGAGTACTGCGAGGCCGTGGCTGGATATTGCGTTTCGTGTCTGTACTGTGTACATCGTGTTCTCCTTATTCGGTAATCTGTATACAGAGGTCTTTCAGCTGATCCGAATCAACTTCCGACGGGCTGTCGTCCATGGGCGAAATGCCGTTCGTCGTCTTTGGAAAAGCGATCACTTCACGTATGCTCTGTTCGCCGGCCATGATCATGACAAGTCTGTCGAGACCTGGTGCGATTCCGCCGTGCGGGGGCGGCCCGTAGCGGAAGGCATCGAGCAGGAACCCGAATCGTTTCTGCGCCTCGTCCCGGGAGAAACCGACTATGTCAAAAATTCTGCTCTGGAGCTCGGCGTTGTGAATTCTGATGCTTCCGGACGCCAGCTCGAATCCGTTGCAGACAAGGTCATACAGGTCACCCTTTACTGCGCCGGGGTCGGATTCCAGGTGATCGAGATACTGCTCCTGAGGCATGGTAAACATGTGATGGGCAGCCTCCCAGCGACCGTTTTCATCGTCCCATTCAAACAGCGGGAAGTCGACAATCCAGGCGAATGCGAAGGTCGTGCGATCTATGAGGTTGAGCGATTTTCCGAGTGAACTCCGAACGGCACCGAGGGCAGTACACGCGACCTTCCAGGTGTCGGCAACGAACAGAAGCAGATCACCAACCTTCGCTCCGAAGGGTTGTATTCGGTCGGCCTTGTCGGTAAAGAACTTCGATACGCCGCCCTCCGGGCCTGTGTCGCTGATCTTCATCCACGCGAGTCCCTTCGCTCCGTAGGTTTTTGCCGTGGTTTCAAGGCCTTCGATGTCTTTTCGTGACATCGCGGCACCATCGGGAACCACCAGAGCCTTCACGGCGCCACCGGAAGCGACCGCATCCTCGAAAACCCGGAAGCCTGATCCCTGAGCCAGGGATGCGGCATCCTGCAGCTCCAGCGCGAATCTGAGATCCGGCTTGTCCGATCCGTAGCGGTTCATTGCATCGTGGTACGAAAGCCGTACGAAGGGGGTCGGCAGGGGATGGTCGATCGCGTGGGTAAAGACGTGGTTCATCATACCTTCGACGAGCGCGAAAATGTCCTCGGCCGATACGAAGCTCATTTCTATGTCTACTTGTGTGTGTTCGAGCTGTCGGTCACCTCGTGCGTCTTCGTCGCGGAAGCAGTGCGCTATCTGGAAGTAGCGGTCGAAACCGGACACCATCAGAATCTGTTTGTACAGCTGGGGACTCTGAGGCATTGCGTAGAACTTGCCCGGATGAAGCCGGGAAGGAATGAGAAAGTCCCGCGCTCCTTCGGGAGTCGACTTGATCATGGTCGGTGTCTCAATTTCGTAGAAGCCGAGTCCGCTGAGATACTCCCTGACCCGGAAACTCACCTCGTGACGCAGGCGTATCTTGTGCTGCATGGACGCCGACCGGAGATCGAGGTAGCGATACTTGAGTCGTGTCTCCTCGCGGGCATCGCTGCGGTCCTCGATCATGAACGGAAGCGGTTCCGAGGTGGACAGGATGTTTATCTCGGTCGCCTGCACTTCGATCTCGCCACTCGCCATATCGGGATTTACCATGCTCCCGGGTCGTCGGCGAACGGTTCCCACGACCGCAACGCAGTATTCGAGTCTTAACTCGTCACCTGTCGTCTTCACCTGTTCCGGTGCATCGGTGTCGATTACGACCTGCACCTGTCCGTAGCGGTCGCGAAGGTTGAAAAACCGTATCCCGCCGTGATCTCTGACCCGGTGCACCCATCCGTTCAGGATTACCTCGCGATCACAATGAGCCGCCGTGGGTTCCCCACATGTCAGAGTTCGTCTGTTCTTGTCCATAAAATCCTGTACCTGTGTGTGATGTATGTCAGCCCGGAGGCCAGCTGAGCCCACGTCCCCCGAGGATGTGGGCGTGAAGATACTCGACGGACTGTTGCCCGTCCTTTCCGTTGTTTATGACAACCCGGTAGCCGTTCTCGTTGAGGCCGAGCAGACCGGCGATCCGGGACACGGTCGAAAAGAACCTGCCGATCCATGCGTCGCTCCGGTCGGCCAGGTCGGCGAAGCGTTCTACCCGGTGCTTCGGAACAACCAGCACGTGTATCGGTGCCTGCGGATTGATATCACGGAAGGCAAGGACGTCTTCGTCCTCGTAAACCGTATCGGCCGGTATGTCTCCGGCAAGAATCCTGTCGAAAATCGTGTCGTGTGCCATCAGTATACCTTACCTGCGTTGCGGTACTTACTCAACATTGCGCGGCGCCGATCGACGCGTTCTCGGACCCCGGCAATCCGTGCAGCCGAGCACGTGCACATGATCTTTCTTACCCGGTCGTTTGAACATACGGGCGAGCAGGTACCCGTCGCGGGTGAGCGTCGAGTCGCAGACCGGGCACACGCGCGGGTGTACATGATTGTTCGGATAGCAATGCGGACAACCGAAAATATGGGTTGTATGCTCGTGGATCTCCCGGTGTGCCGTGCCTCCGGAGAAGACCACACTTTTGATCCGTTCGCCCGGGCCGAGCGTAGCGTGACAGACGGGGCACCGACGGGCTGTCGGAGCGTTTATTTCCGTCCGGGATCGGTTCGAGTGTTTCTTTCGTCGCACAGCTGATGCACCCGAAGACGGACCCTTCAGCATGGGCCACAGCGCAATGACTATGAGAATGCCGATCAGTCCGACCAGGACCTCAATGAACATGGCCGGCATCGTAACACGGATCGCTTGAGAAGATATGGATATGTCCGGTACTGTTCACGGGTGAGATGCTTCACCTGTTCCGTTCGTTTCGGCCTTATCGGCTGTCTGCTGTTCGTGTTCATAATCTCCCCGACACCGACCCATGCTTCGTGTGATCCCGTCGCCGAATCGGACGATTACGGGTTGCGGGTCGGACTGTGCAGGCTCGAGGCACGTCCGGGGCTTCCCACCGGAACCGAAGACGCAATTATGGTTATCTGGACGGCCGGAGACCCTGATGCACCTCTGAACACGGCGACCATGCGCCTGTCGCGGGTCTTTGCTGCGGGCAGCCGGTCAATTCTCGTTACCGTTACTGAAGTGGAGATCAAGAGTCCACTGGGTGATGGAAGACCGGTCGTGAGTGTCAGGGCTGTCGCCGACAGCTACTTCGGTGCCGTGTGGAGCGGTGCGAGAACGATCGAGACCTACTGGCTGACGGTGGATGACCGGCGGCTGAGCCCCTTCACCTGGTTTGTCGAGTCGACGGAACTCGGCAGGGTAACCATAGAGTACACGCATCTCTTCGAGCGGAACGGTGAAGGGCGTCTGTACGCTTCGCAGCAGTATGCCGTGCAGCACGTCGACGGCGTGCCTGCAGGGGTGGATCGAACAACGCGACGCTTCGACGGTCGGAGCGTGACCTGGAATACCGCCGAAACCCGCCTGACCGATGTCGAGCCGGTGGTGTCGAGCGTTCTGGTCCGATCGGAGCCCGGCCATTCAGCGCGCATACGCGATGCGCTCTCGCGTTCCCCGGATCCGCTCGACGGGGCGGTGCCCCGCTCGAGAGTAAGATCGATCGCGTGGCACGAGGCTGAACTCTTCTACGAAGTGTATCTCGGCCGCGGTGAGTCAGGATGGATACCCGCAAACGCCGTTCGCTGGGTGCCCTGAGGGCAGTAAACAGCAGTCCTACGGGTTTCGTACGACGATAAGGCTGCCTGGCCGGTCAACCCGGATGTGTGTCACTTCGCGGTTCCGTTCCGTTACGCTTACGCGAAGCAGATACAGCGTGTCCGGACCCATGACCCGGGGAACAAAGAAGGCATTACTCGATCCGTCGGTGAGAATCAGGAACTGATCTTCGAAACTCCACTCGTCGAAATCGAGGAAATCCGACGTGACGGTACCGTCCGCGTTGATCGTGATCTGTCCGATCGGCAGATCGCCCGCATCAGGCGGATTGCGATAGTCACTCAGTGTATAGTTGCTCAGTTCTATTGCCCGGAAGGCCGTCCATGGCCCTACGAGGTCGGCCTCCTGGGCTGAAATGACCAGGACAGCTCCAAGCATGAGACCCAGTACGATGATTGCGCGTTTCATACACCCTCCATGGCATAACTCGATATCCTACTAGTATAGAGAAAAGCGGCAGAGTATTCCACGAGACGATCCCGGGAAGCGTATGATACGCTTCCGTTCATGATCGAGTCGCTATCCTGTGTACACACCGACAGCCATGCGTCATCAGTACTCGGGACGCATCCCGCACCGTGCACCATTTATCTTGAGCCCTCGGCCGTCGTTATCGAACGTGAGGTCGACCGGATGAAATTCCGGCTCCCGAACACCGCTCTGATATCGGCACGGGCAGACCGTCTCTGGAGAAGGCCCCGGCTGATGATCCGTTACGCGACAGACAGCCCTGAGCAGGACGCGGACTGCATCGTCCTGCAGTTTGAGCACAACCGCCGTCGCAGCGTGGGTGAGTACGCAGCAGAAATCAATGCTCGTGCCGATGATGCGACGCGGTTCCGTCGTCGATTTCCTGTTCCCGGGCCTTGAACGTGTCCGAGGGCGAGCCGTTTGATCCGGCCTCCGAGATGCTCACGTTCAGCTCGAATCCGATGAGCAGTACCATGGAGACGGCGTACAGCCACAGAAGAAGCATGACGATGGTACCTATCGTTCCGTAAATCGCGTTCCAGTTGCTCAGGTTCTCAACGTAAAAGTTGAACCCGCCATTTACGACGGCTATCGCGACCGTAGCCAGGAGCGATCCAGGTGACGCGAATTTGCTCCGTGCTCCCGCGGCTGGCGCCCAGTAATAGATAGCCGACACGCCAGTCAGGACTAACGCTGCGGCGAGGGCGATGCGCCCGATATTGATGGCCACGACAAGTGGTCCGTCGCCGATTATCCCGAGGGTGCCGACAAAAGAAATAATCGTACTGCCGGCGATCTGCAGAACGCTCGCGAGAATTATAAGCCCGAAGAGCAGACCTACAAGACCGATACTGACGAGCCACTGCACCGGACGGGGGTGGGTTGCAAAGTCGTGATAACTCGCGTCGAAAGAGCGGATAATGCCGAGCATGCTGCGTGTCGCGGCGTAGAGGGACAGCACAAATGTAGCCGAGAGCAGTCCGGCGCGCTGACTGACGAGCAGATCACGAAACGTGTCTTCAACGAGATCAGCGACTTCCACGGGCAACGCACCGGTCAGAAGTGCGAGAAGGGTCTCCTGAAAATTCTCTATCGGTATGTAGGGAATCAGCGTGATAAGAAACAGCACCGCCGGGAAGATACTCAAGAATATCCGGAATGCGATTCCCGAACCCCTCGTTGTTATTGCTCCATTTCTCAAGCCGATTATAAAGAATCTGCCTACCTCGTATACCGAGAGTCCGTCGAATCCGGGAACGGAGATCCGACGCGAAACATCCAGCAGTCTTTGTACCGTCCTGATCTCGGGAAGCTTGTCTATGAGCGCCATATGTACCTGTGATCTGATCATACAGACCGTGTGCGGTACCGGCAAGCACACCTTCTGACATGACAGTTCTGTAATTTCCGCCCCGATACGTATGAGTGTTATTATTTTTACATAAACAAACACAACTCGATTTCGGAGGTCGATATGAAATCGAATTTCTGGAAATACACGAGCGTATGCTTACTGATTCTCCTGCTTGGCTATGCAGGCGGCGTGGCCAGCGGACGGTTTCTGGCCGTGAGCGACCTGTCCGGGCAGGTCGAAGCTCAGCTGCTCTCCTCAGAGGCGTTCCGACACGTTTCGGACGTCGAAGGCCGGGCTCGGGCTCTTCGGACCGTCGATATCCCGGTTGGCAGTCCCGCTTCCTACGGAAACGGGCCGGGAAGTTTCCGTAACGTTGTCGCGGAGGTGCTACCCGCCGTCGTGGAGATCTCCACCGTGTCTGTTGTCCGCCGACAGGTTCCACAGGGCAGATCTCCGTTCGACTTCTTCTTTAATCCCTGGGACATGAGTCCGCCCCGGGAGCAGGAGTTCCGGCGTCCCGGCCTCGGATCCGGGGTAATTGTCCGGCAGGATCCAGGCGTCGTGTACGTGCTGACCAACGATCATGTCGTCACCAACGCGACCGAGATCATGGTCGGTCTGTACGATGGGCGCGAATTCGAGGCCGAGCTTGTCGGCGGTGAACCGAGGCTGGATCTCGCGCTGATCAGGATCGAAACGGAAGAGCAGGTTCCCGTTGCCCGTCTGGGCGATTCCGGGGATCTTCATGTCGGCGACTGGGTGCTGGCAATGGGAAACCCCTTCGGCTTTGAAAGCACGGTCACCGCCGGTATAGTCAGCGCCATGGGCCGACAGGCCAGTCCGGGCTCTGGTGTTGCCGACTTTACCGATTACATACAGACAGACGCGGCAATCAATCCCGGGAACTCCGGTGGCGCCCTGGTGAGTACCACAGGAGAGGTCATCGGAATAAACACCTGGATTGCGTCCCAGGGTGGTGGAAGCGTCGGGCTTGGATTCGCGATTCCGATCAATCAGGCAATGCGCGCGATCGAAGACTTTCTCCAGGAAGGCGAAGTGGTCTTCGGCTGGCTCGGCGTAAGTCTTACCGATACCGGGAACGAGTCCATGCGCCCCCTGTTCGAGGCTCTCGACATCGATTCCCGTCGCGGCGCACTTGTCACCAATGTGTGGCGGGGTTCCCCGGCCGCACAGGCGGGAATACGCCCGGGCGATCTTATCCAGAGGGTCGGCGGACGGGCGGTCGCCGATGCCAGGGAGGCGAGTCGAGCAGTCGGGAATCTCGCTCCCGGTACCGAGACGTCCTTCGCCATTTTCCGCCAGGGTCAGGAGCGCACACTAACGGTCACGACGGAGCGTCGCAGCGCGGAGGTCGCACAGGGTCTGGAAGGTCTGTGGCCGGGTCTGACCGTGTTTCCCGCCGACGAGGAAGAAACTGGTGGCGTCCGGGTTGTTGCTGTCGATCAGCGCTCACCGGCCGGCCATGCCGGACTGCGTGTTGATGACGTGATTACTCAGGTCGATGGCGCGTCTGTGGCGACGGTGAGTCAGTTCTATGATCGCCTTGCCCGCAGTGGCCCCGAAGTCATGTTTCGCATCAATCGCGGAGGCACGCCGATAACGCTGGGGATCGAAGGTCTCGGGCGCTGATTACCGATTCATGTGAGGCCCGGTGCCCGACATGCCTCGATTCGGGCACCGGTGCAGCGCCATGTATCGTCTTTTTCCGCGAAACCGCAGCAGTTTTTCCTTGCAAGAATGTAAATTCCCCCCTTATGATGTGATTAGTAACGCGGACGTTAGTAACGCGGACGTGTTCTTCCGATCATTCAGATCGGGTAATCACACACTCTTTTGAGGAGGCTATCTGCATGAAAAATGTAGCAAAGCTGTTTCTCGCTGTAATGGTTCTTCTGGCCTTTACCGCGCCGGTAGTGTTTGGTGGTGGTGCCGCCGAGCCGACCGTCGAAGCAACAAATCCGACGGGAAATCCCTGGACTGACGGTCAGGATCTTTCCGGGACGGAAGTCAACATATTCGGTGCATTTGTAGATGAGGATGCATCACGGTTCCGTACCGCGATGGCGCCGTTCATCGAAGAAACCGGAATCAACGTGGTATATGAGGGTTCGGGAGACTTCGAGTCGCTCATTACCGTCCGGACCGAAGGTGGCGACCCACCCGACATTGCTGCCTTTCCGCAGCCGGGACTTATGAGGGATCTGCACAGCCAGGGATACATCCTGAACGTTCTCGACTGGTTTGACATGTCGTTCCTCGAGCAGCAGTACAACCCCGGCTGGATCGCCGACAGCATGGTCGACGACGAAGTGGCTGGCGTCTGGTACCGGGCGAGCGTGAAGAGCCTTGTATGGTACCCACCGAGGGTGTTCGCCGCGCAGGGCTACGAAATTCCTGAAACCTGGGACGAACTCCTTGCGCTTTCCGATCAGATGGTCGCCGACGGTTTCACACCGTGGTCGATTGCCATCGAAAGTGCCGGTGCAACCGGTTGGGTCGCGACCGACTGGCTCGAAGATATCATGCTTCGCATACATCCTCCCGAGGTGTACGACGACTGGGTAGCTGGCGATCTGGGCTTTGACAGTCCCGAGTTCCGCGAAGCCCTCGACATCATGCTCGAGATCTGGTTCAACGACGATTACGTTCTCGGTGGCACGAGCAGCATACTGACGGTACCCTTCGGTGACGGTCCTGCACCGCTGGTAACTGATCCTCCGCAGGCACTCATGCACCGCCAGGCGAGCTTCATTACCGGGTTCATGCCCGACGGAACCGACATTGGTCCCGACGGCGACGTGAACTTCTTCTATCTGCCACCTATCGATCCCGCCATGGGCAGCCCCGTGCTGACCGCAGGGGACATCATGAGCCCCATGCGCGACCGACCCGAAATTCGTGCGGTCCTGCGCTATCTCGCGCACGGCGAAAGCACGCGTGGATGGCTTGAACAGGGCGGCTTTGTCGCTCCACACGAAGACGCGAGTCTCGACTGGTACCCCGGTCTTGATCGAGGGTATGCAGAGATCCTCCTGAATGCGGATGTTGTCCGATTCGACGCCTCCGACCTCATGCCTGGTGTCGTCGGCGCAGGCAGTTTCTGGACCGGTATGGTCGACATCGTTTCGGGTGAGGACATCGATTCGGTGCTTGCTGAAATCGACGAATCGTTCCCACGCTGAGGCGCGGGTAGACGAGCGCTTTGAAACCGGCGCGACAGCTTTTCTGTCGCGCCTTTTTTTGCAGTGTTTCCAGTTCCCGCGGGCGGGTTTATGTGCCGCGGGGTAATCGCTGGAATATCTGTGTGAAGGCACACAATGGAAAGGTGGGAACGAATGAGTGATATAACGAAACCAACACTCCGTGAACGGCTCGATTCCGTCCCGGCCAGGATTACCCTGTCAATCGTATCCATGGTTGTCACGGTAGTCGTGCTTGGCGGCGGTTTTGTCTACCTTCGCGACAACGCAGCCACGGCGCCTCGCGTTATCGTCGCCCTGACCGCGCTCACGATCGGTGTCGGTGGAATCTGGGCGCTGTATTTTTCGCTTAACGGTCTGGCCGAAGTCCTGCCGGAGACCGCGCGCGACAAGGTCTTACCCTGGGTGTTCCTGGGGCCTGCACTGGTATCGCTGGGCTTTTTCCTGGTCTGGCCGAGTCTGAACACGCTGTGGCTCAGCTTCTTCGAGCGGGGCGAGTACGTCGGGCTCGCGAACTACATTTTCATCTTCCAGAGCTCCGCAATGCGGACGGTTCTTGTCAATACGGTACTCTGGGTCGTACTGGTACCGACGGTTGCAACGTCGCTTGGCCTTCTGATAGCGGTCATGACCGATCGGTTCAGCACGACGAGCGAAAAGGTCGTGAAGTCGCTGATATTTCTTCCGATGGCGATTTCATTTGTCGGTGCGAGCGTTATCTGGCGCTTTGTGTACGCATATCAGCCTCCCGGCTTACCCCAGATCGGTCTGCTGAACGCGATCGTGACCTTTTTTGGTGCCGATCCGGTCGCATGGATAATAATCCGTCCCTGGAACAACCTCCTGCTCATGTTCATCATGGTCTGGCTGCAGACCGGCTTTGCCATGGTCATTCTGAGTGCGGCGGTCAAAGGTGTTCCCAAGGATCTGCTGGAAGCAGCCCGCATCGACGGTGCGAACGAAGTACGCAGCTTCTTCAGCGTCACGATCCCGTATATCGCCGGAACCATACTGACGGTGGGAACGACCATTCTCTTCCTGGTGTTGAAGATTTTTGACGTCGTGTACGTCATGACCAGCGGTCAGCACGGCACGAACATCGTCGCGCTGCGCATGTATCAGGAAGCCTTCCAGTTCCGTAACTTCGGGCGTGGTAGTGCGCTCGCCGTATTTCTGTTTGTCGTGGTCATACCACTGCTGATACAGAATGTTCGCTCGATGCGCGAGAAGAGTTTCTAGGAGGACCGACATGGCACAGAATACAGCAACACAACAGCAGGAACACGCAGAAGGGCTCGCCGCACGCGAGAGCGAACTTCGTCACGCAGCCGGTGCTCGAGGTTCCATACTCGGCTCCATGAAGGCGAAGCGGATCATCGGCGGCATACCGGTGCGGATATTTGTTATCGTCATTCTGGCAATCTGGACACTGCCGACAATGGGGCTCCTGGTATCCAGTTTTCGGACGCAGACGGCGATACAGCAGTCCGGCTGGTGGGTCGGCCTGTTCAACTTCACGAACTTTGAGCAGTGGACACTCGCAAATTATGATCGGGTCCTGACTGCCGACGGCATGGCAGGAGCGTTTTTCAACTCTATTCTGATTACGCTTCCGGCGACCGTCATTCCCATTACCATGGCCGCCTTCGCCGCATACGCGGTATCGTGGATGAAGTTTCCGGGGCGGCAGTTCCTCTTTGTGATGATCGTCGGGCTTCTGATCGTGCCCCTGCAGATGGCGCTGATACCGGTTCTCCGCGTGTATACGGCAAACAACATAAGCGGAACCTTTGTCGGCATGTGGCTGGCGCATACCGGCTTCGGACTGCCGCTGGCGACCTACATAATGTACGGTTATATTTCAGGGATACCCAAGTCCATACTCGAGTCGGCGTACGCCGACGGTGCTACGCCGTGGATGCTCTTTACGCGTCTGATCCTGCCGCTCTCTGTTCCGGCGATTGCGTCCTTTGCGATCTTCCAGTTTCTGTGGGTATGGAACGACCTCCTTGTTGCTCTGGTGTTCTTCGGTACCCGGCGCCCTATTGTCACCACCCGACTCGCCGAGCTTGTCGGCAGTCGCGGTCAGTCCTGGCATGTGCTGACATCCGGAGCCTTTGTCACTATGATTGTGCCTCTCATCATCTTTTTCTCCATGCAGCGCTACTTCGTACGGGGAATGATGGCCGGTTCGGTTAAGGGATAGAGCATTCGATCGATTGTGGGGGTCGGTGTGAGCCGGCCCGTATGATCTCAGGGGAAGTTAAGGCACTATGGAACAGAAGCGCGTCTCAGCAGCAGATGTGGCACAGAAAGCCGGTGTCTCAAGGACTACTGTTTCCTTTGTGGTCAACAACACTCCGGGGAAAAGCATTTCCGAAGACACCCGACAGCGCGTGCTCGCGGCTATGCGAGAGCTCGGTTATACCCCCGACGAAAGTGCACGACGCGTTGCCATGGCCCGCCGGCAGACCGTCGGCCTGTACGTTCGGCACACGCAGTATGTGTACACCGACGCATTCATTGTTCGCACAGTTGAGGGGATGTCGCAGGCCGTCAACCGGCACAGGGTGCAGCTGATCATTCAGCCCATATCGCAGAGCTACTCCGGCAGTTACGTCGATCTCGTCCGACACGACAATCTCGACGGCATCATTCTGATCAACACCAGAGCAGGTGATGACGGGCTGTCAGAGCTGATTGGTTCGCGAATACCGGTCGTAAGCCTTGATGATCTCGGCGATCTCGATGTGGATCAGGTGTTTGTCGACAACCGGGGAGCTGCGCGACAGATCGTCGAGTACCTGCTCGGCCTCGGACATACACGTATCGCCATGATCACCCACGCGGCGCTTTCGTTTACCGCATCTTCGGCGCGTTTCGAGGGATACAAGGACGCTCTGCACAACGCGGGAATCCAGTACGACGAGGCCCTCGTTCGTTGCGCAGACTTCTCTGAACGGTCCGGGCACGACGCCATGATAGAACTACTCTCGCTGAGGGACAGACCCACAGCGGTCTTCTCGGGGAACGATGTTGTTGCCTATGGAGCCCTGCTTGCGGCCCGTGAAAAGAACGTTGCGGTGCCGGACGAAATATCTGTCGTCGGCTTCGACGACGATTATCTCAGTCGTTACATGAATCCGCCCCTGACCTCGGTAGCTCTTCCGGCAGCCGGAATGGGATCGGCAGCGGTATCCCTGCTTGTCGAGCGATTAAGCGAAAACGGGAAGGCCCGGAAGTCACGCCGACTGGTGCTTCCGACGCACATCAGTATCAGATCCTCAGCGTCGGCTCCGGCTTCGTAGCGTCCGCGGCGGATCTCAGCCTCACATCCAGGAGAAATCCGGTGCCGGAGGGTCTGCCGCCGGACGGGCGATGAGGTAGCCCTGCACATGCGTTGCTCCGTGATCGCTGATCCAGCGGTACTCTGCAGGTGTCTCAATGCCTTCGACGATCGTATCAACTCCGAGCTTGTTCGCCATAGACAGCAGATTCTCGCAGATGCGGGCCTTGTACGGGTCGGAGTCAACGTTTCGGGTCAGTTCAAGATCGAGCTTCACGTAGTCCGGTCGAAGTTTATCGAGCGAGGTGAGTGAGTTGAAGCCGGCACCGAGATCGTCGAGGGCGACCTTGAAGTTCCGGGATCGATAGTGATCCAGAATGGCCGTCAGCTGGCTCATGTCTGCTACACGGTCGCTTTCGACGATTTCAAAGACGATCTGGTCTGTTTGCAGACTCGATTCCTCGAGCGCATGAATAGTTGTCTGAAGGCAGGTTTCCGGTGAGTAGATTGAGGTGGGATTGAAGTTAATGAAAACCTTCGATGTGATCCCGAGGCGGGCCGCGTTTCGTATCGCCGTAATCCGGGCGTCCCGATCGAGATAGTACAGGAGGTTTGACTTCCGGGCAATGCCGAAAAGAATGTCCGGGCGTATCAGCCCCCCGTCCGCACCACGTCCCCGGCTGAGGCACTCGTAGGCGAAGAGGCTCTGGTCTGCAACCCGTACAATGGGCTGAAACCAGGTTTCCAGTCGTTTCGACCTGAGCATCTCAACGATGCTCCCTCCCTGCACGTCGGCGATCATCTCCTCGAGCGACTGCATGTGTACGAGATTGCGGATCGTAGTCTGCACTCCGGACTCGACGATCAGCGCTCTGGTGTCGCGCTGTGCGCGTGAACTCAAAGCGGAGAGTCCGGAATCGCACACTTTTTCGAGCGTTTCAGCCGAAACGCGGAACCGACTGATGCCGTCAAACAGATGCTCCGCCTGAACGGCATTGGTCTCAAAAGCTTCTCGGATCGTCTCTTCGATAATAACCAGGGGTGCCGATATATACACGTCTATCTGACCCGACAGGGTTGTGGGCAGCACTTCGCAGATCTTACACGGCATAGTCAGATGTTCCTTCAACAGTCTAATGTGCGGGTTCGATTCTATAGAGCCCTCCGTCGCGCTCGTCGCTAAGTACACGGAGCAGCCCGTCGGGCCCCTGAACAATATAACGTATACGTCCAATCTGTCGAGACAGAAGCACTTCCTCGTGGACCAGCTCCTCTCCCTCGATCACCAGTCGGTGCAGCTGCTGCTGCACGAGTGAGGCGAGGAACAGGTTATCCTGCCACGCCGGGAAGGCGTCTCCCGTATAGAAGGTCATTCCCGATGGTGCTATGGCAGGTGTCCAGTAATGGACCGGGTTCGTCATTCCTTCCCGTCCGGCTGCGCCGATCTCGGCCCCGGTTGAGTATTCGGTACCCTGTGATACTACCGGCCATCCGTAGTTCCTCCCCGCTTCGATGAGGTTCAGCTCGTCGCCACCTCGTGGACCGTGTTCGCTCTGCCAGATCTGCCCGGTCCGGGGATGTATAGCCATACCCTGAGCGTTGCGGTTGCCGACGGTGAAGAACTCAGAAGCGTAGTCATCGTTCCCTACCCAGGGGTTGTCATCGGGAACGGTTCCGTCGTCGTTCAGTCTGATCGTACCTCCGGCGTGGTCCCGGAAGTTCTGTGACCGCGTGCGTTGCCCGCGGTCCCCGATCGTGAACAGCAGGGTGCCGTCGTCGAGAAATACGAGGCGGGAACCGAAGTGCTGACCTGCACTGCTCAACTCGTTCATGAGAAACAGCTGCTCGACATTCTGCAGTGACGTCCCCTCAAGACGTCCCCTGCCGAGCGCGGTGCCTGCCCCGCCGCTTCCACGTGCGGCGTAGGTGTAGAATACCAGTCCGTTCTTTTCAAAATCCGGATGGAGCGCAATGTCGAGCAGTCCCCCCTGACCGGTTGCCGCGATTTCGGGCAGGCCGTTTACCTCGGTTCTTTCGGAACCGTCGATGATGTTCAGGCGACCCGCACGTTCGCTGACAAGCAGTCTCCCGTCAGGCAGGTATGCAAGTGACCAGGGGTTCTCCAGGCCACCGACCTCCCGGACCAGTCGAAACGAGTGTTCTTCAGACTCGTATACGTCGTTGGAACTCTGCGCTCCAGCCGCGAATGCACATAAGACGGGCATCGTTACCAGAAAAAAGACTTTCAGTGTGCGCATACATGGAAAAATACGGTTTCTTTCAGAGTTCTGGCAAGCTCATCCGATCTGGAGAAGGTCCTGGTTTACAATTGAGAGGCTCCGGTCCCCATGCAGATACCGCACAGCGCTCTCGGCCGTTGTGCGTTGCAGCTCTACCTGCCCCTGTACCGAATACCAGGCAGAGTGGTCGGATAGGACCGCCGTCGGCTGCGACAGGAGAGGGGACTGAGCCGGGTTCTCTCTCAGGAACACGTCAAGTCCCGCAGAATGCAGGTGTCCTGCTGCGAGCGCATCCGCGAGTGCTGCCTCATCGAGAATTCCACCACGCGAGGTATTCACGAGGCAGGCGCCCCGCTTCATACGAAACAGAACGTCCCGGGAGAACATGTACCGGGACTTGTTGTTCAGAGTAACGTGAATACTCACGGTATCGGAAACAGAGAGCAGTTCGTCGAAGGATACCGGCTCACATTGCGCGGCCCGGACTTCAACATCGGGGACGTGATGATCGTAAACGACGATGCGGTCAAGCTGGAAGCCGGACAGTTTACGGGCGAGCGATCTCCCTGTGCGACCGAAGCCGACAATGCCGAATGTGGAGCCGGCAACTCTCCGCGTTGACGCCGGGGTTTCGACGTTCCACCCGCCGTCACGGACAAGGGTATCCCGGCTGCTGATCTGGCGCATGCACGCGAGCCAGAGCCCGAGGGCATGATCGCTGACCTCTTCGACGGTAACGGCAGGTTGCGTGATAACGGCAATTCCGTGCTTTGCCGCTGCAATACTGTCTACGTTATCGTATCCGACACCGTAGCGGGAAATAGCGCGGCAGGCGTGCAGCTTCGAAAGCTCGTGTTCGCCGATCGTGGTCAGATTGACGAGCAGCGCATCGGCTTTCTTCGCTCGTGCGAGCCAGTCTGCATCATTCACCTGGAGTTCGATCATGTGGTGGCCCGCATTTTCAATGACTGCGCGTTCCACCTCGTGACTCTTGTATCGCTCTTCGAGTACTGCAATCAGTCCCACGGTATCTCCTTGATCAGATGTGGATTATAACCGGCGTTCGAGCACCCGATAGTGATCGGTCCGGAATCGTTCGATAAAGCTTGAAATGCCGGATGGCTCGTGTGTCGGTAACTCCAGGATAATCCATCGCACCTCTTCCGGGACAGCCTGACCGGCGAAGCGCTGATAGTGAAGCGATTCTGTCGGTATATGACTCATGAACCAGGCGAGGTGCACACTGCCGGGAACGAAAAGCACATCACCATCTTCAATCTGTTCGGCGATCAGTTTGAACTCGGCCACGTTTCCATCTTCGCCGCGAACCACGGCGCTTACCTCCGCAGGGAACGAGTCGGGCGGTCGAATCAGCGTACGGGTACCCGATACGAACGCGACCACAGTCAGAGCGATTACCACGGTTCTGAGAATACGGCGCGGCAGCATCATGTCCAGATAGGGGTAGAGAATTACGACATTCACCATGATTAGCGGCACCTGCACAATGATGGGCACGGGTCGAAGCCAGAGAAGTCCGTTGATCAGCAGAAGCAGAGGGACCCCGAGAATGGCATAGGCCGGTCGAAACATGGTGCTTCCGGTTCGCAGACTCAGCACTGCAAGAATCACGTAGCCGGCAAGCACTGCTCCGCTCTCGCGGACACTCGCAACGATGTAGTCGACGTCTGCTGGCAGAAAGAAGCGGGGGAACGGGTTAATGAAAAGGCCACTGATGAACCACTCGACGATTGGCCACAGTAGCGCTGCGGAGAGGACCGGAAACAGAAGAACTGCGGAGTAAATCAGTGTGCGGCCGAGTTTTCGAAAAATGAAGCCGAGTCCGAGCACAAGGAATGGTATGAAGAGCAGGATTTCCGGTACGATCAGGTACATGGCTCCGATGCAGAGGCCACACATAAACAGAAAAAAACTGTGCTCCTGACGATAAAACTCAAGAACGAAGTAATTGGCAAAAAACCCCAGCGTAAGAAAGGCTGCCCACTCCGTCTCGAACAGCACCAGTAGAAGCATCGACGGTGAGAACAGGATGTACGCGACAAGAACGGTCTTGAGAAGTGGAGCGTGCGGGTAGGATGTGACGTAGTAAACCAGATATCCGATCAGCACAGCGCCGATCAGTCCCGAAATCAGCATGGGATTACGAAACAGAAGAAATAGAAGAAACGAAAGGGGAGGTGAAACCGGGAGTACTTCATTCTGCTGTATGACCGAGCTCGATGTACCGATGCGGGCGAGCCCGGCGAGCTGCAGAAGTCTCACGGGATAGTAGCCGAAGTGCATGGCCGTATAACCGGCGATCGTAATCAGTGGAATGAGCACGAGAACGAGACTGAAGAACCGTCGTCGATTCGGTATGACGGGAAAGATTGCGGTACGTGCACGATTCATGGTAGGGGCCCGCTTGCCGCATCATGGTCGGTCTTGTCCCAGAAGTGAGGCCGCCGGAACAGCTGCCAGAGCGCCCGCCAGGCCGCAATTGAGTGGAGCATCTGATACGGAGGCGTCAGGAGCGAGTAGGGAATAAGCCGGTATTGTCTTCGATGAAATGACCCGAGCATCAGCATATAGACAGAGATGACGTGACCGATCATCAGTGAACTGAGCGAAAGGTACATGACCAGCGGGGTAATGACTGTACGTACGATTCCTGCCTGCGGAAGCAGGCCAAGGATCACGACGAGCCAGAGAACAGGAGCCGTCAAGTACACCAGAGGCGTGCCACCGACAAACAGCATGAAACCCAGCCATCCCCGAAGGCCAAGATTCCGGAGAGTCCTGAGCGGATTGCGGTTGTAGATGAGAAAGGTGTGAAGCTGCCCTTTGAGCCGACGCGTTCTCTGTCGAACCCAGTTCCATACTTCCCCGTTTGCTTCCTCGTAGGTTGTGCTTCTGAGTACTCCTACGCTCTGGCTTTCGACAGCGATACGCATGCCAAGGTCTATGTGCTCTGTTGTATTGTACGGATCCCATCCCCCGAGCGCGCGGAGTTTGTCGGCATTAAAGTGATTGCTGCTGCCGACGATCGGCACCGGCAATGACATGGAATACAGGCCGGGAGTCATGAAGTCGAATAGATAGTGGTACTCCATGGAAAAAAGGCGCGTGAGAATATTACGGTTGGTCCCCGTGTATCGGAGCAGCGACTGAAAACACATGGTCGCCGAGCTCGAACGTGCGAATGCGGCTACCGTTTTTCGCAACTGATCGCGATCCGGTACGTCTTCCGCATCGTACACGACACAGAACGTACCTCGTGCGAAATGAAGTCCATAGTTACACGCACGCGCCTTGGTGCGCGGATACGCGGCCGGGATGCGGAGGACAGTCCAGTACTCCGGTACCGGTAATGACTGAATTGCTGATAGTGTCGGTTCGTCGTCGTCTTCGAGCAGTACGAGTACATCAAGCTTATGCTCGGGGTAATCGAGGCGTCGTATGGCCTCCACGAGCTGCCCTGCCGCCACCGGCTCCCGGTACAGCGGAAGCAGAATAGAATACACCGGAAGATCCGCGTCCGGGCGTTCGTTCGCCTCATCCGGGGAGACGTCTACCACAGTGTTTTCGAGATTGCCGGAAGCGCTCAGAAAAAAGCGGAAGCCGATCACGCCGACGTATATTGCCGAGCAGAGCAAGAGGACGGCTCTTGGCAGGACTGGTCCTATAGCTGGCAGACCCGCTGCCGCTATACCCGTCAGGACCAGAATGGTCACGATCTGGCCGCGACTGAGCACAGTTCTGGCGCTTTCGCTCGGTCGTTTACGCATATGTGTGGATACCGCTTCCTGACCGAGCTCCTGCGAAAACACGCCCTGCACCGCCTGTATGAACGCCGATCGAGGTGTGAGTACCTCAGTAATCTCATCTATACCGAATACCTCGGCAAAATGATTCGCTGCTGACCTGTTGTTCGCGCGTGAGGTCAGAACGGTGAGCCGGTTTCCTTCGCGGTACAGGGGGAGCGCGTTAACACGAAGCGCAGAACGCCATCCCGTGTGCCTGGCAACTGCATAGTCTATACCGGGAATAAGCGATGAAAGAGGATCGGAAGCGTAACGAAGCCCAAGTTCCCGCGCGTGCGCTCGCATCACCACGTCAGGATCGAACCCTCCGTAGACGATCAGTGCGTCTTCCAGCGGGATATTCAGCCTCTGCGCTGCTGATTCGGCGACGGCGATCCGCTCCGGATCCGTTCCGTCCTGCCCCGACAGATGTGCGGTCAGTGCCACTCTAAAAAGCCCCCGTGCAATAGCTTGTCAGATAAAGATGCTGATTGCCGTTCTCCGAGTACGTGTATGTGACCGAGTCAAAGCTCTGATCCATCACCTGCAGTCCTGATCCGTCTCCGTGTACGAGTCGGCCACCGCGTATGTGCGACGCAGGATCAAACGGCCGACCGTGATGCGTAATTCTCAGCATGACGTAGTTTTCGCAGGCGCGCAATGAGATATCAATATCGCCTGAATCACTGCCCTCGTAGGCGTGCTGCGAGATGTTCGACAGCGCGGCGCTCAAGCCTTTTTCTATGCGTTCAACCGCTATGTGCAGGGCGTGTTCGGCCGTAAGCCTGTGGAGAATCTTCCGCACATCCGCCTCGACGGTCCCGCTTTCAGTATCAGCGGTATCAATCGTCATGGTGACATCGGCGAGAAACGGGGACGGGACGAAATCGTCTGCGATGCAGGTCACGGCGCAGGTGACGTCATCCCCCGGACCGATGTCACCGCTGAAGTCCTCCACAGACCGCTCGATGGCGTTCACAATACTCTGCGCACAGCCGTCCGCAAGGGCAAGTTCCACTGTGCTGACAAGTCGCAAGTAGCCGTACTGTTCGCCGGTGACCGACTCGGCTTCGGTGACGCCGTCGGAGTACGCGATAAAAATGTCACCTGCCTCCAATGGGAGTACAAGCTCCTTGTACACCTCAGACTCGTGCATGCCAACCGGCAGGTTTACCCCTCTGAGCCACTCGAATCGTCCGGCACTGCGTCGATAACGGAGCAGGGGCGGGTGTCCGCAGTCCACGACGCGGCAGATAGCCGAATCGACGTCGAAACGCGTATAGGAAAGGGTGAAGAAGGTGTTCAGTTCCAGCAGCTCTCCACTCATTGCGCGGGATACGGCTTCTACGATCTGTGACGGGGATGGCCTGTTCTTCGACGCAGCGTCGGCCTGCAGCCCGACGATCGCCTGCCAGAATCGCGACTTCGCCGCGGCAGCGACCAGCGCTGCCGGGGTGCCCTTGCCCATGACGTCACCAATGAGGACATCCAGACCCGGTTCGGCGGTAATAAACTCAAAAAAGTCGCCGTCTACACTCCTGCTTGGCTTTGTCGATGCGTGGACCTGAAGCGGCCAGGTGTCTTTCGGGATGTCGCCGAAGAGCAGCGTTCGCTGTATTCGCGAACCCATTTCGGCTTCCATGCGACGCAGTTTCTCGGCACGGCGTTCTGCTTCCCGGCGCTGGGCGATATGATCCCGGAGGCGCTGTTCCATATCTTTTCGTACGAGCGCGTTCGAGAAGCTCTGCGCGGCGATCTGCAGAATATTGCGAAAGGACTGGTTCCAGTGCACTTCATCGCGGGTGTTCGAGAGCTCGAAAAAGCCCTTGATGTGACCTTCGTTCGAAATAGGGACCAGTAGGAGGCTCTTGATGCCGAGCTGACGCACGAGTTCCCGCTCTGCGACAGCCTCATCCGGCAGGTCTTCTATGGATGACAGTTCGACCGTTTCAAGCAGCTGCAGTCTTCGTCTGATCCACGGAAAAGCGTCAAGCGGTACAACGCCGTCGAACAGCTGCTTGAGCGTCTTGACCCCGGGGGTGTGCCATTCGTGAGCGTTCCGCATGACCCCGGCGCGATCGTCGACCATGTAGACGCTGCATCGGTCAACGTCACAATACCGGGCGATAATACCGAGTGCCTGATCGATTTGCTCGTCTATGCGTTCGATCTCCAGATTGATGAGGCGGGCCGAAATAGTGCTGACCGCGTTTGCAAACCCTTCGGAGATCCGCAATCGCTCGCGTCCCCGTTCGGCATCTCCGGCAGCTGCCTTGAGAAGATGTCGTTGCGTTCCGAGCCAGCTGAAGTTGCGCGAGAGCACCCGGTGGAGCGACACACTGACGACTATGGCCATGAACAGCCACAGCTCGGCGGCGCTCGACAGATCCGCCCGGTGCGTAGCGATGGCTCCGGTGGATACGGTGACTGTGAACACCATCGCTATCCAGTACCACTTGCTTCTGAGAAACACGATGGCAACGACGACTACCAGGAGCGCAACCGCGATAAAGTACCCCGGCTCGCCCAGTATATACAGCGGAGTCGCGATGTTCACGCTTACGATTACGAGGACGGCAAAGGCGAGCCGGTGCACATGCAGCCGTTGCAGAAGACCCATGCGTCGTCCCAGCCACAAGGCAAAACACGACGCGCTGCCGAGCAGCGGGAGCCAGAAGAAAACGTGGGTCGCACTGACATAAAGGATTGACGGAACAATGGCTGCGTATACGAGAAGCCCTACTCCCGCGACAGCTATGACCCTGGGCATGGACGCTGAGGCCACTACATCGAGAAAACGTCTCAGATCACGGGTTTCACGTATCGAACCGACCGCTTGTTTGACTCTTGAACCCACACTTGACTTCCAGCTGCGCATTGTAGTCCTTCATGCCCCGTGTGTCATGTACCTGTCTGTCAGCCCAGCTCCAGAAGCCGTCGCATCCGGGTTTCCACCGCGGGATGGGTGCGAAAGACCGAACTCTCCGGACGCTGAGGGACCGGAAACAGCATACCGAGTACGTTTCGCGTCGGGTTGGAGACCCGGTACAGCGCCGATGCGAGACCTTCGGGATCACCGGTGAGTTCGGCAGCGCCCAGGTCTGCCGCGAATTCTCTCGTCCGCAGCAGGGCAAGCTGAATCACGAAAACCAGAATCGGGGCCGCCGCAAGCCAGAGAAGAAGATCGATCGAAACCATGAACCTGGAGAAGAACACGAATGGCAGCTGTATAATGAGGAGGAACCACACGAATCGAGACAGGGCTATGGTGAGCTGTTTCATGATTTCGGCGAACACGAAGACCTGCAGGTCATTGTTGCGTATGTGTGCGATCTCGTGGGCCAGTACTCCGGTCACTTCACGCACCGACAGCGTATCGAGCAGGCCCTCGGTGACGACAATCACCGGTTCATCCTTTCGGCCGATCGTAGCCGCGTTCGGCGTTCGGCTTCGTATGTAGTAGAGCATGGGCACACTGGTGAGGCCCGCGCGCGTACTCAGAGCGCCGATGATTTCGTGAAGCTGCGGAGCCTCGTAATATCGGAGCGGTGTCGCTCCGGCGATCATTGTTGAGACGCTCATGCGGCCGGCGTTCAGCGAAAGAAACCATATGCCGACCCCGAGGGCGACGAATCCGGCAGCGCCGAGGACCGTTCGGCCGATCAGTATGAATGGCAGTGCAATGAGAACCCCAAGAACCACCGTTCGTGTGAGAGCAAGAAGCTTTCTTCGTCGTATCTCCGCTGCAAGCGCGTTCATCAGGATACCCTGCTAAAGACCACCCTGCCGTTCAGGATCGTCTCGTCAACCTTGATAGTCCGGATCGCTTCTGCCGGCACCGCGTAAATGTCCTCACTCAGCGCAACAATATCGGCAGCATACCCCGGCTCGAGTCTGCCTTTCCATTGTTCACTGCCCTCCGCATACGCACTGCCCTCGGTGTAGCAGCGTATCGCTTCCTCGACCGACACCCGTTGATCTGAATCCCGGTTCACCGCCTTGTGTATGCCCTCCAGCGGCGCAAGGGTGGGCTCGGCAGGGGCGTCTGAACCGAAGGAAAGGGCCGCTCCCGCATCGAGCAACGAACGATAGGGATACGCCTGTCGGGCACGGATTTCGCCAATCAGCCGGATATCTTTTTCCATGTCACCGATCGCGTGTGGCTGGGCGGCAACCAGCACCCCGGTTCCCGCGAAACGCGGGATATCTGTCTGCTGTACGATCTGCACGTGTTCGAGTCTGTGCCTTAGTGAGCGAAACCGGTCGGGATCGGATGCGGCCGTTGCTTCGGAACTGTCCAGAAACTCCTTCACTGCCCGATCGCCGATGGCGTGAAACGCGCCGGATCGGCCGCTTCGGGTCAGATATCCGAGAACCGACCTCAGCTGATCGCCATGAAGGACCGGCGTGCCGACGTTCCCCGCATCGTTCTCATAGGCTTCGCACAGCCACGCCGTATGTGTCGAAAATGCACCGTCCAGGAAGTACTTCCACGGACCGCGGCGCAGCAATGCACCGTCGTAGCGGGCGAGCGCCATGGTGCGGGCAGCCATTCGGCTCGCGCCGTAGGGCCAGCTGTGTACGCGGCAGGTCAGTTCACCTCGTCGTCGCATGCGATTCAGGACCCAGACACTCGGTACGAGCCATGTGTTGTCGCCGATGCTCGTGATTCCGTGCCGGTTAAAGATCTCAAAAGCCTTGAGAAAGCGCGTGCGGATGCCGGCGCGGTTCATGTTCAGCCTGAAGAACCGCTTCTGATGTATAGGGTTAGCCGCGGCGTCCCGAAGCACACCTGTCGGAGAACCGGCGCTGTCGCGAACAATGACCCCGCCGGCGGGATCCGGGGTTCTATCATCGATTTTGAGGACTTTGAGCATTGCCGTGTTGACACAGGCGCCGTGCCCCGAAAACTGAAAGAGCGCAACCGGTCGGTCGCCTGCAACTTCGTCCAGGACCCGCCTGTGGGGATCGGGCCATCCCGGATAGTCCCATCCGAAGGCAAGGAAGGGCTCGCGGCTGTTTCCTTCCGAGACGATTGCTTCGTAAACCACGCGTCGGATTGCGGCTTCATCAAGACCGGTCAGATCGGGGCGTCCGGCAAGATCGCCGAGAGTCAGCGCGTGCACGTGGTTGTCGTGGAAGCCCGGGAGCAGCCGGCGTCCACGCATGTTCCTTGGCAGGATGCGGGCGTCATCGGGCTGTCCGTTGCTGCTGCAGCGGCTTCCCTGCTCTCCGGCCCTGCCGACCCAGGTGATTCGGCCACCCTGCATCAGAAGCGCGTCGTTGTCCGAGCCGATCCGTGCATTGTAAAGCAGTGTATCCTGTGTATTGTTCACGTTCTTCCAGAGCATACTCCGTGCTTGTGCAGGTCGTCGACCCGGATTAGACTTGCTCCCGGTGGAGATACCAATTACGCCGAGAATCCGCATGCACATTACCTCCCTGTTCCGACGAAGCCGAAGGCGCGGTATTGCCGAGTTCATGGCCCGTACAGGCGAGGATGTTTTTTTTCGTTTTCGGCTGTATCCGCGCGAACGCGTCGAGTATGCGAATGAGGCTCTGGAGCGTGTGCTCGGCTACCCGCTCACGGACTGGTATACAAAAGAGCGGATGATAGGCAGGACCGTACACCCTGACGACTTCTCGCCGCTCGACGAGATCAAACGCGGTACCGTACCCGATGGATCTCTTGTCGTACGCTGGATCGCTGTGGATGGCCGTATTGTCTGGATCGAGCAGCGCTTTCGCGGAATCTGGGACCGATCCGGCAGGCTGGTCTTCGTCGACACTATAGGGCGGGATGTATCCGAGCGGGTCCTCGCGGAGCAGCGATACCGGGAGCTTGTTGAACAGAACAATCGTGTGCTCCGACGGGTGCATAAACGGGTGGGGGAGAGTCTTCAGCTTCTTTCGGCGGTTGTTCGCCTGCGCGAAGAGAATCCGACCCTGGCCGAGCAGAGGCGGATGTACGTGCACATACGGGCGCTGGCGCTCGTCAGTAACGCTTTTGAGCGCGCCGACACGCCCATATCGGTTTCAATGTCGAAGTATCTGCGCGGTGTCCTGCATGTGGTCGCGGAAAACATGAGCTTCAGTTCACCGCCGCACATCTCCATGGACATACAGCCCATGGAGCTGCGCGTGGACCAGGCATCTGCGTGCGGACTGTTTCTCGTCGAGTTCATTGCGGATCTGCTTCAGTTCTTCGACGGGAGCTCGTATGCCCCCGTTATCCGTGTCTCCCTGACCCGTCTTGACCGATCTGATGCCGAGCTGTCCGTGAACCTGCGCGCCGGTGGCTCCCCCGGGAGTCCAGTTCAACGCCGTCGCAGTGACCCCTCATTCGAGCGGCTTCTCACGGTGCTGACGACGACGATACGCGGCGAGTACGCTGTTCGCCTGAATCCGCCGGGGCATACCCTGCGGTTTCCCGCGGCACACCTCGTATAGCACCGAATATTCGATAAAAAATACACGGAAATTGTCGATGCACGGCATCGCGCGCTCTTACAAGCTTGTATAAACGATGGTATCGTGAATAAGATATATTATTAGAGGATTGAACCTATGAACGAACAGCATCTGCAGGATGTAATCAGGCAGGGTGGCCTTAAAGTGACCCCTCAGCGTCTCGTGCTGCTTCGCGAGATCATGGCATACGGACACCTCGGTGTTGACGATCTGTTTTCCCGCGCACAGACTCATTTTCCGTCAATTTCACTCGCGACCATATACAAGAATCTGCACACCCTTTCCGATAACGGCATACTCCGGGAGATTCCGCTTCCGGGTCAGCGTTCAGTCTACGAGCTCGCACACGAGGAACACATTCACTACGTGTGCATGAACTGCGGCACCGTTCACGATCTGCCGGCGGACATGGAAGCGATCGCGCGTACGGTTCGGGAACAGACGGGTGCTGACTTCCAGAGTATACGGATTACCGTCGGTGGCGCCTGCCCGGACGGCTGTCCCGATCATGACGATCACGCGCATCATCCTGTAGCTCACGCCGGGTGATCATCAGCCGTACAGCTGGTGGCTGCGTCTTGACATGTTTTTCTGAAAGTATCACTTTGATACCGTAATCTTCGGGGCATGGTGAGTGCGAAAGCACGATTCCAGACCGGCGGTATAGTCCGCGAGCGCGTAATTCTGCGTGCTGATCCGGTGTGATTCCGGAACCGACGGTATAGTCCGGAAGGGAGAAGATTGCGGGTGTACTGAGTCGACTGTCCGAAGCCTTTCTCGGCCCGGAGTACGCGGTCGCGTTTTCTTCCCACACCACATGCCCCGATACACGAGAAAGGAGTCATCTCATGACTGGGGATGATGCCTACATGGCGCGGGCTCTTGAGCTGGCGACATTGGGCACAGGTACCACGTCACCGAACCCCCTGGTAGGTGCTGTGATTGTACGGGACAATACGGTGATCTCGGAGGGTTGGCACGAAGCCTATGGGAGACCTCATGCCGAGGCAGCTGCCCTGCAAGCCGCCGGCAAGGCAGCTGCGGGTGCAACGCTGTACTGCAATCTTGAGCCCTGCTGCCACCGTACCCCTGAGAAACAGACCCCTCCCTGCACCGACAGAATCATTGAGGCCGGCATTGCGCGCGTTGTATTCGCTGTTCATGATCCCAACCCGCACGTGGCAGGCCTGGGACAGAAGACACTTGAGCAGGCTGGCATCACGACCACAGCCGGTGTGTGCGCCGACAGGGCGCTTCTGCTGAACGAGCCTTTCATCGCGTGGATACAACGTGGCATCCCCTATGTGCATCTTAAGATTGCCCAGACCCTTGACGGCCGTATCTCGGCCCGCGACGGGAGCGCAGACTGGATCAGCAGCGAGCCGTCGCGAGCAGCCGTTCACCGGATGCGGGCACGGTATGACGCGGTTCTCGTCGGTGCAGCAACCCTTCAGGCAGATAACCCCTCGTTGACCGTGCGCCACGTCGCAGGCCGTAATCCTGTCCGTATCGTCGTGGACACCCACCTGCGACATCTCGAGGGCGCACGCATTATCAGTGACGGAGCGGCAGAAACCATCGTTGCGTGCTCGGAAGATGCAGCCCGTTCGGCGCCTGCGCTCGGGCCATCAGTCACGGTCATCGGCTGCAGAACCGACGCAAAGGGGCGGGTCGACCTGACCTGTCTTTTCGGGTACCTGTCGACACGGGGAATCAGCAGCGTTCTTGCCGAGGGCGGCGGGGCGCTCGCGACCTCGCTCATCGCGGAGGGCCTTGTCGACCGCCTGACGGTTTTCACGAACCCGAGCCTCATGGGATCCGGCGTTTCGTGGTTGTCGGAGATCGGCGTCGAGCGGGCAGGTGACAGACCTCGATTGTACGGGGTGATTCACGCGCGAAGCGGGGACGATATGGTCATAAGCGGTCTGCTCGACGTGAAGCGGACCTATGGAAAGATGGATGCACCAGGAGTCGGGGAGGATGTGCTTCCCTGGAACGAAACAGGAGTAGTGTAAGGCTATGTTTACAGGTTTAATAGAAGAGACCGGTTCTGTCGCCGCGGTGAGATCGGTTGGAGACGGAGTCGAGATCGAGATCAACGCACAGACCGTGATTCAGGACGCGAGAATCGGAGACTCGATCAGCGTGAACGGCGTGTGCCAGACAGTGGTTCGGCTTATGGACCACGCCTTCACCGTACAGGCCGTCGGTGAAACCCTCACGAAGACCACCATGGGTCGTCTTGAGCAAGGCTCGCCAGTGCATCTCGAGCGCTCAATGCGTGCCGACACACGCATGGGGGGGCATATGGTTCAGGGGCACGTATCCGGCCTCGGTGAGGTCGTGGATGTGACCGACCGCGGAACGAGCATTCTGCTTCGATTACGCCTTCCCGAAACGCTGCTGCCGCTCGTTGTACCCGAGGGGTCAGTGGCACTCGACGGCGTGAGTCTCACCGTAGCTTCGATAGAACAGGACATCATCGGCATTAACATAGTGCCGCACACCGCCACTCATACGCATCTCACACACCATCAGCCCGGTGACAGAGTGAACGTGGAAACCGATATTCTCGGTCGCTACGTCGAACGCATGTTTCGCGTTTACGCCGGTGCACTCGGAGGATCGAAATGAACATCGAAAAACTGCCCGAGGGCCGCGTCCGACGGGCCCTCGAGGAACTGAAAGCGGGGAGGATTATCATTGTCCTTGACGATGCTGATCGCGAAAACGAGGGAGACTTTCTCTGCGCAGGGCAGTTTGCCGGTCCCGACGTCGTCAATCTCATGGCTGTGCACGGGCGCGGTCTTATCTGTGCGACGATTACCGGGGAGCGTGCGAAAGAGCTCGACCTGCCACCGCAGACCGGTACGGTCTCGGCACTGCATGGAACGAACTTTACGGTAAGTGTAGACGCGGTGGAAGGGACGACCACCGGTATTTCTGCGGCGGACCGGGCAAAAACGATCTCCGTCCTCTGCGATGCCAACGCAAAGCCGGATGAACTCGGGCGACCTGGACACCTGTTTCCGATCGTAGCGCATCCGGAAGGCCTTGCCGCACGCCGCGGCCATACCGAAGCGTCTGTCTGGCTCTGTCGGGCAGCGGGCCTCTATCCTGTCGGTATAATCTGTGAGATTATTGCCGAGGACGGAACCATGGCTCGGGGCCCGGAACTTGAGACCGTTGCCCGGACCTTCGGGATGCACACGGTTCATGTCGATGAAATCGCGGAAGCCGCACGACTGATTGGAGAGTAAGACCATGCACACGGACGTAAAACACATAGAAGGCGAGCTGAAGGCGGACGGCAAACGCTTTGCAATCATAGTCAGCCGATTCAACGGTCTCGTGACCGAGCAGCTCTACGCTGCTGCGGAAGACTGCCTTTTGAGGCACGGCACAAAGCCCACCGATATCACGGTGGTCAGGGTTCCGGGCAGCTACGAAATCGGCCCTGCTGCGGCGAAGCTCGCCGAGCGCGCCGACATTGATGCTGTCATCTGTCTCGGTGCGGTGATTCGCGGCGAGACGACCCACTATGACTTCGTCGCCGGGGAAGCGGCCAAAAGTATCGGCCAGATCGCACTCGAGTATCGCAAGCCGGTTGTCTTCGGCGTGCTTACTACCGAGACGGTCGAGCAGGCACTCAACCGCGCCGGCATCAAGAGTGGCAACAAAGGCTGGGACTGTGCCCTGACGGCCATCGAAATGGCCGATCTCATGACGAAGCTCTGACCTGATACCGTTCATGCAACAGAATACGGTTTTCTCACAACGGCAGATCTTTCTGTTCTGGCTTCCGCTTGCGCTCATGTGGATCGCCATGGCGATCGAGCAGCCGGGTCTCGCAGCGGTCATTGCGCGGCTGCCCGACGAAACGCTGAACCTTGCCGCGTTCGGTATTGCGTTTTCCATAGCGCTGGTGATCGAAAGTCCCATCATACAGTTACTTTCCGCGGGGACGGCGCTGGCCTCCGATCGTGGCCGCTACCGGAAACTGCTGAACTTCATGCATATCCTCGGGGCTGCGCTCACGCTCATCCACCTTCTGATCGCTGTTACGCCCCTGTTCGCGTTCATCGTGCAAACGGTCCTCGGTGTACCCGAAGAGCTCGTTGAGCCGAGTCGTATTGCATTCCTGACGATGACACCGTTTACCGCCCTCGTCGGCTACCGTCGGCTCTGGCAGGGAGTCCTGATCCGCTACGGTCATACCCGGGTGATACCCGTCACTATGGTTATACGGCTCGCCGCGGTCGCGCTCGTACTGATCCCCGGCTATCTCGTCGGATCGATCGCCGGAGCAACGCTCGCAGGGCTTTCGCTGATCGCAGGAGTCGCGGCAGGCTGTCTTGCGAGCTGGTTATACTGCCGGCCGGTCGTCCGGGATGAGCTGCCCGACAACGGTGAGGAGCCGCTCTCGACCCGACATATGCTCGCGTTCTATGTACCGCTGTCTCTGACGAGTGTGATTTTTCTCTCGGCGCAGCCTCTGTTGACCTTCGGTATGGCCAGAGCGCTCTTTCCGCGGGAAGCGCTCGCCGTGTGGCCGGTGATCAACGGCTACATGTTCCTGTTCAACTCCATGGGGCTGAGCTTTCAGGAGGCCGTTGTCGCCATACTCGCGCGGAACCCGGCGAACTACTACCCGTTGCGGCGCTTTGCGACAATCCTCGGCGGTGTTCTCGGTTCCCTGCTCCTGCTGACCGCTTTCACACCTCTTTCGGGTCTGTGGTTTCGCGGTGTCAGCGGACTGTCCGAACAGCTTCTTCCATTCACGGCTCTGCCGGTTATGGTGCTCTTTCTTGCGCCGGTTCTGACGACCGTGAAGTCCTGGTTCCGGGGGCGGCTGATATGCGATCATCGCACAGGTGCGCTGGCGAAGGCCGTCGCGATACACAGTGTGGTTCTGTTTATCTGCGTATGGCTCGGACCTGTTCTCTTTGAGGTACCCGGTGCGGTTCTCGCTGCGGGCAGCCTGATCATAGCGCTGATGTCCGAGGCCGCATACCTTGCCTGGTCGGGTTACCGGGTCGCGGTCCGCGCGGCGATGGCATCGGCGTAGAAGCGCTGCATATCAGTAGTGAAGTCCGTACGCGAGGCGTTTCTGCTGTAGAACATATGACCGCCCGGGTAGTGTTTAAGGCTCAGGCGCGAGCGGCTTTCCGGGTTGAGCTTCATGTTTGCGACAATGCGCTCTGCACTGAAATACGGAGTCACCAGATCATAGATGCCGTGTGAGATGCGCACCTTCATGTAGGGATTGAGCTCCATGCCGTAGCGCAGGTCGTCGGTAGCGCCAATCTGCGTCTGCAGGACGTGGCGATCGTAATCGATTTTCCAGGAGCGGTTTACCTCGTAACTCAGGAGACGGTACTCCCGATCGGTCTTTACCCCTATTGTCGCGCGGAGTTGCGTGTTCACCCCTGCTCCGAATATCCGGTCTATCGTGCTCAAAGTCGCGTCCGGGCCCTCGTACTGCTCCCGGTCCGGGTAGGCATCGGTAATCGAAATCGTTCCATCGTACAGACCGAGCACCCTTCGTTCCTCCCGAAGAAGTTCCCGGGAGAAGGTACGGGTGCGTATGCGTCCCTCGTTCCTTTTTATGAGGTCTTCACTCAGCCCGATATAGGTACTCATGATTCCGTAGTGCTCTTCGCGTTCCGGCGCCGGTGTGAAGTGTCCTGCCGTCAGCAGGGCGGGCAGGCTCGTTACGGCGAAGCGTTCGGAGACTTTACGAACGGTTTCAATTGCCTCGGCTCCCGTTCCCGAGGCGCTTGAAGCCTGGTGGCGTGCGTGAGCGGCAGCAACGAGAGCCATGGTCGGGAAGGTGTCCACCCAGGGCAGAACGTCGTAGTCTGATGCATCGAGGAGCGAGAACTCGAGTGCCGGCGAGATCAGCACCGCACCGCAGAGCCCGATGCTGTAGCGTTCCTGCAGCATGCGAACGAGCTTTGCAACACGAAAACCGCCGTAGCTTTCTCCGGCAATGAAGACCGGTGACTCCCAGCGTCGGTGCTGTGACAGATAGGCCTGCATGAACTCCGAGAGACTCTCCAGATCTCTGTTCAATCCGAAGAAGGGGCTGTCCGGGTTGTTCTTCTCCGCGTCTTCCTTCGTGCCGCCGGACTCCGCGTTCTGCTCTATTCCGCGACTGAAACCGGTTCCGACCGGATCGACGAACACGATATCGGTAAAGGCGAGCCAGCTCTCCGCATTATCGACGATCTGAACCGGTGGCGGTGAAGGGCTTCCGTCCTCGTTGAATACGACCCGCCGCGGACCGACAGCGCCCATGTGGAGGTAGGCGCTCGCTGCTCCGGGACCCCCGTTGAACACAAACGTCAGCGGGCGGCGGGAGGCTTCGTCATCGGCGGTGCCGATGTATGAGACGTGAAAAATCTCGGCAACCGGTTTCTGTCGCTTGTCGTAGACGGGCAACCACTGAGCGGACGACGCGTAGTCGAACCTCGTTCCGTCCTGTAGCGAGAGCGAATGCGTCGAGCCTGCTCCCTCGGGAACCTTATACGGTTCCTTCGCTGCGCTGTCTGTTTCCTGTGTTCTGGTGTCACTCATACACAGGAGTGTGCCACAGCTTTTCCGTGCAGGGAATACCGCGAGTGCTCAGGAGCCCCACAAAGTCCTGAGTCGTACATCCCTCCCGCAGCTTGCCCGGTAGAAGCTGTACCGCACCGGATTGCGGAAGGCGTAGGCCTGGTGGTACTCCTCGGCAGGATAGAATGCTTCGTAGGCACGAACCTCGGTCATGAACTCACCGCCGGTAAGAATCCTGCTCTCGGCCCACGCGCGCGATGCCCGGGCTTCTGCTTCCTGCTCCGGGTTCATGTAGAAAATGGCACTCAGATACGGTCCCCCACGGTCGCAGAACTGCCCGCCACCGTCGAGGGGATCGATGTTTACCCAGAATATCTCAAGCAGTTGCCGGTACGAGACCCTCGAGGGATCGAACACGATTTCCACAACTTCGCGATGTCCGGTATTGCCCGCGATAACGGCCTGATAGCTCGGATTCGCAACCGTTCCACCCGAAAACCCGCTGGTTACCGCGTAGACACCGTCCACAGAATCGTAGGGCGGCTCCATGCACCAGAAGCAGCCACCGGCAAACACGGCCCGTTCGTAGCCTTCCGGTACCTCGACCCTCCCGCGTTCGAGTGACCCGCCGCGTTCACTCGGTCTCAGCCCCTCAACGCGGGTATCGTTCCCGGCGTCCGGCTCCCGGGTCTCCCCGGCACCGCCGGCGAGCACCCGTATTGCCGCAAACACGGAAAACAGGATCACCGGTATGATTATCGCCCGCCGCACCTTACTGTCCATCATTTGCGAAAGATACTACCGGTCAGGCCATACCGACTATTATTCCGGCACCGTCATGTCTTCGGGAAGCTGAGATCCGAGCGGGTCCGCGAAGGCTGCCCATGCTTCCGGTCCCTCTTCGAGTTCGGACTGTGTCAGCAGACACGCCGACAGTCCCGATCGAATACCCGCCTCATCCATGCTGCGTCCAATGAACACGAGTTCCTGCTTTCTGTCCCCGAACTCGCTGCCCCTGACCAGTTTATGGACTTCCAGACGCTCGGCATCCGTGTCCGGCCAGTACTTCTTCGGCATCGCCGCCCACCAGAATCCCCCCGGCTCCGCCCGTTTCGCACTTCCGGCCTGCGAGAGGTACCAGGCGACGTCCGGGCGACTGGCAATCCAGAAAAATCCTTTTGCCCGGATGACTCCCTCCTGCTCACCATTCCAGTATTCGGCGAGTCGCTGTGGATGAAACGGGCGCTCCGTTCGAAACACAAACGAAGATATACCGTACTCTTCTGTCTCCGGTACGTGCACCGCCTCAAGTTCGTCCTGCCAGGCCTGGGAGCTTTCGGCAGCGTCCATGTCGAATTTTCCCGTGTTGAGAATGCGCGCGAGATCGACCCGTGCGAATTCGGTGTGTACGAGCTCCGCGGTAGAATTCAGTCTTCGAACGACCGACTCGACCCTGCGAAGCTCCTGCTCATCGACCGCGTCAATCTTGTTGAGCAGGATTACGTCGGCGAACTCGATCTGATCGGTCAGAAGGTGGGCGATGGTGCGCTCATCGTCTTCAGCCATGCCCTGACCGCGGTCGACAAGAAAATCTTCGCTGCCGAACTCGTCGAAGAAGCGCGATACATCAACGACACTGACCATGGTGTCAAGGCGGGTCAGATCCTTGAGGCTCTTGCCTTCCTCGTCGTCGAAGGTAAAGGTCTGTGCCACCGGCAGCGGTTCGGAGACCCCCGAGCTTTCGATGAGCAGGTAATCGAAGCGTCCGGCGCGAGCGAGCTTGGTCACTTCCTTCAGAAGATCATCCCGGAGGGTGCAGCAGATACATCCGTTGGACATCTCCACGAGTTCTTCCTCGGTTCTGCTGAGCGCGGCGTCTCCCTTCAGTACAAGAGCGGCGTCAATATTGACTTCGGACATGTCGTTTACAATGACGGCTACCTTCAGGCCCTCACGGTTACTCAGCACATGATTCAGCAGCGTTGTCTTGCCCGACCCCAGATAACCGGACAGGACGGTGACGGGAAGACGGGTATCGTTTTGTACAGCCATGGAGCCGGATGGTATTACTTGGTAATAATACGGTCAATAGGCATCCGATGACTTGCTCTGAACCCGGTCATGCGGCAGACTGATGTACATGCTGAACACTGTTGCTGTCGTCAGTACGCTTGGGAGTTTCACCGTCGGTGCGATGTGTTACGCACTCCTGCGCACGTCGATCGGATATCAGCAGTTCTTCGAGTCGCAAGCCCTCACGCTGACGGCGCCGCGCGATCCCGGCCTCGTAAGTCCTGTTGCCGAGATACTCGGTGTGAGCGTCCGCAGACTCTTCGCCGTCCTCATGTATCTTGCAGGACCGGGCGCCGTGTACGCGCTTGTCCGATGGATGCTGCCACAGCGACTGCCGCAGCGGTTCCATATGAGCGTCGCTCCGGACCTTGCTTCTCTGGATATCCTTGATACGCAGGCGTGGATCTGGACCGCCGTCGTGGTTGCATTCGTGCTCGCGTACTATATCGCTCGCCGCATGAGGGCGACACCCGATCCGGATATTGAAACCGACCCCCCCGTCCTCGAGTGGACATGGTGGGCACTCATCGCGAACCTGCTCGGCCTGGTCGTGCACACAGCGGCAGTGGAGTGGATTCTTCGTGGTGTCCTCTTTGCGCTGCTTCTGCCTGCAGGTGCAGATCTTGCAATCGCCGTTTCGGCGGTTCTGTATGGACTGTCGCGACTTCCGGATGGATGCGTGCCGGCCTTCGGTGGGCTCGTGCTGTCGACAGTCGCCGGACTGCTGGTCGTGAGTTCCGGCTCGCTGCTTCCTGTGATCGTTGGCCACAGCACCCTTGCCGTGGCGCGTTTCTTCGTGGCGCTCCACCGGAACCCGACGGTATCGTTTTACCGCTAAAAAAGCTTGTATAAAAACCCCGGCGCTGGTATTTTTTATCATATCGATAAAAAATATTACTATCGGTTCTGGAGGTCAGGCTTGAAAAAGCACGTGGTACTTCGCGCCCTTCTGGGCGCATACGTTGTTCTTGGGCTCGTATTTATAGGATTCGGGACGGTATCGGTCGTCAGCGCATCCATGCCTGTGGCGGCGAGTCAGGAAATTGACATCGATATGCGCGTGATACAGAACACATGGACCTGGGATCCCGGTGAAATCACTGTTGAAGCCGGTACACTGGTTCGACTCCATATCACGAACGAAGATACATACGACCACGGCTTCGCGATTCGCGAGTTCAACGTGGATCAGCGACTTCCCGCGAGCCAGACGACGACAGTCGAGTTCGTCGCCTCCCGGAGCGGCGATTTCGAGTTTTACTGCTCGGTCTACTGCGGATCGGGGCATTTCAGTCAGCGGGGAACCCTCTTTGTGACCGGCGAAGGGGAGTCTGTTGCTGATACCGGTGCCGCCGAAGCGCCGGAATCGGACATACCCGTCCGTTCTGCGGAGGACGCGATCAGCGTGCTGCCCTACGAGGTCGATGAAGACGGCGTAAAAGTCTTCCGCCTGACCGCCGAGGTGGTCATGTGGGACTACGGCAACGGAGAACCGGTGGAAAGCTGGGGCTACAACGGACAGCTTCCGGGACCCGAAATACGCGTAACAGAAGGTGACCGCGTAAGGGTAGAGTTCACGAACTATCTGCCCGAGGCGACAACCGTTCACTGGCATGGGATAGACCTCATGAACTGGTCTGACGGGGTTCCGGGATATACGCAGGAGGCGACGCGCCCCGGCGAGACCTTTGTTTATGAGTTTGATGCGTATCCCGCGGGGACCCGCTTTTATCATACCCACGGGCTCGATCATCTCAGCGAGGCCAGGCAGATGGATATGGGCCTTGCAGGCCCCATTGTCATTGAGCCGCGCGATTACGACCGGCCCGATGTGGAGCACACGATCGTGCTGACCGAGCGCATCAATCGCGGACTGTTTCCGATCAGCGGCCGGGTCTATCCCGATACCGAGCCCATACGAGTGACCTACGGCGACCGGGTGCGTATACGCATGATCAATGCGGGAAGCGCGACCTTCCATCCCATGCATCTGCACGGACATCAGTTTCGCATCGTCGCGACCGACGGAAACCCTGTGCCGGCCGGGCTTGAACTGGTTAAAAACGTACAGACGGTCATGCCGGGCGACACCTACGACATCGAGTTCATAGCGGATAATCCAGGTGTGTGGCTGTTTCACTGTCACGAGCTGAACCACTCCGCTGGTGGTATGGCCACAGCGGTAATCTACGAGGATGTGATTGATGGTGCCTTCGAGCTGCAGGAAGGCCCCGGGCGGCTGGTGACGGAGTCGGATTTTGACGGCATGTATCGCCTTGTCGGCTTCGGGTACACGAACTGTACCGACTACTGTCCGATCACCATCAACACCATGCTCGACGTTCTCGACGCCCTTGGAGACGATGCCGACCTGGTGCAGCCGATCTTTATCTCAGTTGACCCGGATCGTGACAGCCCCGAAGCGATCGCCTCCTACGTACAAGCCTTCGACTCACGCATGGTCGGTCTGGGCGGCACACGCGAGCAGGTCACGAATGCAGTTCGATCCTTCGGCGCCTTCGCCAGACAGGTGGACACCGGGAGTGCCGCAGGATACAGCATGGACCACTCGAAGGCCATGTATCTTATGGATACCGACGGTAACTTTATCAACTGGTTCATACATGACTTCGGTCCGGAGAACGTTGCCCGGGCGATACGAAATCACATGCGCCACGGTACCGTCCGATCAGTTGCGGCGAATCAGGTCGGACTATGAGACGCCGGTTTCTGACCGCATGCAGTGTCGTTATGCTCCTTGCCGTGACTGCCTCCGCCGGTGGTCGTGGTGAACAGCAACCCTTCCGGGTGCAGAATGCATGGGCTCGAGAGACAGCGGGTATACCCCGCAACGCAGCAGCGTACCTGAGACTCACCAGCAATTCTGATACCGACGATGTTCTGATCGGGGGGTACTCGGCCGCGGCTGAGGTCATAGAAATACATGTGCATGAACGCAACGGAGATGTCATGGTCATGAGGCCGTTGCACGACGGACTCGCGGTTCCGGCCGGTGAAACCGTGGTCCTCGAGCCCATGGGGATACACGTGATGCTTATAGGCCTGAACCACGCCCTGGAGGCCGGGGAGAGTTTTGAGCTGGAGCTCCATTTTGAGTCGGGTGCGCGTGTCAAAACCGAGGTCGAAGTCAGACCACTCCGCAACTAGCCGGACGGAAACACAAGCCTGACAGCGGTCCCCGCGGAGGATCCGGATATCGTCAACGTCCCCCCGATTTCTTCGGAGAAGGCGCGGACGAGGTCCATGCCGAGTCCTGCCGAGTGGCCATTCGCGACCGCATCCGGGATGCCCTTACCGTCGTCGGCGTAGCTCAGCGTGAGTTCACCAGGTGCCGTCTCGGCAAGCGCAATGGTTATGACGCCTGATCGAGCCTGACCGTCGCCGGGATCGGGGTACGCGTGCTTCACGGTGTTGCTGATCAGCTCGTTCAGTATCATGCCGAGGCGCGACAACCTGCGGACCGTAAGCCGGGTATCCGGGATATCGATGTTCGCTTCCAGTCCTGCCTGATGAGCAGAGAGCTGGATTATGTCCTGTATGAGCGTCGGAAGGTACCCGGAAGCGGCGAGAAGATCGCTGCTCTCCGTTGAGCGGTACAGGCGGTCGTAGAGGAGCGCCAATCCGTGGACGTGATTACGCGTTTCGTTCAGGGCCGAGGCGGATGAAGCGGTCCCGACTTCCTGGGATTTCAGGGAGAGAAGGCTTTCGATGGAGAGCATCTGGTTCTTCAGGCGATGGTGAATGTCCTTGATGAGACGTTCTTTCTCGTGCAGAAGCCGTTCAATCTGTGCCTCCCGTTTTATATGGTGAGAAACATCATGAAAGGCGACCAACTCTGCCTGACCGTCTTCAAGCGGCACCGGCCTGCACTCGATCTCGAGCCAGATGTCCTCGCCATTTCGGTGTATTCCGACGACGGTCTGTCGATTCTGCCTTTTAGTTTCGCTTCCAGGGAGAAGGAGGCGGTGATACTCGGGTCTGATGAGCGGGTGCATATCGCATCCGGTTAACTCGCTTTGCTCGTACCCGAACATGCACGCGAATGCCCCGTTTACGTGAATAATCTGTCCGCCGCGGTGAATGAGCAGCCCTTCGAGACTCAGACCGAACAGCGCCTCGAATCCTTCTGATGTCTGCTCGATTCGCACATAGCTGCGCTGAGCGATAATGGCGTCGTTGATGAGTCTCGCAACAACCTGAACGAGGGTAATGTCCCGCAAGCGCATGCGCGGTCGCGCCTTTACGCACGAGACGACCAGTGCGCCGACGATTTCCTGTCGCTCGACCAGCGAAAAGGCGAGCAGTGACCGCACTCCGTAACGTTCCATGTCCCGGGCGAAGGCCGTTATGCCTTCCGGTGCGGCGGCTGTGTCGTGTATGTCGAGATAACCCCGGTGCTCCATCGCCTGCACCATCGCGGGGACGTTCATGGGAATCTCCAGCGGGCCGGAATCCTCGAGCACCGGAGGAAAGGACGGACCGGTTTTTCGCCAGTGGTGTGTGACTTCCAGAACATCGCTTGCTCCGGTAGTCAACCCGATCGTGACCCAGTCGACACCGAGATGCTGACCGAGTTTTCGCATTGCGAAGAGCAGATCGGTGTCGGCAGTATCCGGAACTGCCTGCATAAACCGTCGCGAAATCGCGTGAATCGTAGCCTGGTATTGTGCCTGTTCGTGTTTCTGCGAATGATAGCGCTGTTCCGACGTGACATCGCGGACAACAACCAGACTGCGTTCATCATCAATCAGAGTCAGAATGGACTCGAAGTACCGGTTCTTGTCGCCGATCCGCACTTCGTACCGAAACGGTCGTGGCCGGTGACCATCGCGGTCTGCGCGTGCCTCAGCGACCTGACTGAGATGTCGCTCGTGGACTTCCGTTCCCATAACGTCAGCGATGGATTTTCCAATGAGTTCCCGAGGCGATCGCACGAGTGCGCTCTGATCCGGCGCGTGAATTTCCTGGTAGATTCCCTGCGCATCGAACACGAACATCGCATCCGGTACTGCCCGCGTGAGCGCCTGGTTTCTGAGAACGTGTTCGCGCAGATCGATCTGCTCAAAGTGCCGGCTGACCTCGGTTCGAACAGCCTCATATAAGGGATCAGGATCGTCTCGGGAGCCCGTCAACAGGACGTGTCCGTCCTCCGGGTGCGTGGAGTCAACGGTAACGGGTAGACAGGCTGCTATGCGGTCGACACCCAGGACCCTGTACAGCGACGCTCTGAACTGATCTATATCATGCTCCTGCGCGTTCAGGAGCACGGCAACAATCCCGAGGTGTTCCTCAATCTGCTGAATCGAGTCGGCAACAGTGTCGGCACCGTAAACCGTGAGTCCTCGTGCTGACAGTCGCCGGGCAGTTGCAGCGCGCGCCGTTGGGTTTGAGTCGAGTATAAGGATGCTGAGTCCGTCTGTTGCACTCACTAAGACCAAATAATAATCTATATCCATTATCTTTAACAGGGCAAAACGCCCGCCGACGGTGCGAATTATTCTTTGCTCAGGGCGTTACTGCAATACGCTGTCGGTACATTGAGTATCACCGCTTAGAGCATGATCATGATCATTGCTCATGGAGAATCAGACACTCAGCCTGCAGATCATCCTCGGCCGCAACATCCGCGCTGCACGGGAAAAACTCGGCTACAGCCAGCAGTATCTCGCCGAGCGGGCTGAGCTTTCTCCGGGTCACATTACGGATCTCGAAAAGGGCAGAAAGTGGGTGTCCGCCGATTCACTCGCGCGTATCGCCGACGCACTTGGCCTTGAGCCTTTCATGCTCCTCCTTCCCGCCGACTACAGCGCGGATCTCGATGCGTTTTCGCTGTTGACCGAGTACGCCATGTCGGTCCGTGAGCGCATGACCGGCACGCTCGACGCGACTCTGCGCGAAATGCTCGGACGGCGGGAGTCCCCGGCAACCGACGGCGACGTCCGTACAGCGGACGAGTAGCGTCTCCGGGCTTCCTGGACCAAATGGCGCCGGGAAGACCACCGTAGTCCGCATGCTGGCGACCCTGCTCCTGACAACACAGCATCTCGACGAAGCGGATCAGTTGACCGATCGCATCGCCGTCGTGGATCACGGGAGAATCATCGCTGATGGAACGAGTGGGGAGCTCAAGGCACAGGTCGGAGGCGGCGCGCTCCACGTACGCGTTTCGCGAGCGAGCGACCGGAATGCCGCGATGCGGATTCTCGCCGGGGTGCCTGGCGGCGCATCAGGTTCCGGCTGGTGGGACTGGAAACCTGCAAAGGAAGCGCTCGAGTACTGTTTCTGGAACCGACCGTTACCGTTGACGAACGACTGTTAAAGGCATTTCGTTCGGGACTTGCGGCACTGGCGCGCCAGAACGAATGCGATACCGTGGAAACGACGCCTGTGGCATCGAATCCAGTCGTGATCGAAATGCAACGAACCGAGTCGTAAGCTTACCGGCGATCGGACTCGAACCGATACACCCTTGCGGGCGGCAGATTTTGAGTCTGCTGCGTCTACCAATTCCGCCACGCCGGCCTTCCTGAACGGTTACCGCAGGAGCTTATCAGGGAGCGGAACGCGAGACAAGCGGCAGCACGGGAATGTCCGTGCGACTTCCCTGAACGCTACAACGTTGACCACGCACCGCCTATTGTCTACGCTGATACCGGACCTGAACTCATGCACAGATCGGCACGACCGCGTATCATCCCAGTTCTGGCTTCTCTTGTCGTGCTTTTCACCTCGTGTGCGACCGTGCGGCAGACACAACCCGCCCCGGTAACGGTCGAGGGAGACTCCGACAGCGCTCTTGCGGTCAGTCTGCAGATCGCCTCGATCGTTCCTGACGTGTTTACCCAGGCGCTCCTTTATACCCGCATCGCCGAGGCGTACATCGACGTCGGGCTGATTCTCCCTGCGACGAGTGTGCTCGAGCGCGCGGTCAGACTCGCCGAGGCTGAGGAGGTTGGCGTCGCCCGGGCTGAGGTGTTCGTGCAGCTTGCCTTTCCCTTCATCGATCTCGGGCGTATCGAACGGGCGAGAACTTTGCTCGATCGTGCCCTGCGGGAAAGCGAGAGTGCGTCCGAATCGATACGCACCGTCGTATTGCAGGAGGTTATCAACGCCTCGTTCATCGCAGGCGAAGAGCTGTTCGACGTTCTCGTGCGCGCGGTCGATCAGGTGTATATTCTGCAGGATCTTCCGTCGCGCGCTTCGCTGCTCACGGACATCGCCCGGCAGTACCAGGCGAGCGGGCTGGGTCAGCAGGTGAACACGCTCGTTCAGCAGGCAATTACTGCGGTGGGCGGGATACGCAATCCGTGGCTGCGTGCCGAAGGCTACACGGCGGTGGCGCGTCGCTTTCACGTCGCCGGAAACGAGTCGGACGCCGCGACCTACGTCGCCCGCGCGCTGAGAGAGATCGACAACGTGCGCGTGCTGACCCGATCACCGGCAGACGCGGCGGTTCTCCTGCGGGTTGCTGAGGACCTTTCCGGTATGTCGCGTCTGGCGGCGGCCGAGCAGGTCATTGAAACTATCGAGTTTCCCGGTATCTACGCCCGTGGATTTGCCGAGCTCGGCAGCCGCTTTCTTGAGCGCAACGAGCCCGATGAGGCTGAACGCGTCTTTGATCTGGCCATCAATCTGATTGCATTTGAGGGCACAGATGCACAGCTCGCCGACGTCATTACCGATGTGGCCGAACGTCTTCTCGCTGCCGGTCAGGATGCGACTGCGGAGCAGAACGCCGAGGTGGCATTGCTTGTCGTCAGGGATGTCGATGATGAGTTCACCCGTTCGGATGTGCTGCGGAGGCTCGGGCGGCTGTTTGTGCGTGCGGGGCGGGTTGACCTTGCCCGAGAGGCGGCAGACGCCCTGCCGGATGCGACGCAGAGAGCCCGACTCCTTGTAGCGATCGCGCTGGAGTCGCTGGACCTTGAAGAGACAACCGAGGCTTTTGCGATCGCCGAACAGGCGCGGGTCGCCGGGCTGCAGGCCGATTATCAGATCGATGAGGTAACCGGCGAGCTCGTTGAGCTCCTTTCACGGCTCGGGTTGTATGAGCAGGCTATTGCACTTCTTGACCAGATCATTTCGCCTGTCGCCTTCGGCCAGGCCCTCGTGGATCTCGGGCGGTACAGTCTCCGCGCAGGAGGGCTCACCGGAGCCGAGACAGAGATGCTTCGGAACCGGGCGGTCCGCTTTTTTCCGGGTTTGTGAGCGTTATCAGCCTATCGTCGTACCAAGGAAGTCTGGCTTTCCCTCGAGGATGGCCTCGACGGTGTCGAGGTTTCGTCCGGATGCGACAATCACCTTGAATCCGAGCTCCATGGCCCGTCGTGCGGCGATGGGATCAAAGGGTACATTCGCCCCCGGATTCCAGGTGTCTCCGACCATTTTCCGGAAATCGGCCCAGGAAATATGCACAAGCGGTTTCGCAGATGCGTCTTTCGAAGGATCTGCGGTATACACCTGTTTGATGTTCGAAAGATTCACGACGGTATCAGCTCCATAGCGCTCGGCGAGGCATACGGCGTCAAAATCCGTCGAAAACCCGGGTTTCCATCCCGCTCCTACCAGTACCCGCCCCTCGAAACTGAGCTCGGCAGTAGGATCGGTAACCAGCTGATTGTCACCGTAGGCCAGGAAAATACCGCGGATGAGCTCGGCATTCAGTCGTGTTGCCGCTATGCCGACATGGTCCTGCTGCTCCGGCGGGGCGTCGCCGGCAAGCGCCCGCAGCGCGTTCTGGTAGTGGCGGGCAGGACCGCCACCGCCAATCACGAGGATGAGACGGTCCTCGGGATGGCGGTCAAGGAAACCACCGATGCGTTCCTTGAACAGCCGCAGAAAGGCTACATCGACCTGGTCGGGGGCTACGATGCTTCCACCGAGCGACAAAACATGTGTTTTCATATCTGTTTCACATCCTAGCCTCTGATCACGTTGCCTGCAAGCAGGGAAAGGTCTGTTTTGTGCGGTCTTTTTAGTGCTTTTGCGCGGGCTGCGCTATAATCTACGATATATCCATTCTGGCCCGAGCCAATGTGAGATAGCCGATGAACCATGACCTGACATCTGTTTTTGAGGAATGGCCGTATGATGCTGAGAATACCACGCGGATTGTGTCGGCGGAAGACGGACGCCCTGTTCTGCAGGTCAGACTGCCACTCGGGGTAGAGCAGTATGAGCTGACGAACCGGCCGGACGGGGCGCTGCCTTTCGGGTTCAGCAGCGTCCTTGCGCATCTCGAGTCACAGATCGCCGAGTACCGGCAGCTGCATGGTTCCGACGTGGGGTATGAACTTTCGCGTTCAGAGTGCGAAATGCTGCAGGAAGAGGCTGTTCTCTACTATTATCGCTATCTGCTCCTCTTCCAGCGGAATGATTTCGAGCGGGTGACGGCCGATACCGAGCACAATCTGCGAATCTGCAAAATACTCGAACAGTTCTGTCCGCTTGTCGAACTGCGTGAGCCTGTCGTGCAGTACAAGCCGTATATTGTGCGTCTTCACGCCATGGCTCTGGCCATGATTGCCATGAAGGCCCACCGTATGGATGAGGCTGCGCGCCTGATTCAGAACGCCATAGACTTCATCGAATCCATGGAGGATCTGGACTCGCCAGCCTTTCATTTCGAGCGTATACGGAGTGTGCATTATCTGAAATCTGCCATCGGGCAGCTTACGGTTGTGAGCGACGAGGTCCCCGGTGAAACACTCGAGGTGGAGCTTGAGAAGGCCGTCGTGAAAGAAGACTATGAGCGTGCAGCCGAGCTGCGTGATCGCATCAGGGACCTCAGATCACGGTGATTGACACGATAGCCTGCACGCATACTAAACTCTTGCGAAGAATGATGTTGCTTCATAATCGCGAGAGTTACCGATTTTTCATCGTCCTCATCCTGTTTGGCTTTACAATCGCGCCCGTATCATCACAGCAGATTCGCACCGCAAGTCAGTTTCTGCAGCGGGTCAGCGAGGAATACGCAGGTTTTGAAGACTACATGGCGGATATCGTATTCACCACCGAACGCGAACGCATGGTTGGTACGATGTATCATCGCCGACCGAATCTCATGAACATCGAGTTCACCGATCCCCAGGACCAGTTCATTATCACCGACGGTCAGTTTCTGAGGGTTCATGTTCCGTCCCTGAATACAACTCTCAGTCAGCGTCTTCGTACGACTGCCGATGCTCCGGGTGGCATTGCAACGGCGGAGGGGCTTGCGCTGCTGCGGCGTAACTTTTCGGTCGCATTTCAGGCGTCTCCCGAGCTTGTCGGGGTCAATTCAACGGCTAATTATATAGAGCCCGTCGGACCCGACACGCCGGTAGTGAACCTCAGGTTTGACACATCGACACCGGATGAGGGCTACCGGCAGCTGATTGTCAGCGTGGACGCGAATTATCGCATACGGAGAATCGTCGGGACGACCGTTGATCTGAACAGGGTGCAGTTTGACTTCACGAATATCCGGGTAAATCAGGGCTTGCCGGATAGTCGGTTCGAGTATGTGTCACCACCAGCCTCCAGTACATTCGAAGATTTTCTGTTTGACAGCTCGAACTGAAACCATAATACAGGCTTGAACACGGGTGACTATGGAATCCATTGGCGACCGATTACGAGTTGCGCGCGAAGACAAAGGGTACTCTTTCGAACAGGTAGCGCGTGATACCCACATCGCTAAGCGCTACATCGAAGCAATGGAACAGGACGACTATCAGGTGTTCCCCGGGGAGCCGTATCTGGTAGGGTTTCTCAGAAACTACGCAGACTATCTTGGCCTTCCATCTGACGAAATACTGAACCGCTACCGCAACATCAAGATACAGGAACAGCCCGCCCCCATGGACCAGTTGCTCGATACCGGGCGCGATCGCAGGCTGCGGTCGACGGTCATTGTAACGGTTGTCGTCGTGCTCGTCCTGGCGGCCGTCTCCGCGTTGTTTCTCTTCACCGATGTCGCATCGGTGTTCTCCGCCCGTTCCGAACGCAGCGGTCAACAGGCTGCGCAGGAGGGCACCGCGGGCGCTGGAACCACGGGTGCGCAGAACGGCCCCGCGCGGTCCGGTGATATCGTTGATCTCGGTGCCGATTATGTCCTCGAGCGTGCCTTCTTCCGCGGTGAACGTTTTGTCGTAGACATAAACGGAGAACAGGTGCCGCTGTCGCTCGACGACATAGGCGAGCAGGTCCGCGTTCGTTTCCCCGGCGGAACCGTTTCCATTCCTCAGGGTGCTGCCGGTCTCGTGGATCTCAACAGCTCCGGTGACCCCGACATCCGGGTCATTGTACGGAATGTCATGCTCGATACCTCACCACCCGAGGCGGTCATTCGCATCGATCGTCAGGTAGCCATGGGCACGGATATCGCGAGCGTCCCGCAGGAATCGGTACGATCGGAGCTTCCTCCGGCGGGAATGGCGGGCGTGGAAAGGCGTGAGCGGGCAACGGTTACCATACGATCCGCGTTTACCGCGCCGTCGTTTTCGCTTACGCTGAATGCGAACCGCCTGGTCCTCGTCCGTCTCAGTGTCGACGACGGTGACACCCGTCAGTATGTTCTGCAGCAGGGCGAGCAGATCGACCTTACCGCCTCAGAGCATGTCTTCGTTGCGGCTTCGAACGCGACAGCGCTATCCCTGCGCGTTGAAGGAACCGAGGTGCCGCTCGGTGGTCCCGGACAGGTCTCGAGCGTGCTCGTTGGCCTTGCCGACAGGGATACCGGCAGTCCGCGGCTTGCAGCTATCGCGAGCTACTGAAACCGCTTGTCGTGGGATCCTTGCCTGAGACCATTCCTGATTACCTTCACGGCCTGAACCCGGTACAGCTCGATGCCGTCCGACATCAGGGCGGGCCGCTCCTGATCCTCGCTGGTGCCGGTTCCGGCAAGACCCGCGTCATTACCTACAAGATTGCATACCTTATTCGGGAGTGTGGCATACAACCCCGGTCCATTCTCGCGGTAACCTTCACCAACAAGGCAGCCGGGGAAATGCGTGAACGCGCCGCATCCCTCGCCCCGGGAGCCTCAGAGTGCATGATCCGGACGTTTCACAGCTTCGGTGCATGGTTCCTGCGCCGGAATCACGAACGCGCAGGACTCCCTGCCGGCTTTACGATCTACGACGACGATGACGTGGTGCAGCTGCTGCGATCCCTGTTTCCCGATGAGTCAAAACCGCACCTGAACGCGCAGTCACGAGCGATCAGTCGTGCCAAGGACTACGCGCTCTATCCGGGTAATGACCTGTCGGCGGTCACGCATCAGCACGAGGAACTGCGCGATGTCTACCGGCGCTACCACGAACGGCTTCGCGAGATCGGTAACGTCGACTTCGGAGACCTGATTCTTCGCCCTCTTGAGCTGTTACGGCGTGACGAAGCGGTGCGGACCCGCATACAGCAGCGCTTCCGGGTTGTTCTGGTCGACGAGTATCAGGACTCGAACGTCGCGCAGTTCGAGCTTCTGCGGGCGCTTGTCGGTTCCGACTCATATCTCTGCGTCGTCGGCGACGACGATCAGAGCATATACCGCTTCCGCGGAGCAGAAGTCCGTAACATTCTGACATTTCACGAACAGTATCCAGGGACGACAACGGTGCGTCTGGAACAGAACTATCGCTCTACCGGCAGCATACTGAATCTGGCTTCCGAGGTCGTCGCGCGCAACGAAGGGCGGCTCGGCAAACGCCTGTGGACCGAACGCGAAGACGGACCGCTTCCACAGCTTGCCTTCCTGTCAGACGCAGAGGCCGAAGTCGAGTTCTGCGTGCGCATTCTGCAGGCGGATGCACGATACAGCAACACAGCAATTCTCTACCGGACGAATGCACAGAGCCGCCTGTTTGAAAGCGAGTTCCTGCGGCGCGGTATACCCTACCGCATTGTAGGGACGCTGCGGTTTTACGAGCGTGAGGAGGTCAAGGACGTCCTTGCCGTTCTGCGACTGCTCGCCAATCCCCGCGATGAGGTCAGTTTTCGTCGCATTGTCAACAAACCGGCCCGAAGTCTCGGCCTCAAGTCTGTAGATCGCATAGTCGACGTGGCTCTCGCAGGCGGCGGTGATCTGCTTGATGCGCTTGCCGCCGCAGTGCCCGGGCTCACGAAGAAAGCCGAAAAGGCGCGGGCGGAGCTCGACGGGGTCTTTGCATCGCTTACCGGTGCGGTGGAGGGCAGCTCACTGTCGGTGCTCGTGGAGCGGGCGGCTGAAGAAACCGGGTTGCGCGAATATCACGCGAGCCAGGATGAGTATCAGGGCAGCGGGAAGGTAGCCAACATTGATGAACTCGTGAACGCCGCCGGCTTGTACGGATCAGGCCGCGAGGCGCTGGCTGAGTTTCTCGAGATGATAGAGCTGGACGCGAATCGCGACACTGCAGCCGAGGACGGTGAAGCGGTTACCCTCATTACCATGCACAACACGAAAGGGCTGGAGTTCCCGCGCGTCATTATCACCGGGCTTGAAGAGGGCCTCTTTCCCCGGGGGGCTGACGAAGGCCCCGGTGAAATCGAAGAAGAACGACGTCTGTTTTACGTCGCGGTGACCCGGGCGGAGAACGAACTGTATCTGACCAGTTGCCGCTACCGACGGCTCTACGGCCGGATCACCGAGTACGCTCCGTCCCGGTTTCTCGGCGAGATCCCCCCTGAGCTGCTCGAAACCCTGGGGTCGGGCACATCGTCGCGCCGCATTCCGGCAGCATCAGGTGATCCCGGTTTCGGCCGACAGGGCATCCCGGCGGCCGGCGGCACGGTTTCGGACCGCCTGCGTTCCGCCTCCGACGCCGAAGACTGGGAAGAAGCGGATGATCTTCCGCCGGGAGCAGGCGTGTATCACGACGATTACGGTCTCGGGGTCGTGCAGAAGCGCTGGCGAAAAGGTACTAACGTAATGGTGCGGGTCGGCTTCGAGAACGGACGGATCGCAACCTTCATTCCGCGTTATACTCCGCTTGAGCGAGTGAGCATAGATGAATAGATACGAACGCATTCCACCCATACGCCGCGCCCGCGGATATCGCCTCTACGCCGACGGCGGGCTGCGCTATCTCGATATGTGGCTTCAGGACGGCAGAGCGATCGGTGGACACGCTCCGCAACGCGTGCGACGTGCGTTCGAGAACACGCTCGCCCGCGGACAGGCAGGGGCGCTTCCGGGACGCTGGAAGCGACGCCTCGAGCGTGCGCTTGCGACCATGACCGGGTGCCCCGGCCCGTGGGAGCTGTTCACGTCTGCTGAGGCGGTGCACATGGCGCTCGACCGAAGCTTCGGGCGTGCCGGATGGTGCCTCGCTGATCCGGTCGACCCCGCCGATACCTGCACCGGGGAGACCGGTATTCCTGCTCGCGTCGCGCTGTTTCGCCCCCTGCTTTCGACATCTGATTCGTCGCGGTCCGGGGCGCTGCTCGTGCCGGTTCCCGTTATGATCGGGTCAGGGGTCTACGCCTTGCATCTGCCCGGGGTGTCTCCCGGCGTCGAGACGGTGTACAGCGGAGTACCCGGGATGGGACAGCCACCGTCGGAGCCGCTTCTGGCGGCAGCCGTACGAGCAGTGTACGACCTCGTCGACGCACATGCGCACTGGCCGGCGACCGGAGCTGAGCTCTTCCGGGTCCTGCAGGCCTTCGATGACTCGTCGCTATGGCACCGGGCCGGCCCCTACGTGAAGCCTCTGCTGCCCGATGCGGCATACGACACCCTGTTCGCTCGATTTCTTGACGCAAAGGTGGTATTGTCACCTCGTACGGGTGGCGTGAGTATCGTACCGCAGGAACTGTCTCCCGGTGAACGCGCGGGTATTACACGTCTGGTTCACGAAACACAGAGGAGCAGCTAATGGAAATGGGGGGATCAGCGGTCGTTCTGGGTATACAGCTCCTCGTAGGAGCGGTAGCGACCTTTCTCGCGATTCTTCTGTGGTCTCGAACCCGAGACGCTGCCTGGATGTTCATCGTGATCGGAACCGTCGCCCATTACGGCGCACTGGTGTTCAGCGGTCTGGAGCTCCTCGGCCTTGTTGCTCTGGATGGCCTCGTATTCGCAGGCGTTCCTCTCGGGCGGGTTCTGATCAGCAGCGCGCCCATGCTGTTTTTCATCTGCGCGTTTGTTATTATGGTTGCACGAAACAGGGTGTGACCGAAATCGTCCGGTTGACACCCTGAAAAAAATACCTGAATGTAGGCGATATTACTTCTGGAGGAACAATACATATGGTAGCACTCATCGTAGGATTCGTTTTTATTCTGTTTGCGGTATACGCCGTCCTTCCGTTCAGCTGGGCCCTCAACTGGCTCGAACCGGTTATCCACTTCCTTATGGGTGGAGTACCAATCATGGCCCTGTTTATCGGTCTCATCGCCGTGTTCATCGGTATCGCTGATATCAAGGACAAGATGGAAGCAAAAAAAGAAGAAGCCGAAGAAGCTGCAGAGGCGGCCAGGCAGTAGGAAGTTCCGGGTACGTGGTCCTTGTGTCCCGGGCGTTGACATTTGTGGTCCCGGCGTGGCATTCTCGTCTTCCCCGTTACAATTACTCAGGCAGAAGAACCACAGAAGGTATAAAACATGCGAACGAAGTTTTTGAAGCCCACTGAAATAGAAAGAAAGTGGTACATAATTGATGCACAGGATAAAGTCCTCGGACGCGTAGCCGTCCGCGTTGCGTCTATTCTTCAGGGTAAGCACAAGCCGACATATACTCCGAATATGGAGCATGGCGACTTTGTCGTGGTCATAAACGCCGGCAAGGTCGATGTTACCGGCCGCAAGCGTACCGACAAAATGTATTGGCGACACACCGGATTTCCCGGCGGAATCAAGTCGGAAACCTTTGAAAAAAGGATACGACGACGACCGGAAGCTCCGCTCGAGGATGCAATACGCGGTATGCTTCCCAAGAATCGTCTTGGACGCAAGCTGTTCAAGAACGTCAAGGTGTACGCGGGAAGCAACCATCCCCATGCGGCACAGACACCCGAAGAGCTCTCGCTCTAACGGCGTGTTCAGTAAGGATCAAGGAGAGTATCTGTGGCAGAGAATCTTGCTTTAGGAACCGGCAGACGGAAGACTTCAGTTGCGCGTGTCTATCTTCGGAATGGCAATGGCGACATCAAGATCAACGGTCGGTCGGTTGACGAGTATTTTGGAACCGGTGATTTTTCGTTCCTCGTAAATCAGCCGCTTGATGTGACCGACAACATCGGGAAGTTTGACGTACTCATAAACGTAAAGGGCGGCGGAAAATCAGGTCAGGCGGGAGCGATCCGGCACGGTCTGAGTCGTGCGCTCGCGAAGTATGACGAAACGAATTACAAACCGCTCCGTGAGAATGGCTTCATGACCCGTGACCCCCGCATGGTGGAACGGAAGAAGTACGGACAGCCCGGCGCACGCCGCAAGTTCCAGTTCTCAAAGCGTTAAGAATCGTCATTGTCCTCGTGACAATCATATCAAACCGAAAACAGGGCCCTTCGACACGACGTATAGAGTTGTCGGACGGGTCCTTTTTTCTTCTTCCCGCGGATTCATCGCAGGTGCCGGAGCTGCGCGCGGGGATGTCCGCGGACGACGAACTCCGTGATCGCCTTGCCGACGAACACCGGCGCCACAGCAGGCTGCTTGTTCTTACCAAAACCCTCGACCTGCTCGCTGCCCGGGAGCACAGTAGCCAGGAGCTGTCACGAAAGCTCCTTCAACGAGGCTACGACGCCGATCTCGTCGCTGAGGTGCTGAACGAGTGCCGGGAGGCAGGTTACGTCGACGACCGCCGTTTCGCACGTGCCTTCGTCGAGTCGCGCCTGCGAAGGCAGCCCGAGGGACGCGCCGTTCTGCAGAGCAGACTCGCCGGAAGGGGGGTCGGCCGCCATATCTGCGATGAAGTGCTTCAGGAGATTTTCAGCATCGAAGCCGAACACGACGCCCTGCAGCGTGCCTTCGAGAAGGTGAGTCGCCGCAGCGACGACGCGGAAAAACAGATGGCCGCTCTTATCCGTAAAGGTTTTCCCTATGCAGCGGTCAAGGCCGTGGTCCGTAACCAGGAGTCTTCCTGATTATCTTTGAATCCCCAATCTCTCCAGAACTTGACATTAGCGCAGATGCACTCTACTCTAAGAGGAACACTGAGTTAATCGATTGAGGAACACGTATGGGCAAGGCAGACAAGAAAATACGGATTTTTTCCGCGCTCGAAGTGGCGAACATATGCGGTGTGGTAAACCAGACCGCGATCAACTGGATCAAGAACGGGTATCTCAAAGCGTTTACAACTCCCGGTGGCCAGTATCGCGTGTATTCCGAAGATCTTGTCGAGTTCCTTGATTCCCGTGGCATGCGTGTTCCCGAAGAGCTGCAGGCAATACTCGACGCGCAGCAGAAGTTCAGCACCATGCTCGTCGTTGACGACGACCGGGAGCTGAACGATCTCATGGCCCAGTACATGAAGCGTCATTTCGAGTCCATTGAGGTGCTGCAGGCATTCGACGGTTTCGAAGCAGGTAAAATTCTTGCCGAGTCGAAGCCCGGCATCATTATCCTGGATATTGATCTTCCGGGTATAAACGGGCACAAACTGTGCCGCAGCATCAAGGCCGACAGTTCGTTCGGCGACCCGGTTATCATTTCGGTTTCCGGACTTGATGACCCATCGGAGCGTGACGCCATCCTGCAGGAAGGTGCGAACGCGTTTTTATCCAAGCCCCCGGACTTCGATCAGCTTATCGCGACAATAGAAGAGCTGATCAGCTGAGGCAGAGGAGTATCACATGGCAGACCAGAAGGTACGCGACACAAAGCCGTCGATTCTTATTGTAGAAGACGAAGACGCTATCAGGCTGACTCTCCGGGACTATCTGAGCAGCAAAGGCTATTCGGTACTCGTGGCTTCCGACGGAGTCGGAGCGATCAAGCAGCTTCTGGACCATACTGTTGACCTCATCGTTACTGATTATCGTATGGACGTTCTCGGCGGCGATTACTGGATCAAGTTTCTCAGCGAATACTGCGGTCGGCAGAAAGTACTGATTACCAGCGGGTTTCTCAGGCCGGAGTTTCCCATACCCTACCAGGTCATCTACAAACCCTATGATTACGGTGAGCTTGAACAGCTTATCGCGAAAACGCTCGACGGCGAGTAAGCGGGGGGCCATTATCCCATGACGGCGGTCAGAGTGCGCGTGCACGGCAGAGTGCAGGGCGTAGGCTTCCGGTACTCCACCCGGTACAAGGCACAGGAGCTTGGTATCACCGGTTGGGTCAGGAACGAGTTTGATGGAACGGTCCTCGTGGAAGCCGAAGGCAGTGAAGAAGCGATCGAGAGCTTTGTCAGCTGGCTGAAAACCGGGCCACCTCCGGCGAGGGTTGAATCAATCGATGTGCAAAAAAAAGCGCCGACAGAATCCTGGCGGCGCTTCTCGGTGCGGTAATCGACCGCACCATTCCTTCGCGATCGACATCTATATCGAATAAAATGCCTTGCGACCCGGGTACTCGGCTGCTGCACCGAGCATCTCTTCGATGCGCAGGAGCTGATTGTACTTCGCCAGCCGGTCGCTGCGGCTCAGTGATCCGGTCTTGATCTGACCCGTTTCAAGCGCCACGACGAGATCGGCAATAAAGGAGTCTTCGGTTTCACCGCTTCGATGGCTGACAATCGCCGTATACCCGGCGCGCTTTGCCATTTCAACGGCTTCGAAGGTCTCCGTCAGCGTTCCGATCTGGTTCACTTTCACGAGTATGCTGTTGGCTATGCCTTTCTCGATACCCTGTGAAAGACGTTTCGTGTTCGTGACAAACAGGTCGTCACCGACGAGCTGTACCTTGTCGCCGATCTTGTCAGTCAGGAGTTTCCAGCCGTCCCAGTCGTTTTCGTCCATGCCGTCTTCGATTGAGATAATCGGGAAACGCGACGCCCAGTCTGCCCAGTAGGAGGCCATTTCCTCGCTTGAGAGCTCGCGGCCGTCGCTTTTCTTGAATACATACTTCTTCTTGTCTGCATCGTAGAACTCGCTCGACGCAGGATCGAGGGCAATGAAGATGTCCTCTCCCGGCTTGTAGCCGGCCTTTTCAACGCTCTTGAGTATGAGTTCGCACGCTTCTTCGTTGCTCTTGAGATTCGGGGCGAAACCACCCTCGTCACCGACGCTTGTCGAGTATCCGGACTCCGAGAGCACTCCCTTCAGGGTGTGGAATACTTCGGTGATCATCTGCAGGGCACGGTGGTAGGTTTCTGCTCCCACCGGCATGACCATGAACTCCTGGAAGTCGACCGAGTTATCCGCGTGAGAACCGCCGTTGAGAATATTCGCCATAGGCACCGGCAGCGTGCACGCCTTGTACGCGCCAAGGTACTTGAACAGGGGCAGATCCTGGTAGACCGCGGCGGCACGGGCGACAGCCATGCTCACGCCGAGCATCGCGTTTGCGCCGAGTTTCCCCTTGTTCTCGGTACCGTCAAGGTCAATAAGCATGCGGTCAATGCCGACCTGATCGAGCGCATCCATGCCTTCGAGTTCGGCACTGATGATCGAGTTGACGTTGTCGACCGCTTTCAGGACGCCTTTACCCTTGTAGCGGCTCTTATCACCGTCGCGAAGCTCCACGGCCTCGTGCTCACCCGTTGATGCACCGGATGGTACTGCAGCCCGGCCGAGTGACCCGTCCTCAAGCAGGACATCCACCTCAACGGTCGGATTTCCACGGGAATCAAGAATTTCGCGCGCCTCTACACCTTCAATAAAACTCATATGCTGTCTCCTTCGATAGATTGCCTCTCGGAGGCCTCCATAGTATATGAGCTCGCAGGCGAGCCGTGCAACAGAGCAGCAGGCCGCGCGACGACCGACGCCGTCGTGAATCGCAGAAATCTTCCTTGACTGTTTTGCCAAGCGCTCCCTAAGCTGTTTTGGTGAGATATTCGTCCCTGTTTCCAAAAACCCGGCGGGAGGTACCCAAAGGGATTGTTGCACCGAGCCATCAGCTGCTCCACAGGGCTGGCTACGTACGGACGCTCGGACGAGGCCTTTTCGGCCTTCTGCCGCTGGGTCTGCGCGTCGCCGCGCGGGTCGAGGCGATCATCCGGAGCGAGCTGGAGCTTCTCGGCGGGCTGGAGGTGAGTACACCGCTTGTCAGCCCCATGGACGCCTGGAAACGCAGCGGCCGTGCCGGTCTTGCGACCGGCGATATGGTGACCTTCCGGGACCGATCCGGTAAAGAGCTTGTTCTCTCGCCCACTCATGAGGAGACCATGGTCGAGCTGTTGCGAAGCGGACTCGTCAGTTATCGCGATCTGCCGGTCTTTCTGTTCCAGTTTCAGGAAAAATACCGGGATGAGGAGCGCACTCGTGGTGGTATGGTCAGGGCCCGCGAGTTTCGCATGAGCGACGCATACTCCTTCCATCGTTCTTTCAGCGAACTGAACAATTTTTTCCCCCGGGTGTTCCGTGCCTATGAGCGGGTATTTCGTGCCTGCGAGGTACCCTGTGTCGCCGCCGAGGCCGGAGTCGGGTTTATGGGTGGCGAACGGTCTTACGAGTTTCTTACCCCGTCGAGCAACGGAGACGACTACGTTGTCGAGTGCCCCAAATGCGGCTATATCGCCAACAGGGACGTGGCGGTCGCCGCGTATCCCACCGGATCGGGCCGGCCCGAGGCGCTCGAGCGCATCGAGACCCCGCACTGCAGGACCATGGATGACCTCGCCGAATGTGTGGGATGCAAGCGGTCGGCTCTCGCAAAGACCATGGTGTTTGCCGGTAGTCACACGCTCATAATGGCGGTCGTCAGGGCAGATTACGACGTCTCCCTCGAGAAACTCGGACGCCTCATTCAGGAACCGGTGTTACAACGCGCAACCGACGAACAACTCCGTCAGGCCGGGGTGGTTGCGGCGCACGCCGGGCCGTTTCGCCTGCATCCGGATACCCTGGTTGTGGTCGACCAGTCTGTCATCGAAACACCGAATCTCGTCTGCGGGTCGAACGAAGAAGGCATACACTTTCGCAATGCCAACTTCGGCCGTGACTTTGACGCTCACTATTCAGGGGATATCTCCCGGATCAGAACCAGCGCGCTCTGTCGTCACTGCGGGACCAGTATGAACATCAGCAGGGCTCTTGAACTCGGTCATATCTTTCGCCTCGGCGACTACTACACCAGCCGCATGGACCTGCGGTTTCGCGATGAAACCGGAAGGGAGTTCAACCCGCAGATGGGAAGCTACGGCATCGGTATCGGCCGGCTCATGGCCGCGATCGTCGATGCTCACCACGATGCGGACGGGATTATATGGCCGGTATCGGTTGCGCCTTTTCTGTCCTACCTTATGACCATAGGAAAAAGCCGCAGCGTACGCGATACAGGAGACGCCATTGCAGAGTATCTTGAGCACGAGGTGCTTTACGATGACAGAGATGAATCCATCGGTACCAAGTTCAAGGACTACCTGCTGCTTGGCATACCCTTTCGCATTGTTGTGTCACCTGCGACTATGACCGACGACACGGTGGAAGTATACGACCGCATAGCCGCACGCGCGCACACCGTCGACGTCGACACGCTTCCCGAGTTCCTCGCCGCGCGTCAGCGGGAGTATCTCGACCGTGCACGGGAGTCTGATCATGCCCTTTGATCTGACACCGGAGATCGTCGATCAGATCATCTTCGGTATGGAGAACCAGGAACACGAGTTCTACGTTGACGTTCAGAGTGGTCTTGTCGTGACCGAAGGGGATATTCCCGACTACGAGGACGCGGAAATCGAGCGACATTGGGTCGCCATACCCGAGTGGCGCAGCGCTCACGGTTTCAATCTCATGGAACGTTTCATCAGTGAGTTGCGGAACCCCCTGTATCGCGAGCGTCTGAGAGGGATTCTTAACTCGGGCAGGGGCATATTCCGTCAGTTCAAGGATGCGCTCAAGGAGCGGTCTGAAATTGAGCGTCTGTGGTACCGTTTCAAGGAACGGGAAATGCGGAGGCTGGTCTACGAGTGGTATAACGACCTGCGCGAGCAGTGGGGCCTCGAGAGCCTGCCGGTCGATCTCGAAACCGAGACGGATGATCTGATTCTCGCCGACTTCACCTTTATTGAAGACGGTGCTGGCTCTGAAGAGATTGATGAGCTTACCGATATCGGTATCGCCGACGCGCTTGCCGAGTTTGATGACGCCGAGCAGATTCTCATAGAAGATATCATGCTGCTGCCCGAGGACACGATACAGCGTTCGGTCGTTGCCTATACCGCCGGAGGCGAGCGGGTCGGAGCGGCCGCCTGCCGGAGCACGATGACCGACGACTACGGACTCGACGCAGTAGCGGTTATAGAGGTCCTGTACGTGGAACCCGAATACCGCGGCCTCGGGCTGGGAAAGGAGCTGCTGCACCGTCTGTGCGCGCTGCTGCACCGTGACGGCGTGCGGACCATGCACGTCGATGTGCCCGGCACCCGGGCGGTAATCAAAAGACTGCTGAAAACCTGGGGCGGGACCACCATTACCGAGCGGATACGCCTTGATCTGACCACCTGGGATGACTGATCAGGTCAGTTCGCGAGGCTGTCCCGATACTCTTCGATCTCTTTGTGTATGCCGGCGAGAGTACTCATGAGCTGGTCGACCACGTGCTGCTTGGGATCCATGCCCTCGGGGCAGGTTGCGCGGTGCTTTTCCCGGAAGCGCTTCGAGGCAATAACCGGTCCCGCCTTCACGACCATGAGGTCTTCGTTAATGTAGTCCTCGCTCATGTCGTTCGAGGGATTGACCAGCAGCAGGTTCCCGGTAATTCCGACCGGCAGTACGTTGTCGAACTGCTTCATGTATCCGTCGATTTCAGGAAGCCCGCGGGCCGAGTCGGGATTGTCGGGCCGGTACCGGGTCCCGGCAGGAAATACCAGGATGATATGTCCGCTGTTCTTCTTGCGTACCATTGCCCGGAGCGCCGACATGTTGATTTCGCGACTGCGCCGCTGCTCCTGTTCAAAATCATCGTTATTCTTTATGGCCGCGAGGGCACGCGAAGGGTAGATTACGATCCGTGAATAGGACTGGGTAAACGCCCGGACGAAACGGTTTTCTTCGTTCAGTTTCGCCGCGGCGACAGCCACGATGCTCTCGGCTATGGTTTTTCCCAGTTCGCCCTGTTTACAGAGCAGATAGTGTATGACCGGAAGGTCGAAATTACTGAAATGTTCGCTTGTCAGCAGGCAGCTTTCTCCCCGCTGAGCGCGTTCGTAGAGGTCCACAAAGTGTTCGAACCCAAGAAGGGTGCTTCCCGGTTGAATAAGATCGTCAATTATGTGTTCCACCAGAACGCGATTCGCTGGAATCGCCGGCTGATACACCTCGTCATGGGAAACCATGCCGTGGGCTTCTACATTTGCGAGAAATTTCGGTGCCAGATGTGCGTATCGTTGTTTTACGGTTGTTAAAGCAGGTTTTTGTTCCACGGACACTAGGTTAGGTGCGTTTTCCGAGATCTGTCAACTAGACCCTTCAGCTCATATCACTCGTGATGCGCTACCTGCGGGCATTAACGATCGAGACACCGGGGTGATCGAGGCGCGATACGCGCCGTCCGTCGCGGGTATAATCCGGCAGCGGATTCGCTGGATCGGTGATTCTCTGATTGTTCACGAGAAACTGATAGAAGTGCGTTCCTCCGCGAACCCTGACGGTCGTCTGATACAGCCCTGACTCGACCTCCTGCATGCCGTGGAGGAAGGGGTTCCAGTTGGAGAAACTCGCAGAGAGAAAAACGCTCTGACCGGGAAGCCCCCGGTAGGTAAACTCGACCCTGCCATCGTCGAGAATGCGCGGGCCATCCGGGCGGGGGCGGGGACGCGCAGGCAGGTCAAATACACTCAGGAAATCGTCCGATGCTGAGCGAACCCGGTCGGGATTGTTCGGATCCGGCATGGTCAGCCCGTCCACGACAATCCTGTAGCGCAGCCGATGCACGTCCCGGGGCGGGTCGACCGTCAGGACCAGGATTCCGTTAGGATTGCGCTGGAAGACGTGGTGGACTGCAAAGTCCTCGTGTTCGAACAGGGCCGCTACATAGCGCACCGGGCGCGTCGGTTCGTAACTGAGTACGACGACGCCGCCTACAAACCGGGGAGCTTCCGCTTCCTCCAGGAGAATTCGATGTACATGTGCCGCTGTCCCGCCGGAGCCCGATGCCGGCACACCGATGAGCATCAGAAGCATCAGCCTCGCACAAACTTTTGTGAATCGCATACTTCTGCTATCATCATCGACAGAAGTCCGCACGCCTTGACGGGAAAAGCATCACGATTCCCGCAAAGCGGCCGACAATCGTAAACGAGTTCTCATGCCGGGTATTGAAGAGATACGTCAATTCAACAAAACCGTTACTCTTATGGGAAACGAACCCCATATCGCGAGCCAGCGAGGCGAGCCGCTCGAGGACCCGAAGGAACCCGAGCAGGGCCTCTCAGAGGACCTTGAGTCGCTGCTCGACGATGTACCCGACGAACCCGATGAGTCAGACGACGACGGAAACGACGCGCTTTCCGCGCTGCTCGATGATATCGGTACAGATGATGATGAAAGCGCCGATGAGGAGCCTCCCGCCGAGGACGACGATGATCCCTTCGCCGCGGTAGATCTCGGCGATGATCCCGATTTCGAGGAAGATTCCGATTTCGATGTTGATGAGCCGATTGATCTCGACGAGGAGCCGGAAACACCCGGGAACGACGAAGACGATCTGTCGTTTCTCGAAGAAGACGACCTGACGCGGGTCGATCCTCCAGCGCCTGCGAGGGACCTCGAAGAGGTCGACGATGACGAGGAAGACTTCGACGCAGAAGCGGTGGAAGGCGAATCGCCTGAACCCGCCGCGCCTCCGGAGGATGAGGACGATTTCTCCTTCGGCTTCGAGGAAGATGTGCCCTTCGAGCTCGAGGAAGAGGCCGGGGAAGAGATCGAGGAGGCCGAGCCTGTCGACCTCGACGAGGGGTCCGATGACCTGGGCGAGGGCCTCGATGACGACATCAGTTTCGATCTTCCGGATGAGGATGAGCTTGAAGAGCTTGATGTCGAAGGCGATCTCGATCTCGCCGACGAGGATGGAGAGAACGACGGATCCGAAGAGTTCGATGTGGGGGACTTCGGTGATTTCGGTATGGAGGACGAGGAATCCTCCGAACCCGGCGGAATCGCTGCTGCCGACGACGAAGACGACGAGATTGCCGACGTCAGCGAGTTCAGCCTCGGTGATTTCGGGCAGGAATTCGGCGTCATCGAAGAAGACGACGGAGCCTACTTCGCCAACGAGGAAGAGCTTAATCCGGCCTCAGCGCTTCCCATGGAGGCGCCGAAGACGGCCAGACAGTTCTCGGACGCCGACGACGAGGACGCACCCATCGTTCTGTCCGACAAGGACTTTTCACACGTAAAACAGACGCTTGATTCGCTTCCGCTGAATCTCCGTATTGCGACCGAAGAGATACTCTCCGACGAGGACAAGCCTCCCGGAGAGATCCGCCCGCTCCTTCGGGCACTCATCAAGGGGAGCACTCCGAAGGACATCGCCCGCATCGCAGGCGGCATTAAGGGTGAGCGTATACGCCTCCCGTCGAATTACGCCGTCCGTCGCGGGGTCGTATTCGAGGAAGAAAAGGCAACCTTCGCCTATCAGTTCCGGCATCGCATCCTGCCGCTTGCACGTACCGTAGCACTTGTGGCACTGCTGATCGGGGTCGTGACCTGGCTCGGGGTTCGTTTCGTGTATCAGCCCCTCTACGCCCGCTATCTCTATCAGCAGGGGCTCGCCGAAATCGATGACAGCCGTTACGAGGTCGGAAACGAGTTCTTCAGTCAGGCGAGGAGACTTCACGAGCGGCAGGTATGGTTCATACGCTACGCGAACGCCTTCATCGGTCGCAGACAGTATCAGCTTGCGCGCGAGAAGTTTCAGGAGCTGGTCGATTCGCCGCGGTATCGACACGATCGCGAGGGACTGCTTCGCTGGGCTTCCCTCGAGTCGGAAGTACTCGGCGAGTTTGCCCGCGCCGAAGCGCTGCTTCAGCGCTACATCCGGCAGCATGGACCGGAGTATCTCGGGCTGCGGGCTGAAGGTGACAACTATCTGCGCTGGGCGGACGCAGACCCGACGCCCGGGCGTTTCACGAGCGCGTTTGAGACCTACACCCTCATGGTGCAGCTCTTCGGCCCCCAGGATGAGATACTCGAGCGCCTTCTGTGGTACCACGTGCGCAGGGGAAACCCCGGTCCGGTTCTGGAACTCGTTACGCTCTTTGAGGAAGTGAGGACCGAAGCACCGATTACCCCGACGATCTACGCCGAGGCTGCCGGTTTTCTCATCGACCGGGACCAGATTACCTATCCCCGGGATATGCTAAGACGTATACTCGAAACCGACCCGGAGTCCGCGGATGCGTTCTATCAGTTTGGTCGCTTCTTCCGCCGTATAGGTGAGCCGGGCAACGAGTTCGCCGCGCTTGAGGATGCCATAACACTTCTGAGGCGCGAGGATCTCGCGACCGCTCGCCGCCGGGCCATGTTTATCGATACGCACACCCTGCTCGCCGAGTACCACCTCCGCGAGGGCCGGGTGCTGCAGGCAGAGGACTACTATTCCCAGGCTGTCGACCTGTTCACATCCGAGAACGCTGCGGGCCTTCTGCGGCCGGATCACCGCTTCGGGCGCATGTTTGCCGGCTTTGGAGACCTCTTTTTTGACCAGACCGGTGAGTACGGCAGCGCGGAACAGCAGTACCGTCTCGCGCTCGCCCACCGTTACGGTGAAGGCCCGCAACACGACGCGGATACCGTGCGGTATCGCCTCGGCTGGATTGCCTTCCGCGACAGTCGCTACCGCGAAGCGCTTGACCGCTTTGAATCAATCCCCGGGGCCACGCGAAACCCGAATCTTGCCTTCGCACGCGCGAACACGCACTACTTCCGCAACCAGTTTGTGACCTCACAGTCCTACCTGCAGGACGTGCTATCGATGCTCGAGACCGAGCGGCGCAGCATCGGAGATGACTTCAACGTGAACCGGGAGCCTGAACACCGGGAACTCGTGCAGTTCAGAGCCATGGCGAGTAACAATCTCGGGGTCGTCATGCACCGCATATTCGAGCAGTCGGGCGACCGCAATCACAGAGCGGACGCTCTGGTCGCGCTGACGAACTCGACGCAGGACGCGACCGACCTGGGCCGCAACCCGCAGACGGCCGTCCGCAGCGACGCGACCGACCTCGCCTTCCTGAATCAGCGCTACGTGCTCTTTCCGGACCAGGATTTTGATCTGCGGGTCTACCGCTCGCTGCCGCGCGATCTGTCAGACCGGGATTTTTTCCCGGCCCGCCTGTAGACCGCCAGCGCACGGCGCGCCGCCTGCCCCGCGGGGCGTACGGCGTCTATACCGTATACATCCAGCCGTGCGTGTCGGGCTTTGACCCGTACTGTATGCCTTTGAGCGTAATCAGAAGCTCTTTTGACAGCTCTCCTATGGATCCGTCGCCGAAAGTGGCTTTGTTGCCCTGGTGGGTAATGCTTTCTATGTAGCTCACGCCCGCGGCGGTTCCGGTGACGAAGCATTCCACGCAGTTCGCCATTACCTCGTCTATGGCGACCTTGCGCTCCTCGGTCTTTACGCCCATGTCGCGGGCGAGGGTCAGGACGCTCGAGCGGTTGATACCGGGAAGAATGGTGTCGCCGAGTTCGGGAGTTACGAGGCTGCCGTCGTTCATACGAAAGAAAATGTTGCAGCTGGAGCCCTCTTCGACATACTCCTGGTTCATGTCGAGGAAGATCGCTTCCATGTAGCCCTGGTCGTTCGCCTGGCGTTTCACGAGGATGGGCGTGACGTAGTTGGCGTTGCACTTGATCCAGCCCGTGCCCCCGGGGGTCGCCCGGAGTTTATCGGTCGTAATTGCGGCGGTCGATGCGTCAGGGTCAAAGTAGCTGCCGACCGGGGTCATTCCGACGATTACCCAGGGATAACTCGACAGGCCCAGTCCTATGCCCGGCTCTGCATAGCTGAACGGCCGAATGTAGATCGCGCTCGCGTTTACGAAGGAGTCGTCCTCCCAGCTCGAGTCGTAGGCCACCGCAAAGCCCGCATCTATGTTGCGCTT
>SKXQ01000065.1 GCA_007128315.1 Spirochaetaceae bacterium | reverse complement strand
CCAGTGCTTCCTGAACAGCGCGGCTTCGATTCGGATACTTCTGTTCCCGTACCATACGATCCAGACGTTTCAGCGTGGATTGCTCAATGGTGACCGCTATTTTCGACGTTGCCATGACTTATGCTCCTTAGTATGATAATATGTCATACTTCACGAGATATCAATCCTGCGTAACCGGATCGTTTTTGCTCCCTTTGACTCTGAATCGCGTAATGCGACCAAACTCCACCGGACGTACCGGGCTTCGGCGGGCAATTACCGAGAGGACGTTCAGCATAAGGTGTCGCGGGCTCACGTAGCGTCGTGTCGGGATGCGGTGTATCACCGGGATAATGAGCAGGCGAAGCCCTGCCGCGACGAGCATGAGTATCTGAAGCCCGAAGAAATCGGTGCCGAACGCAGTGAAACGCAGCGGTTCAACGAGGCCTGCGAACGCGCCGCCGATTGCCGCACCAAGCAGGCCTCCAAGCGCCCCGATCGCGAAGTACACGGCGTAGAAGCCGCTGATTTTATCGCGCGGGGCGACTTCCATCGGCAGGGTGGCCATGCCGACGTTCAGCGCACCCCAGCCCGTGGAGGTCAGAAGCACGTCAGCGACGAGGCCAAGAGGCCAGGTCCGCGGGTTCATGAGCAGCCACACGATCGGAGTCACCGCGATGACGATAACGCCAATGACGGTAATGCTCTTGGTACCAATCCGGTCCGCCCACAGTCCCCATGCTTTGCTGGAAGCCATGGTGAGCAGGCTTATTCCCACAGTTGCGAGTCCGAGTAAACTCATGGGGATCTGCAGATTCACCACCTGGTGGTAGGCGAAGTAGGGTGCCGAGAACAGGAGAATGACGTTCCAGACGAAAAACGCGACTATCATGCGTTTTGCAGGGCGGTCCGCCCATATCTCTCGCACCGGTATGCGTGCGTCGAGGGCTTCCTGAGGTTCTTCGTGTATGCGTCCGACTGCTTTCCATGCCACGAGGTTCGCGGCAATACCGGTTACGATTACCGCGACGATATTGATCGGTTCCGGAAACACATCAAGAAGCACGGACATAAACGGTACAGCAACGACTGCGGTTGCCGATACAACTACGTTTCGTGTTCCAAAGAAGCTACCGCGTTCGTGCTCTGAGAGATCCGCCTGAAGAATGGACATCCACGCGTTTCCGGCAACGGCGGCTGCGGCCTGTGTCAGAACAAAGACGATGAAAAAGACGCCTGGTGTGCGTATCCCTGCTATCGCAGCCACAATCAACACGACCCACAGCCAGCGCAGTACCGTCGCAAAGCGGAACAGCCGAACCGGACCGCGAAACGCGCGAATCATGGATGGGCCAGCCAGCTGGGCGATCTGCATGACCATGGGTACGGCGGCTGCGTATGCAATACCAACGACGTCCACGGAGAAAAAGACGGCTATCGCAGTAAAGATGGCGCCCTGCGTCATGAGAATGGGTATGGTGCTTGCGGAACTTTCAACGAGCAGCGCGCGTCGGTTGCCGGGGTGGGTAGACGTGGAATCCATGGTGGCCAGTGATACTATACAGGCAGTGTGGTTTTGGGGAAGAGGAAAAGCGGCCGATCATGAAGAGTATGAATCTATTTTGCAGAAAGATCTCTTTCGCGCTGCTGACCCTGGCCCTGGCGTTGTGGCTCGTGCCTGCGGCCGCCGCCCTGTACGTTCACGATCCCGACCTCCGATACATTTTCGACCTTCCGGTCGGCTGGGAAGAGGTTTCACCAAATCAGCTTGGCTCGGTCGGTTCTGCTCTGCCGTCGGGGCATTTTCAGTGGCGCGGTTTTAGAGGTCCGCTGTCGCCGGGAATGTCCGTAGCAGATGGCGAGGCCGTTCTGCTGCTGCTTCCCGGAGGTGCCAGGGCCGGGGTCAGGGCGGAGCGCTGGGGTTCAGATACGGATATCCCCGACATCGACCTGCTCGTCGAGGAGGCCGCCGAGGTTACAGACGCTGCAGGTGAAGCGGCTGTATTCGAGTTTCACGGGAGTGAGGCCCTGTTTGCCGAGGTCGCTCTTGATCGCTCCGGCCGTTCCGGCTACATTCTCGCGCTCGATTTGCCCGCCGTGATGGTGGTCGCGGTCGTGTCGGTACCGGCGCAACACGCACGGTCAGCGCAGGATCTGCTTCTTTCGGTTCTCGACGCGCTCGGTCCGGAAGCACCTATGCCAGGCTCTGTCGCGATGTTTTTCGAGAACGACCGGCAGCAGCAGGAGTGGCCGGAGGTGACGCTCCGCTTTCCCGGACCGTCGCTCCGGTTTGGCTTTCCCGACGAGCGAGTCCATTTTCGTGCTACACCGGGATCTCCCGAGACCGGAGAGCTTCTTGTGAGCCGGGAGGCACGCCTCCTTGCAGGCTATCAGTTCGCCGGACCCGGCATGTCCAGGGTTCCGGATGCTCCGACAGGTGCGACGGCCGACATCAACGACGCAGCGCGCCATGCACCCGCATGGCTATCGGCGTGGCGCCGCTACTTCCGGCTGATATATCGTGATACCTATCCCCGGCTTTCAGATCTCGCCGAACAGATTCAGGAGTACGCGCAGGCCTACCGTGTACCCGACGGTCAGCTGCCTGACATTGTACTGTCGTGGCTTCAGGCCTTTGAGTTTCGCCAGGCGGTAAACGCGGGGCTCTTTCAGCCGCCGGTTGTCTGCCTTATCACCGCGAGTGGCGATTGCGACAGCCTCGGCATGACCTACGTCGCGCTTCTTCATCATCTTGGATATGATGCAGGCCTCTTCGTATCCATTGAACACCGGCATGCTCTTGCGGGAGTGGACGCAGGTCGTTCGGTTCCCGGACCGGGAAGCGCTACCGGATCTCCCGAGGGGGTGAGGACATCGGGCAGGACCGAATCCGGGGTACAGTTCCAGGTTGACGATCGAAGTTACTACATTGCGGAACTGACCACCGCCTGGCCGCTTGGCGCGGTCGCGAGAGAGCACGTCGAGCAGGCCGACTGGCACTACGTGCCGCTTGGTACCCGGTAGCATCGCGCGTTGTTGAGGCAGATTCGTCTGCTGGACGGAGAGCCGCTCCCGGGCATACCATTTGCCCATAATGGCTGACCACCGCTGCGACGCGTCGCAGATCGAACAGCGCTGTCTCGAACAAAGCAGACGGGCGCTGTACTACCATAGCAGTGAATCTGTTCCGCTCGTTTTTGCGTCCGACCTGTACGAGCTTGCCCGACTCATTACCGGGAGACTGCTCGAATGGGCGTCGGAAAATCCTGACGGACTGGTACTGCTCGACACCGGCCGCATCCTGCGGCACGTGGCGGCCTTCATGCAGGGAAAAACCGGACCTGAGAAGCGCAGCCTGAAGCAACTGCGGCTCGTGCAGGGTCTTGAGTTTGTGACCCGGCAGGGATATCAGCCGGTCAGATCAAGGCTGATCGAGCTCTTCCTCGACGGTAATACCTTCGATCCTGATCGTGCCATACTGCTTGATACCTCAGCGGTGGATCTGCTGGATCTTGAGCCCGAACGGCGTCGGATCCGCCGCGAAGACGGCACCCGATCTCACCGACGGCGTGCCGAGGCTCTGGAACGTCTCGAGGGAGTTGCACGGCGCCATGCGCAGCTCATTGCCGAGGCCGGTGGTATAGGGTTTTGCGTCAGCGAAATCGGACCGAACGGCATGATTTTCGGAAACGAGGTTGGCGCCCGCCTGAACGACGCCCGGGTCACGTCCGTGTCGCGGGACGCGGCAGATCGGTTTCTGGGGCGATACCGGCTTGTTCACCACTTCGACGCCCGACGGCGGGTCCCGACGGTTACGCTCGGTCCGCAGGTGCTCAGCACTGAGGCGAACGCGGTGTCCATAGTGGCTGCGGCAGATTCGTCGGGACTTGAGCATCTCGAAGACTGTCTCTACGCCCCCGGGGACTCCGAATACCCGGCGCGCAGCTTCGCACCGAAAGGGTCGGGGCGGATCTATACCGTGAGTTCGGCGGCCCCACTGCTGCGCACGCGCTATCTCGAGACCGTCGAGGTCGAGGAACCACTCGGCGAGCAGCGCATGCAGCAGTGTGTCATCGACATCTCGATAGCGACCGGCAGACCGGTCAGCGAGCTGGCAGAGCGTGACTACGAAGCCAACCCTTTAGGCGTTCGGCTTCTGCAACGTTCAGATTTCGGCATGCATCCCCTGAATACCATGACACTCGAAGGCCTGCATTCGAGACTGTCCGGCGGGCTGCGAAGGATCAACGACGCGATAATTCTGCACGTCGAGCCACTGCCGCACAGTGCCATCATGGCCCTTGCTCCCTGGATTGCACGCCTGCAGGGCTCGTCGGGCATACAACAAGCCGTCGCGGTTCTTCGTTCAGCGCCGTACGATGTTCCCGAAGAGCAGATGCTCGATCTTGCGATACGAATGCTTGGAGGTCTTCACGATGATCGCCTGGGGCTCAAGTCAATGCAGCGTCTCGGGTACTTCGACGAAGGGCGACCCGATTACCGTTCGAGAGATGCCTGGACCTTTCTTGACGGTCTTGCAAGAAAGTCCGAAGCGTTCAAGGATGTTGGCAGACTCAGACGCCTCCTGCGGAATCTGCACGAAGTGTACGGAGCAGACTCCGTCGGCGATGTGCAGGTGCGGGTAGAGGCGCTGATCCGGCACTTCGAGGACGTCGACCATCTGCACGTAGAGGCAGCCGATATCAGGCATTTGCGCTCGCTGCAGCAGGAATGGAGCAGCGACTGTCTGTGGACGTCTTTCGGGTGTCGCGGTAGAGACGTGCAATACTTCGGGGGGACGGCGGTTGCCCGACAGCTCGGTGAAACCCTGCGCACCTTGAGTCCTGACATAATCACGCTTCCCCTGGACCTGGATGGGTCCGGTCCAGCTCCGTTGTTCGAAACACTCGCCGAAGTGTTTCCGGTAATCGCCGACTACCAGGCTTCGCGGCGCAGCGCCGAACCGTCGTGGCCGGGTCTTCGCATCGTCGGCTACCGGATGCCGGGAACAACAGGAACGCCAATCGAAGCTGATGTGTTCGTGCCGGTCTCGATTGCTGATCTTGCCGCTATCAGAGCGAGCATCGTTGAGGTTGCCGGTCTGCCTGAAGACTATGTACGCATGATCGAGCAGACCGTACTCGAACAGTACGGGGTGATCTCAGAGACCCTCGGAGCAGGGTTTCTGCGCAATCATGAACACGACGAGCTACGCTCGGCAGTGGGAATGGTCTTCCTTTACGATCGACCTCTCGACGATGTCCTGGCAGGACGTGCCAGGCGGGACGAGTTTGCCAGTACCCCAATGTCCGGAATTACCTGAAGTGCTGCCGCGAAAACCGGAGGAAGAATCCCGACTGCAGCGAGGCTGACGCCGAGCACGTTGTACACGGTCGTAAAACCGATGTTTCCGAACACCGTGTGCATAGTGCGGTACCCTGTCTGCAGAAAGGTGCCCACCAGGCGCATGTCGTTTCTCAGGAGAACGACATCGGCCGCGTGCAGGGCCGCCTCGAGTGATCCGGTGGCAATGCCGACGTCAGCCCGCGCGAGGGACGGAGCATCATTAATGCCATCACCGATGAAAACGACCCGATGCCCCTGCTGCATGAGCTCTTCGGTTCTCGCGAGTTTGTCCGCCGGCAGCAGCCCCTTCCGGAGCTGTATGTCGAGCGTGCGGGCCACCTCGTCTGCGGCCCGACTGCCGTCGCCGGTCAGCATCTCAATGTGAGGTATGCCAAGGCCCTTGAGCAGGGTGATGAGTTCGGCGCTTTCGGGTCGAATCGGGTCTGTAAACTCAAAGCGTGCGATGACGACCGAGTCGACCTCGAGAAATGCGCTGAGGCCCGCGGCAGCAGGGTCGGCGGCCGCACTGGTCGTGTGAAACCGTTCACCTCCGGCAGCTGCGGTATCTATCCCCAGATAGCGTGCACTTCCGACGCGAACGAGCCTCCCGTGTATGCGTGCTGTCACACCACCGGGATTCGACTCGGGCGAATCGGGTGGAAGCAGCGTCAGCACCTTTTTTTCAGCGGCAGCCACCAGTGCCGATGCAACGGGGTGTTCGCTGTAGTACTCTGCTGAGGCTGCCAGCGCGAGGGCATCGTCCGCTGTTTGTACGAGTCCGCTATTCGCGATCAGCTCAACCGCCGAAAGGGCAATTCGGCCCGTGGTCAGTGTCCCCGTCTTGTCTAAGAGAACGGTGTCGATGCGATACGCCCGCTCAATCACGTCGCCGCCACGAACCAGGAGCCCTTCCTTTGCAGATCTGGCGATGGTAGCGAGCATGGCAATAGGGGTTGCGAGGGCGAAACTGCAGCTGCACGCAACCGCGAGGACCGCGATAGCAGGCATGAGCTCGCCACCGATGATCCAGGTTGCCGCGGCGATCCCCAGAAGGACCGGCAGATACCATGCAGAAAAGCTGTCGGCGATACGGGCGGTCGGCCCGCGGGAGGCCTCAGCCTGCCTGACGACGTCCATTATGTGGCCGAATATGCTGTCGGCCCCCGCCGACACGGTGCGCACCGTGATCCCGCCGCTTTCGACCTGACTCGCTGAAAGGACATTGCTTCCCGCTTCGACCTCCACCGGAATGCT
>SKXQ01000064.1 GCA_007128315.1 Spirochaetaceae bacterium | reverse complement strand
GTCGCCACGCGAATCGAATCGCAGTAAACACAACAAGCAACGCTCCATAGAGAATCAGTAGTGCCGTATAGAATGCGGAACCTCCGGCCACCTCGCTCCAGAACGAAACAACGATAGCTGCGACACAGATCAGGAAAGTCAGTGCGGTGAAGCTGTTCACGCTCGCCTGGAACGGTCGCCGCGTTGCGGCCTCGGCTATACGGGAAGCAAACTCCGAAAGCATGGACCGTCGGGCCAGAGAATCACTCCCGAAGAAGGTAAAGAGTTTCCGGACGGCTCTCCACGTTTCCCTGCCCGTCGCAACCATGATCGCACCTGTGACGATCACCATCCTGATGAGCATGTGCTGGTAGGCGAACAGCCCCTGCTTCGGTACGTCGACACCCGTGAGCATCATGATACTGTTAATGACGGTAATGAGAGTGAAAACGACGGCGATACCCGTAAAAAGCCCGCACTCCCGGTACCAGCGCATAAGGCTATCCGCGGACACAGAGCGTCCCTTGCGAGATACACGTCTGATGAGGGCGAAAAATCCGCCAGCGACGAGTACGAAGGGGTACACGTAGACTATGCTCAGCAGTCCGTCGCGGTACGCATCCGGGTGCATTTCGACGAACAGACTCATACCAAAGACAATGACGGTTACCAATACCAGGAGCGCCACGAATACGATGAGATGCCTGACGATAAAACTGAGTACAGGATGCATTAGACTACCAACTTCCCCTGATCGAACCCAATACGTCACTCGAAAGAGTGGTTCATCGTATCAACTCCTCGCGTTCTCACGCAATTCGAAAGCTGCCGTCGCGGCACACGAAAAATCGATACGCTTGCTCACATCGGGTCTGACGCTGTAGCACACAATGATCTGCGAAGGGTTTTTTCAAAGTCGGATCGCGTATAGCCTGATCGAAGGGAACACACAGTGGGGAAGATACGATTGGAAATACGAATAGATGACCTGCAAAGCGAAACCGTGATCGGGCTGCTCCGGGAACACCTCGCGGCTATGGCTGCCGAGTCCCCGGAGGATAGTTGTCACGCGCTCGACCTCGACGGCCTCCGCGCTCCCGAGGTCACCTTCTGGAGCGTCTGGGACGGCGACGAGTTAGCCGGATTCGGAGCAGTAAAACGATTGACCGAGGAACACGCTGAGATAAAATCGATGAAGACAGCTCCCGGGCATCTGCGTAAAGGAGTCGCATCAACGCTTTTGAGCCATGTCATACAGGAAGCTGAACGTCATGCGATTTCCCGGCTGAGTCTGGAGACAGGTTCTATGGAGTACTTTGCTCCTGCGCGAAAGCTCTACGCCTCATTCGGTTTCATTCCATGCGAACCGTTTGGCGACTACAAACCTGATCCATACAGCGTCTTCATGACCTTGTCGCTGAAACGTTAGAGACAGACTACACAGCCGGGAGAAATGACTGTTCCCGAACTGCCAACCGGAAAGGTTGAGGTTCGTGTAGCCGGTGTGCGACTAAATATCGGCACCGGCGTCGTTACAGTCGTATGCCCGGCGGTCGTATCGTCTGTCATGTGTTCGCTCCGCTGCGGTCCGCCGGACGACCGAACGTATTATACTGCGAAACGACCGGGAGCTCTTTGCAGCCGAGTTCATGAGTCTGGATGGCGTAGTTCAGGCACCAGGCGCACCTGACGAGGACCCGAGTGGTGGTTTCGCTCACGGTGGCTGGATGGTACCCTACGCCGACGAAGCAACGGGTGTGGCCGTGGAGGAACTGCACTCGAAACCGATTGAGCTTTTACTCGGCCGCAGAACGTACAATATCCGGGCACCGTACTGGCCGCACGTACCGGAAGGTTCACCAAGTCGATCATTGGCCGATATGTACAACAGCGTACGGAAATACGTGGCATCACACAGACCACTCGATCCCACCTGGAATAACAGCCACGCACTGAACGGAGATGTTATTGAGGCGGTGCGCGACCTGAAACGCGGGGACGGCTCCAACCTCTTGACCTGGGGCAGCGCACATCTGTTTCGTCAGCTGCTCGGTGCAGGACTCGTGGACGAGCTACATCTTCAGATGTTCCCCGTGATACTCGGGCGTGGTTTGCGGCTGTTCGACGACAACGCCCGGGTAGCGGCCTTCACCCTGGCGAAATCCACCATTTCGTCCCGCGGTGTAATAATCACCAAATACGTTTCGTAACTGTCGTCGGTCGATTAGCTGAACGACGACATTGGTCTACCGCGTCTTGATCGGAATCCAGACTTCGCATCGATGGTCCGGCGATGCCGGGTCCTGATCGGTGAAGTATACTTCGAGGTCGGGACCACTTGCGTGCTCGTAGTTCGTCGACGGAAACCACACCGCGAAAACGCGACGCCACGTCTCCTGAATCGATTCGACAACCGGGCCGATCGCCTCGAAAATAGCCCAGGTCGCCGACGGAACTGTGCTTCGAACGAGCCGACCTTCTGCGACTTCGGCACCGATTCGCGTGTTCCGACCATCCTCGCGGACCGCAATTACGTACGACATCTCGTCACGTGCGTTTGCATCCGCGATACAGATTCCGTAGACCTTGCCGTCAGGAACCAGTTTCTCGAGTTCTCCCAGTCTGCCGTCCGTCGAAACATCTCTCCAGAACGCGGGAATCGCCGAGAGATTCTCACCGCCTGCCGTAGACGTGCGTATCTCGTGTCCAACCGTTGTGAACGCGGGGTGTTCTTCGATCCGATACTCCATCTCAAAACCTCCTACAATTTCGACATGAAAGGCTACCTTTGGTTGCGTGCGCAACGAGGTTCCCGTTTGCCGAGCGCTGGAAGGGCTCACGCCGTGGGCCGCGAGTCACCGCCGGTCAGCCACCGGCATTCTCCGAGATGTCGCCGATAAGCGAGGCCAGTTCTTCCGGTTGCGACCACATGGGCCAGTGACTCGTCGGCAAATCGACGTAGGTCACATTTCGCAGCTCGACCAGTCCTCCGAGCCAAACATATCCGTCGCGGGCAGCCTCCTGGTACTGTCTGGCGGTGAACGATGTGCAGACCACGGTTGACGGTATGTCGAGACGTGACGGATTGGTGAGCACCGGCGATTCTCGCAAGGTTTGTGCCGGGTGCGGTACTGCTCGTCGACGAAACTCCTCGAGATCTTCAGGCTGTATCCCATCGAGGTTTTCGTCGAGCGCTTCCCACGGTGTCGGAAGCGGCCAGTCTACACCCGTACAGGATGGATCAATTGCACCAGTCGCGGGCCCGGTGTCCACGTACACGACATGTGCAACTCGGTCCGCCAGGCGATCGCTTGCCGCGTAGCCCGGGCACCCGGCATAGCTGTGCAGGCACAGCACCACGGGTTGTTGCGCTGATCGCACCGCTTCACAGATCGCTTCGATATGGTCGGCGAGTCCGATCGACTGTCTGTCTGCGTCCGCCGCCTCAAGACCCGGAAGCGTGAGCGCAGTAACCTCAGAACCTCTGGCCTGAAGGATATCCACGACCCTGTTCCACGCCCACGCGCCCAGCCAGGCGCCCGGTACGAGTATGACTGGCACGCTTTTCATACACCCACCTCGACTAACATTTGCGAACTCCTTGTCCGGTCTCCCGTTCCATTATGAAACGAACAGATGGAATAGCAAGTTTTTTTTGGCGATTGAAAACAAGCCCGGACAGCCGCAAACGTGAACGCAGCGCTCAGCTGGCCGTGATACTATGCAGGTATGACTCCTCTCCTGATCGATACCGACATGGCACTCGACGACTGGATGGCAATTCTCTACTTGCTCAAGCACCCGGATTGTGACGTGCTCGCGATTCAGGTGGCAGGTACCGGTGAAGCGCACGCGATGCCCGGTGCGCGGAACGCAACCCGACTTCAGAGCCTCACGGGCGTCTCCGCAGTGCCCGTAGCCACGGGACTCGAGACACCTCTCGACGGCGGACGCAGGTTTCCTGGCATCGTACGGTTCATTATGGACCGGCACTTCTTTGTATCGCTTCCTCGTGTCCCGACACCCGACCGCTTTCCTGATGCGGTCGAGAACACTGCTACCGTTCTGCGGAACTCGAAAGAACCTGTGACCATTCTGGCGATCGGGCCTCTGACGAACCTCGGTGCTGCTCTTATGCAGGATCCGGGCCTTGCCGACGCGATCGACAGTATCGTAGTCATGGGCGGCGCAATCGATGTTCCAGGGAACATCGATGATATGTCTCTGCGGGCCGAGAACCACGTCGCAGAGTGGAATATCTACATTGATCCGCATGCGGCGAACATAGTCTTTCAATGCGGAGCACCGGTAACCCTGATACCGCTTGACGTGACGCGAACCGTACCCCTAACGAAGGAGTTTCTCGCGCGTTTTTGTGAGATGCCACAGAATCCCGCCATGGATTTTCTTTATCGTGGCCTCCGTCGGATGCTTCGACTCGCGAAAACCGGTTTCTATTTCTGGGATCCACTCGCGGCGTTCGTGGCAATTCAACCGGAGCACGCGACGTTTATCGAACATACGATTCGTGTCGTGGAGCTCGACGGAGCAGAGTACGGTCGGACCGTTGCGTGTTCAGACGGCTCGGCCGTAAGTGTCTGCACCTCGGTCGACCTTACCGCGCTTGAGACGAGCCTGATAGAAACACTTTCGATCTGAAGGAAAGAATCCCGTAAGGAGAACGATGCGTCTGCCTGCATCACCGTTTCGATATGGACATTATTACCGGCTTGGGAGTTTCGGGGATAGCGATTAATGCGTTTGTCCTTACGTTGCTCTTGTCGAAAACGCGGAAGAAACTGACAGATTGGCTGCTCTCGGGTTGGCTGGTATCCCTCGCGCTGAATCAGGTTTATTTTCTGTGGTCGGACGCTCATGTTCAGGGTACTCCGTTTTTGCTGAGTGTAGTCGGAATGGGAACGGTGCTCGTACATACGCCGTTACTATACCTTTTCGTAGCCTACGCGTTCCGTCAGCGGATACAGGCAATAGAAGTTCGGCATCTGTTTCCTTTTTTGTTGTTTGTGTCCGTCTTCGGAATAACTTTTCGTGTTAATCCCGGTGCGATGCGAGTCAAGGACGGATTTATCGTGTTTCTGGAACCGCCACCGTTCTTTCTGGATTTCTACGGCGTTTACTTCGCACTGACTGCAGGAACCTACACGCTAGCGGCACTATATAGAACCAGACGTCGAAAAGAGGAGATGGATCAATTCTACTCCAATCAGGCGCGTGAGGTGATAGCGTGGATTCAAAAACTGATCGTAGCGGCGGTTCTCTTCTTTATTACAACCTGGATGTTTATTCAGTTTTCACTCTGGCAAGAGCAGGCACAAACGGCAATTGTGTTCCCGGTTGTAAGTAGCTTTATTACCGTCTACATAGTGTATATAGCGTTTATGGGGGTTCGGTACTCCGGTGTATTCTACGAAACTATTCCCGAAATCCACGAGCGGTTGTCGAAATCACAATCGGAAAACCCTGGCAATCGGGCCGAATTGGTCAAACACGCGAAGAAGATTGTTGAGGCCATGGAGGACCGTGAACCGTACCTCAATCCTGATCTGACACTTCCTGATCTCGCCGGACTATGTGGCCTGACTACTGTAAAGACGTCTCAGGCTTTGAACCAGGTCATTGGTAAGAGCTTCTATAGCTTCGTCAATGAGTATCGCACAAGACATTTTATCCGGAACATGAACAAGTCCGAATTCGGTCACCTTTCACTCATCGGACTGGCGTACGAATGCGGGTTTAAGTCAAAATCGACCTTCAACAGGTTTTTCAAGGACTATACAGGGCATACCCCATCCCGTTTTCGGAGAGAACGAAAAACGAGTCCTTCTGTATAGAGCCGGACGATGCACTGTCGATAATCACGTACACTTCTGGCTAACCTATCACGGACCCTGGAGGTGCGTACGTGAAAGCTCTCATAGCGAAAGTCAAAGCCGGGGACAAGGTTCTGTATATGACCGGACTCGTACACGTCGGACTCGCACTTACGTTTCTTGCTCTGCTGTTCATTGATCAACGCACGATCCACAATCAAAACGTCTGGATGAAACCACTCCGATTCGCGTTATCAATATCACTGTTCACGTGGACCTACGCGTGGATCAGCCGGTTCTACTCCTGCACGAAAACCGTCAGCATCATAAACGGTCTCATAGCCGTGTGTATGTATATCGAGATCGCACTAATCAGCATGCAGGCGGTTCGGGGAGTTCCGTCGCACTTTAATACTGCAACTCCGTTTGACGCCACGGTCTATTCGATAATGGGTGCGGCCATAGGGTTCAATGCCGTACTGCTGGGAATTCTGTTTGTACTGTTTATACTCTTTGGACTGAGTGCCGGCATGTATCGTCCCGCTATTATCTGGGGAATGATACTGTTCCTGCTCGGGAATCTGACCGGCTTTCTGATGGTTCAGAATATCGGCGCGGTCACCGGCGAACCCGTGACCGGGACGGCATGGTTTATCACCCACTGGTTCCCCGCTGCCGGTGACTTCAGAATTGCCCACTTTTTTGGATTACACGCGATTCAGCTGCTACCCCTGACAGCTTTTCTGACCTTTAAACTAAACCGTGATTCGAGATTGGTCCACTTT
>SKXQ01000061.1 GCA_007128315.1 Spirochaetaceae bacterium | reverse complement strand
TTATCGAGGCCGTTGAGCGATTCGATTACACACGAGGATTCAGGTTTTCCACCTACGGTACCTGGTGGATCAGGCAGGCGATCATAAAGTCCCTCGCCGACAAGGGTCGGGTGATACGCATTCCCGTCCACATGCTCAATACGATTCGCAAGTGTTACTACGTCGCTAAAACCCTCACGCAGGAGCTCGGTCGTGATCCGAGTCATGAAGAGCTGTCTGATTACCTTCATCTTCCTCCGGAGAAGATTCGTGATCTCATGAACCTCTCGCAGGAGGCAACAAGTCTTGATACGACTGTTGATGATGAGCATGTAACTCGTCTCGGAGACCTGATCGAGGATGAGTCAAGCGGCGAGCCGTTCGAGACGGCGTTTCAGCTTGCCTTGCAGGAAACGCTCATGAAGGTGCTTGAGAATCTAAGCGAGCGGGAAATGCGAATCATACAACTTCGATTCGGACTCGCCGGCGAGGGACCGTTTACCCTTGAGGAGACCGGCAAATTTCTCGGCATTACCCGCGAAAGGGTGCGACAGATACAGGAAAAGGCGCTCGAGAAGCTTCGTGATTATTCGAGCATCCGATCCTTTCATGAAGAGATGTAGGCTCAGGGTTCGGGAAAGGGCTTTCCGGTCGTTCTTTCAAACAATACGCAGGACGTCATGGTGTCTGATTCGAAGGTGAAATAGCCTGCTACTTCGTGGCCGGCTAGAACTTCGGGTAACCAGAATCTGTCGTCCTGCCACATGACATCATACGGAATAGCCTCAAGAGGGCACCAGAACGGCACCGCTTCGTCGGTCTCGGTCAGCGTCCCCGTCCAGCGTGAGGCAAGAAACACCTCGCAGCGAAGTCCGTAGCCATCGGCGAATGCGAACGAGAGCGTTGCGGCGGATTGCAGATCGATCGGGGTGACCCCGACTTCCTCCTGTGTTTCCCGAACGGCGGCCTCGTACGCGGTTTCTCCGCGTTCAATGCGGCCACCGGGACCGTTGATCTTGCCGCTTCCAAGCCCACGCTTCTTGTGGATGAGCAGGACGCGACCGGTGTCAATCACGAAGCACAGAACGGCTTCATCGCTTGGGATCCAGTGTTTCCAGTCTGCAGGTATCATGGCATAATCCTCGGTAAATGGATGCTCCGGAGTTACTGGCGACCATACTTGCGAATCGCAATGCCTGTATACAGCACGGTGACAGGCCTTCCAGGGTGTTCCTGAGTCGCGATCAGTACAGAATGGTCAGACAATGGCATGCCGGCCTCGGGACGCTCACCGAACCGTCCGTGGATTACGTCGGCGAGTATTGCATACTCGGGCTCGATGTCTACGATGATCCCGAAGGTTCATTGAGGGTCGAGTAGTTGCTGGTACAGTTCCAGGTCGAGGGCGAGCACCTTCCCGTGAGTCTGCAGGATTTCCTGAAGCGCCATTTCCGGATTGAAGCGGATCGCCATACCGTCGGTCTGCAGTGCCGACGCGAATGCGGTGTGTGCGTACCGTGATCCCTGGAGCTGCCGCTCGATAAATGATCGTTTGACCCGCGGGCCAAAGCAGCTTTTCGCGTGAGTGACATCGACGCAGCGTTTGGCGTGATCGATAGCGTCCGAAAGATCACCAATCTCGTCCACAAGACCATGACTGAGTGCTTCCTCGCCACTGTAGACGCGACCTCCGGCAATTTCCCTTACTCTCATGGCATCCATGCTGCGACCGTCTGAAACGATGCGTATGAAGCGCTGATAGATTCTTTCGATCTGCTGCTCAATCTCGTTACGCTCTCTTGAGGAGAGTTTGCGAAGCGCTGAGCCGAAGTCAGCAAAGTCGCCGGCTTTGACGACATCGGCGGTGATTCCCTGTTTGCGCAGAAAATCCCGTATGCAGAAATAGAGGCTGACGACACCGATGCTCCCGGTTACCGTGGTCTTGTGTGCGAAAATCTTGTTCGCTGCACACGCGATCCAGTAGCCACCACTGGCAGCAACCGGCCCCATGGAAACTATGACCGGCATCTTAGCGGCCGTCCGGACGACTTCGGCCCGTATTACTTCCGAAGCGGCTGCCGACCCGCCGGGAGAATTAATCCGCAGAACAAGCGCTTTGGCGCGGCTCTTGCGGATTTCAGCGATTTTACCGGCAAACCACTCGCCGGAAATGTTCTGTCCGGTGATAAGACCTCGCTTGTTTTCTGTTCCGTCGACGATTGCACCTTCAAGAAACAGGACGGGGATCTTCACCCGCCCGCGATCAATGCGTTCGTGGAGCTTTTTCTTTTTCGCCTTTCGGTCCTTCTGCTGCTGCAGTTCGTCGCGATAAGAGACAATGTCGGTGACGTGGGTAATCCATCCGTGATCAACTCCCTCATCGGGGGTAAAAAAGCGACCCTGCATGAGTTCTTCAATTTCGGTTTCGGTCACAAGCAGGTCACTACTGACCGCAGTGGTAAAACGGTTGAGCGCTGTCTGGAGAAATCGCTCAGTCTGCTGTCGCTCGAACTGATTCACATGGTCTTCGGTAAACATGTCTGCGGCACTCTTGTAATGCTCTCTCCGGAATACTTCGACGGAGACAGAGTGTTTTGACAGGGACTTCTTGAAGTACAGATAGTTTCTGCTGACACCGGGAAAGCTGATATTACCTTCGGGATGAATGAGTCGCGTCCTGCACGCCGAGGCGAGAAACATGTCCTCAAACCGGTAGTCTTCGGCGTAGTATACGAGCTCCTTACCGGCTTCGCGAAGGCGGACGAGGGCCCGGCGAATTGCTTCGAGTCCCGCCGGAAGACGGCTTGAAAAACCTGCATCCCGCACGATTATCACGCGTTGTATGCGACCGCTTCGTTGAATCTGATCGAATCGTTCCAGAAACCTGTCGAGTTGAAAAACCGGTGTGCTACTCGCGGATGATAGGCCTTTCACCTGTGACGATGTCTCCCGGTATGAACCTGAAAGTGTCAACTCGAAGTATCTCATCTGATCTGCTCCATCTGTTCCTCACTGATCGGGTCGCTGTGAACGTCGTCGTCTGAACATGCTATACGAATCTCGTATCGAGCGGAAGGAGAAGACGTCGGGGACCGGGTCTTCTCCTCCTGTAAAAAAGAGTCCCTGGCATCGTCCGATTCGTGCCAGCGTCAGGACGGTTCCCTTCGCGACCCCGTGGTGGAGTAATGCCTGTTTACCGTACTCGCTGCAGGTCGGATGGTACAGGCAGCTGCCACGGGTCCAGGGGCTAATTACCTGTTGATACACATGAATTGGCAGTGTAGCGAGCGTCCTGAAGAAACGGCCTGAGCGTGTTATAGATTTCATACCTTGACTAATGTAGCGTATTTTGCAAGATACCATCACGAAAAGGAAGCCTATGGGAACCAAGAGTCTGGTAATTGTTGAGTCACCGACAAAAGCTCGTACGATACGACGTTTTCTGCCGAAGGACTATATTGTAGAGGCCAGTATTGGCCATGTCCGGGATCTTCCGCAGACGGCAGGGGATGTTCCGAAAAAGTACAAAGGCGAGTCGTGGGCCCGCCTCGGCATCGATGTAGACTCCGACTATAAGCCACTCTACATTACCCCCAAGGGAAAGGCCAAAATTGTTACCGAGCTGCGTAAACAGCTGAAGGAATGCGATGCCCTGTATCTCGCGACGGATGAAGACCGGGAAGGCGAAAGCATTTCGTGGCATCTCGTCGAACTGCTCAAGCCCAAGGTTCCAGTCCGGAGAATGGTTTTTCACGAGATAACAAAAAAGGCGATTACCCATGCGCTCGAGAATCCCCGGGAAATTGATCAGAATCTCGTGCGCGCCCAGGAAACAAGGCGCATCCTCGATCGGCTTTACGGTTTTACGCTATCGCCACTGATCTGGAAAAAGATAGCCTATGGTCTCAGCGCGGGACGGGTACAGAGCCCCGGACTTCGTATGATCGTAGAACGCGAACGTGAGCGACTGCGCTTTCGTAAGGCCGAGTACTGGGACCTGAAGGCAACGCTTCATCGACCGGATGATGGAACCGAAGCTTCCTTTGAGGCTCGCCTCGACACCGTTGGGGGCAGCAAGGTTGCCGGTGGAAAGGACTTCGACCCGGAGACGGGACGCCTGCGTGAAGGGAGCGCGGCTGTGGTACTGCCGGAAGAACGAGCAGATGAGCTGCGCACGGCGCTTCGAAACGAGCCATGGTCGGTTCTTTCGGTACAGGAGCGAGAGACCAGGTCCCGGCCGGCTCCGCCGTTTATTACCTCGACCCTGCAGCAGGAAGGAAACCGGAAACTTCGCATGAGCGCCAGGGATACGATGCGTACGGCACAAAAACTGTACGAAGAGGGACTCATAACCTACATGCGTACCGATAGTCCGGCATTGAGCTCTGAGGCAGTTGAGGGGGCCCGTAAGAGCATTTGTGAGCTGTATGGCGAAGAGTACCAGCATCCCGAGCCGCGTGTTTATACAAGCCGGTCACGCGACGCACAGGAGGCTCATGAAGCGATCCGCCCTGCGGGTACCGATTTTGTGCACCCGAGGGACAGTGGGCTCAGTGGTAAAGAGCTGGCGCTGTACGAACTTATCTGGAAGCGGACACTCGCAAGTCAGATGACCGATGCGAAAAAGAGTCAGGTCAGCGCGCGGATACGGGTCAGCGACGCGGAGTTTGCAGCGAGTGGGGTGAGGATTCTCTTTCCCGGTTTCCTCCGCGTGTACGTCGAAGGTAAAGACGACCCGGACGCGGCGCTCGATGATCGCGAGGTGTTTCTTCCCGAACTCAGTGAAGGGATGCTCCTGAGGCTGGACGACCTGGACCTTGACCGGCATGAGACAAAGGCACCTGCACGGTATACCGAAGCGAGTCTGGTGCAGCGGCTTGAGCGTGAGGGTATTGGTCGGCCGAGTACCTATGCATCCATTATCAACACACTCTTTGAGCGTGGGTACGTACGACGTCAGGGAGGGGCTCTGGTGCCGACGTTTACCGGTTTTGCGGTAATTCAGCTTCTCGAACGCTATTTTTCACCGCTGGTTGAATACAAGTTCACGTCCGAAATGGAAGAGTCGCTCGATGAAATTGCTGTAGGTAACAGGGACAGCCTTGCATACCTGAAGGGCTTTTATGAGGGCGGTCAGGGTCTGCGCGAGCAGGTCGAGGTGCAGGACAAGAAAATCGAGCCGGAACGGTCGCGATCTGTTGAGCTGAGTATTCTCGGAGATGATACGGTGGTAAAAGTCGGCCGCTATGGACCGTATCTTGTACACCAGCCGGACGACGGAAGCGATGAGGTGCACGCCTCCATACCGGAGGATTATGCTCCTGCGGATCTTGACGCCGATACGATACAGGAGCTCATAGAGATACAGAAAGAAGGTCCAAAACCTCTCGGCGTAGACCCGCAGACTCAGGAGCCGGTCTTCTGTCTGACTGGTCGCTACGGCCCGTACGTACAGCTCGGCGAGAAGACGGAGGAGAGCCCGAAACCGAAGCGGGCAAGTCTTCCAAAGGAACTTCCGGCGAAAGAAGTCACGATTGATGTGGCGCTTCGCCTTCTGAGTCTTCCCCGTACGCTTGGCGTCCATCCCGAAACAGGAAAGGAAATACTTGCCAATAACGGTAGATTTGGCCCCTACGTGATGCACGATGGTGATTTTAGAAGTCTGAAGAAGGATGATGACGTATATACCGTCGAACTTCCCCGGGCGCTCGAACTTCTGGCCGAGGAAAAGAAAGGCCGGGGCGGGGCGAAGATCCTCAAGGACTTTGGTAAGGATGAGAAGACCGGCAGAAAACTCGTGGTCTACGACGGCAAATACGGTCCCTATCTGAAGGCGGGAAGTAAGAACCTCAGCCTTCCGGATGAACTCAAGGATGTGGAAAAACTTTCGTCGATGACCCTCGAACAGGCACGGGAACTGGTGGAACAGTCGCTATCGAAGAAGAAATAGCGGAGTCTTAGAGACTCTGTATCGCCTCGAGTGTACCCGCGGGTTTACACGACGGCTCTCCACGGTGGCAGGCCCTCCAGAGTCCCGTGAGCACAGATCCTGGACCGGTCTCGAGCAGACGATCGAAGCCGGTACCGAGTATTGCCTCTTCTTCGGCGACCCATTCGACGGTTGATACAATCTGTTGTGCGCACAGTTTCTGCGCTTCCGCGCCGCTGGTGATCTGCCGGCCGGTGACGTTTGCGTAGACCGGGATCGTCGGGTCGCTGAAGCGCGCCCCGGCAAGTTCTGCCTCGAACTCGCGGCGCGCGTCGTCGAGAAGCGGACTGTGGAAGGGTCCCGAAACCTTCAAGCGCACGACGCGTCGTGCGCCCGCGTCAGTAAACGCATTCTCTGCAGCCTCAAGCCCGGCCCCTGTTCCAGCTATGACCAGCTGCGAGGGCGATGAATGGTTCGCAAGAAACGCCCCTTTTCCGGCAAGAATGTCAAGAACGGCGGAAGCACTGTCCCTGCTGAGTCCGAGCACGGCGATCAGTCCGGCAGCGCCGGCATCATCATCGCTTTGCCGGGAGTATTTTTCCATGAGTTCCCCGCGTCGTTTCACCAGATGCAGGTAGTCGTGTGTACCGAGCACGCCGGCTGCATGAAGCGCCGGATATTCACCAAGGCTGAATCCTGCGACTCCGTCGGGTCGAATGCCGTGCTCTTCGCAGACGATCGATGCTGCCGTATCGGCAACAGCCATGGCTATCTGCGTATAATCGGTCCGATTCAGTTCGGACTCATCAGCCTCAAACATGAGCTGGGCGACGTCGATTTTGCAGACGTCCCGGGCTGTCTCGAAAAGCTCTCGAACGGCAGCGCTGTAATCGTACAGATCGCGGGCCATTCCCGGGAACTGAGCCCCTTGTCCCGGAAAAATGAAGCAGGTTTTCATGCGACCTCCTGTTCTGAAACCGTGATGAGTACAGGCCATCCGTCGTGAGACCTGTACGCACAAAAAAACCCGACTGGAAGTCGGGGTTTTTTAATGAAGCTCCCCCGGCAAGACTCGAACTTGCGACCCAATGATTAACAGTCATTTGCTCTACCAGCTGAGCTACAGGGGAATGTGAATTGTCCGCGAAATGTACCTGACCGTGGTTAAACTGTCAAGTATATTTAAGCGCGAGGACCCGTGAGGCGAGATGGCTCAGCAGCAGGCCTCGCTCTTCGGGATCCATGCTATGAAACGAAAGCCTGAGATCGGGACCGGTAGAGACGACCTTGCACGGAGGGTGTAAGGTCTCGTCGCCAATACGCAGACCGGCGTGATCGATAAGCGTGCCGGCTTCGAGTCCGCGGAGTTGACCTGCATTGAACGGCTCGAATCGGAGACCGTCGCCTGAGATATCGCGTACCGTGCCGGTGACTAGTGAATAATTGAAGGGATGACTGAACACAAAGATCATGCGGTCACCCTCATCCGGTGCGTACCGCTGGTTTGCGCGGTGGTCCTCGATGTTCTTGTAGCGCTGGACGATTGCCTTCAGTTTGTCACGTTGAGTCGCCTCGTGCAGGGAATCTTCCACAATGCCGTTGACGCCGAGGTGCTGGGCTTTCGCCGCTTCATCGCTGTCGAATTTCGGTGGTGTCAGAAGGATAAAAATCGTACTGCGTCGCTCCCGGTGATTACGGAGAAAAATCAGAAACGGCTTCCAGTGTCGGGGATAGTCTCGGGCACTGAACAGAACGATTTCCGGGTCGATTTCGATGATGTTGTCCATCGCTTTCAGAGGATTCTCGTAGTGTATTACGGCAACCCCCTGCGGCCCGATGTGATGATCCACGGTTTCTTTCAGGGACTGACGTTCCGTCACAAGCAGTGCTTTCACAGTTTTCTGTCTCCCGCTATCTATATGGCACCGAGGTTTTCAACAAAGTAGTCATAGATCACCCACACGTCATTGCGACGTTCCAGTCTATACGTGTACTCCTTGATCTCGGTAAAAGTGGGAAATGCAAACCTCTGCTCCGTGATAACCGTGGCGTGAGTTCGGGTGAATCGCGTTTCAACGACCTCAAACTCGGTTGGTGTCAATACTATGTCTTCATCAATCCGTTCGCCTCGCAGTGCGCGGCGGAAGTTCTCGACTTCCTGCCGCTGCTCTTCCTCGCTCAGAAGCCGAAAACTGCGATCCCTGACGGGGTTGCGACGGAGAATACTCTCGAGGTCCATGTACAGGAACACCCTGTTCCAGTCCGAGCGCATCCGCGCCTCAATGGTCCTTCGAACAACCTCGTCCGGCGGCAGGGCTTCGCGGACGAGTATCTCCTGGGTGTCGGCGGCGATGCGGGAGGCGATTTCCGGTATTCCGTCCGGTGATGGGCGTATCGTGAGCGTAAGCCGGTTACTGCTGACCGGCGTACTCTCCGGCCGCGACCAGAGTTCGGGGTAGAGTCGGCCGGTTACCACGAACGTGCCGGGACCGGGAATGTGCACGTAATCCGTCAGATCCTCGACGAAGCTGAGTTCTTCACCAGGTTCCAGAACAACGTCCCGAAAGAACACCGCTTGATCGGCGCCGCGCCGCGTGGTAAATTGCGCGCTGCGCGGGATAGCAGTGTTTGCGAGGGTTCTGACGTCGAAGTCAACGGTGAACAGGCGTCTGTCGGCCAGTCTGAATCGACGTGGTTGGGAATCGGGGTTTGAAACGGTCACGCGGACCTCAACCGCTTCGTCCGGGAAAAAAATCCGCCGGTTTGCAAATTGTATGGTCACATCCAGCGCATGTATCATGCCAGTGGCAAACATGAGCAGGAGTGCCAGAAAAAGTAAATGACGTTTCACGTGTATACTCCCATCGCGATCTCTCTTGCATTTTCGGCGTTGAACCATGAATACCTTATTATCTGACAGCTTAACACATGCGCTGAGCGGCTATAAGCCGGTCCGGGACCTCATTTTCGCCTGTAAAAGCGGCGCATGGCCGGTCGACGTCCGTGGATCGGTCCCCGGCCTTACGACATTCCTTCTTGATCATGTAGCCCGTGCAACGGGTCGACCTCTTCTCGTCGTAATGCCGACTGAGCAGGAGGCTACAATGCTCGCGGCGGACTTTGAACGACTTGGACACGACGTTCCGGTATTCGAGTCATGGAATGTAGTGCCGTATCAGGATGTGCCGGAGAACTCGCATGCGTACGGTGTGCGGAGCAGTCTTCTACATCACCTGGCCCGTAGACGGAGTCCACTGGTACTCACCGGTCTTCGAGCGGCGCTTTCACCGCTGCCGCCGCCGGAAACTCTGTCCGACAGCTCGCTTGTACTTAAGGTTGGCGACGAGATTGATCCTGTTCGGATCTCAGAGAAGCTCGTCTCGTTCGGGTACCAGCGCGTTCCGACCGCGTCAGTCCGTGGCGAGTACTCGCTCAGGGGAGAAGTGCTTGATGTCATGCTTCCCGCTGGTGAACATGGCGTCAGGGTTGTGTTCTCCTTTGATGAAGTGGAACAGTTGCGATTCTATGATCCGGGAAGCCAGTCGACGGTGTCTGAAGCCGATGAAATTGAACTGCATCCGCTTCGCGAGCTTGTGTGGAGCGATGGGAGTCTCGACACGCTTGAGAAACGCATGCGTGAACTGCCGGAACTCGAGCGCTATCGTGAACAGGTGATCTCCGATCTGCGCGAGTACGGGAAGAGGAATGACGAATATCTGTTTTATCCGCTGGCGTTCGAGACGACGGCACTGCTCCGCGATTATATGCCCGAAAACACCGTGACCGTTCTGGTTGAGTATGAGCGTCTGGCGAACTCTGCGAAGGCTCTTCTTGAAGAACATGAAACCCTGTATCGGAGCGAAAAGGTGCGACGGGCAGCCCCGCGACCGTCGACGCAGGTCGGATCGTTTGAACGGTATCAGAAAGGGCCCCAGCTTCGGTTGATTGCTCTCGATGATACGTCCGGTTCCGTACCTGTACGAATACAGAGCGATCCGGCACGAAGTTTCTTCGGAAACATAGACTTTCTTAAAGATGAACTGTCCTCGCACCTCGAGGCAGGCTATCGGATCTTCGTCTGCGCAGGAACCGAGCAGCAGGCCTCACGCATCGAACACCTGCTGCGCGGTTACAATGTTGATGTGCTCGCCGAATCGGTGAGTGCGGGGTTTACCCTGCCTGAGCTCAAGCTCATGGTCATCGAAGAAGAGGAGATTTTCGGGCGCAGGCGCCGTGCACCCAACTCGGTTAAGACCGCCTCGGGGAAGGCCCTCGACAGCTTCGTTGAACTCAATCCGGGCGACTTCATTGTTCACGTAAACTACGGAATTGGTCGTTTCTGCGGCATACAACGTATCAGCGCCGGTGACAAGGAGCGCGATTATATTCACCTTGAGTTCGGAGGTGAGGAATTCGTTTACATCCCGATCGAACAGGTTAACCTGATTCAACGCTACATCGGAAGCGGGGAGAGTCCTCCGCGCCTTGACCGCATTGGCGGTCAAAGCTGGCAGAACCGCAAGTCCAAAGTACAGAAAAGTGTCGAGGATCTTGCCGAGCGACTGATAGCGCTATATGGCAGGCGACAGCGCGCCCGTGGTTTTTCGTTTCCCGAGGATACCGAGTGGCAGACCGCCTTCGAAGCCGGTTTTCCGTACGAGGAGACCGAAGATCAACTTATCTGTATTGAGGACGTGAAGACCGACATGGAGAAGCCAACTCCCATGGACAGGCTGATATGCGGAGATGTCGGCTACGGAAAGACCGAAGTCGCCATGCGCGCTGCGTTCAAGGCCGTCAGCGCCGGCAAGCAGGTCGCATTCCTCGCGCCGACGACCATTCTCGCTGAACAGCATTACGAGACGGTATCCGAACGATTGAAAGGGTTTCCTGTGCAGGTCGGAATGCTGAGCCGCTTTGTTTCGAAGCAGGAGCAGAAAAAGGTTCTTGAAGGCCTTGCGGATGGCAACATCGACATCGTCATTGGTACACATCGTGTCATTCAGAAAGACGTGAAGTTCCGCGACGCAGGTCTTCTTATTATCGATGAGGAACAGCGCTTCGGAGTAAAGGACAAGGAGCGTCTGAAAGAGCTCCGCGCGAACATCGACAGCCTTGCCCTTACTGCAACACCGATTCCGCGGACGCTGCACATGAGTCTCCTGAAAATCCGTGATATGTCGGTCCTGAAGACCGCGCCGCATAATCGGCTTCCCATAGAAACGCATATTGGAGAGTTCAACGAGGAGACACTCGCGTCGGCGATTCGACGCGAAGTTGACCGGGGTGGCCAGGTCTTTTACCTCCATAACAGAGTGGAATCGCTGGACCACATTCGCACATATCTTCAGACATTAGTCCCCGAAGTTTTCGTGGAAACTGCTCACGGTCGCATGTCGGCGAGGGAGCTCGAGGATATCATGCACCGTTTTGTACACGGGAGCTTTCAGGTGCTCGTTGCCACGACAATCATCGAGAACGGACTGGATATACCGAATGTTAACACGATTATTATCGATCGGGCCGACATGTACGGTATCAGCCAGTTGTACCAGCTGAAAGGGCGCGTCGGTCGCAGCGACCGCCACGCCTACGCGTATCTTTTCTATCCGGAAAGTCGTGCGCTCAGCGAGATCGCCATGAAGAGACTGCAGGTAATATCGGACTTCACCGAACTGGGCAGCGGGTTCAAGATAGCCCTTAAGGACCTTGAAGTCAGAGGAGCGGGAAACCTGCTCGGACGACAGCAGAGCGGTGATATTCTGAGCGTCGGCTTTGACATGTACCTGCGTCTGCTCGATGACGCGGTCAGACGGATGTCCAACGAGGATGTTTCCGGTGATGATGAGGTATATCTCGATCTCGACTATACGGGGTTCATTCCGGACTCGTATGTCAGCGAACCCTCCGACAAGATGGATGTCTATAAACGAATCGCAGGGGTGAACGATGCGGCGGAACTGGATTCGGTCCACGCTGAACTGGCCGACCGGTTCGGACCGCTTCCCGAAGAGGTTTTGAGTCTCCTCGGTCTTGCGGAAATCAGAATACTGTGCAAACGTTTACATGTAGAAAGCTTGAAGGAGCGCTCAGGGGTCCTCGAGGTGATTTTCGGCAAAGTTGCCGAGTTATCGGTTGACCGCGTTCTCCGGGCTATAGAGAGCACAGGTGGAGGCGTACGCCTTGACCCGAAGCGTCCAAACGTACTTCTGGTGGATACCGAAGGCATAGACTTGAAGTCCAAGAGCGAGTTTATTCGTGATCGGCTCCATGCGCTTGTCGGGAAGTAGCACAGGCGGGGCATCATGAGAAAAGACAACATAGACCTGATCTGTTCTGTTGCGGAACTTTCAGGGCTTTTTGAGAAACGCAGTAACGTCGTCGGCTTTCTGCAGGATGTGGTCGAGCTCGTTGCCGGGCACATGAACAGCGATGTCTGTTCGATTTACCTTTTTGACTCGGCATCGGGAGAGCTTGTACTTCGCGCCACCAAGGGTCTGAATACCGGATCGGTCGACGCGGTTCGACTGAAACTCGGTGAAGGCCTGACCGGGCTGGCACTGAAGCAGTTACGCCCGATTTGTGAAGCGCATGCACAGGATAATCCTGATTTCAAGATCGTACCTCAGGTTGAAGAAGAGCAGTTCAACAGCTTTCTCGCTGTTCCGATACGGCGCGGGCTAACCCGGATTGGAGTCATCAGTCTTCAGCACATGCGGACCGGTTTTTTTGATGAGCACGACGTAAAAGCCCTCAAAGCGATAGCAAGCCAGATGGCAGCAACACTCGAAAACGCGCTGCTGCTCATGGATCTGCACGCGGGGCGCGCAGGTCAGACACCGACCGCCCGATCTGAGCCCAAGGCTGTTGTTCCCGGTATCAGTGCCGGCGAAGGAGTTGGCTGGGGACAGGCGGTACACCTCGATGATGCGGATGCGATATCTCCGGTCAGCGGGACGCGTGCGCCGAGCGCCGAGGCCGAGCTGGCGCGGTTCGAACGCTCCATCGAGCTCTCCCGAGTACAGCTGGAGGCACTGCAGTTTGAAACGGAAAAGAACCTGAGTGATGTCGCCGGTCTCATTTTTTCATCTCACCTGTTGATGCTGAGAGACGAAGAGTTTTCGGGCCAGATGACCGGTGCAGTGCGCGACGGTATGGATGCCGGCGCAGCCGTGCAGATGGTTGTCGGTCGTTACGTTCAGCTTTTCGGGAGTATGAATAATCCCAGACTTCAGGAAAAGGTTCAGGACGTAAAGGATCTTGGACACCGCATCCTCCGAAACCTTGCCGTGGACGGTGATGAGGAACACGGAGACTACACCGGACAGGTTGTGATTGCCGCAAATCTCTATCCGAGCGAACTCATTAAGCTGTCCGCACAGCATGCAGAAGGACTCGTGCTTAGTGGAACAGCAGTGACGGGGCACATCGCCGTTCTATCGCGCAGCCTTGATCTCCCGGTCGTTTTCACACGTGATCCATACATTCACAGCGTTCCCGAACGAAGTTTTCTCATCGTTGACGGACATCAGGGGAAAATCCTCGTTGATCCCGATGACGACACCATTTCCCGTTACCGTGGAATGCGCGAAGAGCAGCAACGGTTGCGGGTTGTCGATCATGATGTACCCGAGCATGCACGTAGTGCGTGTGGAATACGGGTCAAGGTCATGGCGAACGTGAATCTGCTGAACGACGTGCGATACGCGAAACGGAATAAGGCCGAAGGAGTAGGTTTATACCGAAGCGAGTTTCCTTTTATCGTGCGCAACGATTTCCCGAGTGAGGAGGAGCAATACACCATATACCGGAAGATTGTTGACGGCATGGAAGGCGAAGAAATCGTGCTGCGGACGCTCGACATCGGTGGTGACAAACTCGGTCGAGGCCGGGAACTTTCGTACACGGAAGCGAACCCCTTTCTTGGAGAACGGGGTGTGAGGTTTTCGCTTGCGAACAGGGAGGTCTTTGTCGATCAGATCCGGGCGATGCTGCGGGCTGGATACGGCGGTGACCTTGCGCTGATGTTTCCGATGATTGCAGGCTGTGACGAGTTTCTCGAAGCCCGGGAAATCGTACGTACCTGCATGGAATCGCTTGAGCGCGAAGGCGTTCCGTTTCACCCGAAGCCGAAGATCGGTGCCATGGTTGAGTTGCCCTCTGCTATCGAGGTGGCGGCGGAGCTGTCTGAGTCAGCGGACTTTCTGTGTGTCGGAACCAATGATCTGATCATGTATATGCTTGGCGTCGATAGAACGAATGAACGCGTCAGTAATCTCTACGTGCAATATCATCCCTCGGTGCTCAGGAGCATAGCGCGACTCGTTGCGGCTGTTGAACGACCGTCTGAGACGATATCGATTTGCGGAGAGGCGGCGGCCGATCCGGATCTTGTTCCGTTTTTTCTGGGGCTCGGAATCAGGCGCCTGTCGGTCGAACCGCGTCTTGTCCCGCGCGTCAAACGACAACTTGCAGGCATAACGGTTATAGACGCAGAGGATACGGCGCGTCAGATGCTTGCCTGCTCAACGGTAGCCGCAATCAGGGATCTGATCTCCGCGAAACAGAAGGAGTTCGCGTAGTGTGTGATCAGTGGGTGGAACAACCAGTTAAGACCCGGAGCATCCGTAGTTTCGTCGTACGACGCGCCCGTATGAACGAGTCGCATCGAAGTGCGATTCGTGATCACGGGGATACCTATATAATTGGTGCCGATGAACTCTGTCGCGCCCCTCTGGACGCGTTTCCGGACACCTGCGGTCCGCGGGGTGGCGGCAGGCTGCTTCTGGAGATTGGCTTCGGGATGGGGCACGCGACGGCAACATTGGCGGGGACGTGGTCCCGGGACGCCATTGTCGGGGTGGAGGTGTATCCTCCAGGCGTAGGCCGCCTGATCGCTGAACTCAGGGAACGGAATCTATGCAACGTTCGCATAATAAGGGCGGACGCGGTAGACGTGCTCGAAGCATGGAATCAAGAGACACCGGTCGACGGTACCCACGTGTTTTTTCCCGATCCCTGGCCGAAGAAACGACATCACAAGCGTCGCCTGGTGCAGGTTTCTTTCCTGCAGAGTGTGTATGAGCGAAGCAGGGCAGGTAGTTATCTCTATCTGGTAACGGACTGGGCGGACTATGCATACCACATGCGCGACGTGGTGACCGAGTCTGGTCTTTTCACCGTGGAAGATCCGGACGAGGAGGGGTTTTCCCGGCCCCGGGACTGGCGACCCACAACTGCATTCGAGATGAAGGGGCTCGCCAAAGGTCACCGGGTGCGAGAACTGTTTCTGCGCAGGCAGTAGGATTGTACGCTGCAGGGACTAATCGTCCCCTGCGAGCTCCTTTACCTGTTTGATGACATCGTCCGCAACCTTGCCGGAAATCGGGTCATAATGATCAAAGCTCAACTCAAAACTGCCGGTACCGCTTGTTATGGAACGAAGGTCTATGGCGTATCGAAGCAGCTCCGACTGAGGCACAAGGGCGATGATCTCCATTATTCCGCCACCGAGACTCTCCTGCCCCTGTACGCGTCCACGGCGGGTTGAGAGGTCACTCAGCACGTCGCCGAGATACTGCTCTTCTACGAAGACAAGAAGCTTCATAACCGGCTCGAGAAGGACAGGCCCGGCCTTCTGTACAGCCTCCCGCAGGGCTCCCTTGGCTGCGAGCTTGAACGCCATTTCGGATGAATCAACGGGATGCTCTTTTCCGTCTATCAGGGTTACACCGATGTCGACGGCAGGAAATCCCGCCACAAAACCTTCGTCCATTGCCTCGTGCAGGCCCTTCTCAATGCCGGGAATGTAGCCTTTACTGACCGCCATACCGCGTATTGCGTTCTCAAAGGAGTAACTTGCTCCGCGTTCGAGCGGTTTGATCTGTATCGATACCTCGCCGAATTGTCCGTGCCCGCCTGACTGTTTCTTGTGCCGGTACTGTGCGTCGGCGGATTTTGTAATCGTTTCCCGATACGCAACCCGAGGAATCTTGGTGAGGACCTCAATCTTCTGGGTCTCACGAATATGATCGAGCACCTGGTTAATGTGAAGCTCACCCATACCCGCGAACACCGTCTCTTTGGTTTCCGGGTTGAAGCTGAGCTGCAATGTCTTGTCTTCTTCTGTGATTCTGCTGAGACCTGCTGCGAGCTTGTCCTCATCTTTTTTACTTTCTGCTTCGATCGCCACCGCGTAGACAGGTTGCGGGAGTGCAAGCGGCTTGTAGTGTATCGGCTTGCCATGCGAACACAGGGTGTCGTTGGTGTGTACACTCTGCAGTTTCGCGAGAACACCGATATCACCGGCAGACAGGGAGTCAACTTCCTCAAGTTTCTTTCCCAGCGCATGATATATCTTGCTTGCCCGCTCTTTCTTGTTGTCACGGGGGTTGAACAGCTCGCTGTCGTGCGAGAGACTTCCGGTAATGACCTTGAAAAAGCTCAGTTTTCCGCTGAACTGGTCGATCGATGTCTTGAAACTGAAGCCACTGAATGCTCCGTCCGATGAGATCGGAACGAGAATCTCCTGCTCGTTTTCGCCGTAGGCGACCTCCGACAGTCCTTCCGGAGTTGGAGCCGCGGTAATGAGAAAATCGAGAAGCGCGGTCAAACCGCTTCCCTGCAAGGCGGCGACACAGAGTACCGGTACGACCTTGTTTGCACGCAGACCTTCGGTGATTCCCTGCCGCACTTCGTCTGCCGTGAGGCTTTCCTCCATGATGTACTTTTCGGTCAGTTCATCGTCCCCCTCGGCGGCAGCCTCGATCATAAGCGGCCGGTAGCTGTCGACAGCATTCTGGAACTCGGCGGGTATATCGGACGCCGTTTCGGCAACACCCGCTCCCGGTGCGGCGTAGAACTTCATCTCGATGAGATCGATGACACCTTTGAAGTCGCTTCCGCTTCCGACCGGTACGACAACCGGCACGATAGGTTTCTCGAAGCGTTCGCGAAGATTGTCAAGAACCGCGTCGAAGTCGGCACGTTCCTGCTCCATCTTCGAGACACAGACGACGCGTGGCTTGTTTCTGCCATCGAGCCGTCTCCAGAGCTTGATCGTCTCAATCTGAACACCCGAGCGACTGTCTACCATCATCACACAACTGTCGGCAGACCTGAAGGCCGCCACGACTTCACCAATATAATCCGAGGTACCCGGGGTATCGAGGATGTTGACCTTGTGATCTTTCCACTGAAGATCCGCTAGGGTCGTGTGTATACTTGAACCTGCTTTTTTCTCGTCGTCGGTATAATCGCTGACCGTCTTACCACTCTCGACAGTTTCGGGAGCTGAAATGCGCTTACCGGTAAAGAGAAGATGCTCGGTCAGCGTTGTTTTCCCGGTGAAACCGTGACCGGCAATAGCGATATTTCGAATCGAATCTGTCTGCACACCCATAAGCAACTCCTTGGATTAACATGGTTCATCGTGTAGCGAATTGTAGGGGCCGAACTTTCGTGCTGTCAACGAAGTATATAAGGTCCTGCACTCAGGTATTTCCGCTTTTCTTTTCAAAGTGACTGAACTCCATCGCATATGTTGCGCGTCCCTGACTGACACTTCGAAGCGCAGTTGAGTAGCCGAACATCGCGGCCAGCGGAGCGCTCGCCCGGATATGTTCGACCGCGGGTCTGCTTTCGACACTGCTGACGATACCACCGCGCATCGTGATACCCTGAATGACTTCTCCCATGAACTCGTTAGGCGTCATGACATCGACTTTCATGACAGGTTCAAGCAGTACGGGACCGGCTTTCGAGCACGCGTTGTCCAGACACATGGCTCCGCAGGCCTCGTAGGCAAACGGTGTCGCTGATGCCTCGTCGTAGTCTGCCGCCGTCATGACGACCTTGATGTCGATAGCCGGATACCCGACTGCGATTCCGGACCCAAGGCTTCCTTCTACACCCCGTTTTACCGCTTCCTGCAGCTCGCGGGGCAGTACGTGGTCCTTGACCAGTGATTCGAAGCTGTTACCGGTTCCCCGGGGCTGTGGATCGACCCGCAGCGTGACCCGGGCTGAATTCTCCTTACCCGCAAGAACCCGCTCGAATGTCTCGGTGTGTTCGGCCGACGAGGCAATGCTTTCGCGATAGGTAACCTGCGGTCGTCCGATTCGCGCGTCAAGACCGAAGTCCTTGACGATGCGGGTCACGAGTACGTCCAGATGAAGCTCCCCCATGCCGCTGATGATCAGTTCACCGGTATCGGAGTCTTCGCGAGCGGTAAATGTAGGGTCTTCAAGCGCCAGCTGTTCAAGAATCTGCTTGAGTCGATCACGATCGCTCAGGGTTTTCGGCTCGATGGCTACTGAAATGACCGGCTCGGGAAAGTGCATGCGCTCGAGAATGACCTGTTTTGCTTCGGTCCCGATGGTGTCGCCGGTCTGCGCAAACTTCATACCGACCACGACCGCGATGTCACCCGCTTCGATGGTCTGCAGCTGTTCGCTTCGCGCCGCGTGCATGCGCAGAAGCCTGTTCACGCGTTCCCGTTTCTTCTTGTCGATGTTCATGATTGCACTGCCGGACTTGAACGACCCCGAGTACACTCTGATAAAGCAGAGCAATCCTGCTTCCCTGTCGCTTTGTATCTTGAAGATCAGCGCCAGGGGCGGTCCGTCCGTACTTCGTTCGACGGGTACTTCTTCGTCGTTCTTCACCAGGTGTCCCATAATTGGTGGGAGCTCTTCCGGTGCCGGAAGGAAATTAATGACGCCGTCCAGCAGCGGCTGTACGCCCATGTTACGCAGCGATGCCCCGCAGTACACTGGTACGAGGTCGCGAGAAATGGTTTTTTCCCGGAGCACCGCTATCAGAGTTTCGAGGGGCAGGTCGCCGGTCTCCAGATATATGTCCGTCAGTTCTTCAGAGTACGTGGTTATATCATCGAGCAGATTTTCGCGCCATTCGGCAGCGAGATCACGGTTTTCTTCGGTGATCGCCTGCTTGGTCATCTCGAAGCCAAGGCTTTCCGGATCCCAGTGTATCTCTTCCATCGCCAGTAGATCGATTACACCGGTAAAGGTGTTTTCTCTGCCGATCGGAACCTGTACTGCTATGGGGTGTGCGCCGAGCTTCTGCCGGATTTCCTTGAGGACATTCCCGAAGTCTGCTCCGACACGGTCCATCTTGTTCACGTAAGCGATGCGCGGGACATCATAACTGTCTGCCTGCCGCCAGACCGTTTCGCTCTGAGGTTCGACACCTCCGACCGCATCAAACACGCCGACCGCGCCGTCGAGAACGCGAAGACTCCGTTCGACCTCCGCGGTGAAGTCAACGTGACCGGGCGTGTCGATGATATTGATCTGATGGTCCTTCCAGAAGCAGGTTGTCGCCGCGCTTGTGATCGTAATGCCGCGATCCTGTTCCTGTTCCATCCAGTCCATGACCGCGCTGCCCTGATCAACCTCGCCGATACGGTGACTCTTTCCCGTGTAGAACAGAATTCGCTCCGTCGTCGTCGTCTTGCCCGCGTCAATGTGGGCCATTATTCCTATGTTTCGTCTCTTTGTTACGTTCATGCATGCTCCGTGTTGAGTCGAGAATGTACCATGGAACGGCGGTGCTTGACATCTGTATCGGCGGTTGATATCGTACGCGTCGTTACATACACGGGCGCTTAGCTCAGTGGGAGAGCGCCTGCCTTACAAGCAGGATGTCACTGGTTCAAATCCAGTAGTGCCCAAATCATTTTTAGTCCGTTTCAAGAATTTTCTTCATGTGTACATGGGTGAGCTCACCCATACCCTTGATTTCGCCTATGGATTCATCGTGGTGGTAACGGGCGAGCTTGGAGGCGAGGCGCGCGATGCGGTCGGGGGTTGAAAGTACGTCGGCGCACATGCATTCCATGAGCGCGTCGTAACGCTGCCTCGCAACATTCAGTCGCCGGCGTATGAGACTGCGTTCTTCACGCTGATACTGCCTGATTGTCGCTTGTGGTAACAGCTTCCAGACCATGTCCACTGCTTTTTTGTTCTCCGGGTAGAACTGCGCCAGATAGATCTTGAGGTCGCCCTCGTAACACTGCTGATCGAAATCTATGGCGCGTATTCTGAACTGCTGCATGTCGAAGTCCTCGGTGAGAACGACGACGAAGTTGTACGCTCGCATGTCTCCGAGAAGCTTGACGAAGCATCGCTCGTTGAACTTCACGAACTCCTTCGCAAAACGTGTGAGGCTTCGCTGATTGTCCGGGAAACGTTCTTCGAGAAAAACATCGCCTGGAATCCCGCTTATGTGCTCCTCGATGAGCGTAGACTCGTGGACGAGATAGTTAATGCGGTTCGGTGCGAGAATATGCTCGAGCTCGAGGCCGTACGCGCGCGACGCATCCGTATTCTTGACGTAGTAGTAATCGTGTACGTCGTTGTAGCGGTTCACCACTTTTATGCGGAACGGCTGGGAGTTTCCGAAGCGACAGAAATCAACGCGTTCAATCGAAAGATGCTCGGTGAAACCGGGGTCTTCCGGGGTGCGCATATAGGCGTAGATGCGTGTCAGCTCACGATGTATCTCATCTGTCTCACCGGGTGAGTATAGCACCGACTCCCAGTAGCTTTCCTCGCCTTCCGGTGTCTCGTACGGGATGCTCTGCGTGAAACGCCGAAGATCCTCGTATACCACGTCGACCGGATCGGCTCTCTGGTATCGCTTCAGGTACTCTCCAAAGGCTTCGCTGACCGGAAATCCCGGTTTCTTCTCTTGTATTTCTACCATCCGGGACTCAGGAACGGTTCTCACAGGCTTTTACTCCTCGACAGCAATACCGTCTCGCGCTACTGTTGCGGCATTATACCCACAAGCAAGCGGCGCGTTTACGCCGCTACAGTTTCGCGCTGTTTTCCCGCAAGGGCAAGGGGCCTGGCTGGCGGGGCGGCAAACAGATGGAGTACACATCAATGAAAGACGAAAATTTTACCGAGCGGCTCGTTGCATTCCTGTCAGGGTCACCGACCGGATTTCACGCCGTGGAGAATGTCGCCGAACGACTGAAGACGGCCGGTTTT
>SKXQ01000046.1 GCA_007128315.1 Spirochaetaceae bacterium | reverse complement strand
GACTGAGTTGCAGAATGGTATGAGGCCGGGGCGGGCGCTGCGCAGGCAGCGCCCGGTTCCGGTCGCTTTCGTTAAGGAGGACGGTACATTGAACGAATTAACCAGACGACGAATGCGACGAAACCTCATCGGGTACGCGTTTGTGGCGCCAAACTTTGCGGCGATGCTCCTGTTTGCCGGGGTTCCCATTCTCATGTCGCTACCGCTTGCGTTTGCCGAGTGGAATCTTTTCTCTGGCTGGGACGGTATCCGCTTTATCGGACTGGACAACTTCCGGCGTATGCCGGGAGATATCTGGTTCGTAGAATCGATGCGAAATACACTTGTATATACCTTTTTTACCGTCCTTGGATTGTTAGTCGGGGGCTTCCTGTTAGCGAACATTATAAACCAGGGTGTATACTTTCGGACGACCATACGTCTGATGTTTTTCATTCCATACATTTCGAGTATTGCCGCGGTGGCAGTAATCTGGCGCATTCTCCTGAGCCGATCGGGACCTATTGCAGGTTCTCTTCGTACTCTCGGAATGGTCGAAGTTCCAGCGTTTCTGGCGAACCCGAATACGGCGCTCCCGTCGCTTATTGTCATGCAGATCTGGAAGTGGATCGGTTATGCAATGATAATATTTCTGGCGGGTCTGCAGACGATATCGAAGGATCTGTACGAGTCGGCTGATATCGACGGAGCAGGTCGATTCCGGAAGCTCTTTCAGATAACGCTTCCGCTGATTTCGCCAACAACGTTTTTCATCATGATCACGCTTATCATTAATTCGTTCCGTTCGTTCGCCCAGGTTCAGATAATGACCGGTGGAGGGCCGCAACGTTCAACGTCGGTCATCGTGTTTTACATATACCGAGCCGCGTTTGCGCAGTACGAGTTTGGATACGCATCAGCCATGGCACTCGTGCTTTTCGCGATAATCATGTTCATTACTCTTGTGCAGTGGAAAGGACAGCAGAAATGGGTCAATTACTGAAGGTACTGCAACAACGAGTTCCTACCAATCCTTCTGATATAAGGAGCGCAGCGCTGAAGCTGTTTACAACTGCTGTGGTCGGGTTTCTGGCCTTTCTCGTTATTTATCCCTTTCTTTGGATGATTTCGGCCTCGTTCAAGCGGCCAGCTGATGTTCTGGGTTTTCCCGTGCAGTGGATTCCCGACTACTGGTATCCGGAAAACTATATCCGGATCATCGGGCTATCGCCCGGAGTTGGTACACTCTACATGAACTCCATTATTGTTACCGTAACCAACGTCACCGGTGCGCTTCTGTTCAGTGCGCTTGCTGCATATGCATTTGCAAAGCTCAAGTTTTTCGGACGTGATGTTATTTTCCTGACCATCATAGCGACCCTCATGGTTCCACCACAGTCAACGTACGTAGCCCGGTTCATCATTTTTACCGAACTGGGACTCGTTAACACCCGCTGGGCGCTGATTCTGCCGGGGCTTTTTGCCGCGTTCGGTACGTTTCTGCTCCGACAGTACTTTATGCAGATACCGAATGAAATCGTTGAATCCGGTCTGGTCGATGGTGCAGGGCCGCTGCAGATCTGGGCACGCCTGATTATGCCTATCGCACGCCCGGCTATAGCGACATTTGTGATCGTAGTATTTACCCATCACTGGAACGATTACGAGACACCTCTGATCTTCCTGCGTGACCCGCAGCTATTCACGCTTCCGCTCGGACTTGTGAATTTCGCCGACGAAACTGGCATCTTTTATCACTATCAGATGGCGTTGAGTGTTGCTTCGGTGTTGCCGATATTCATCATTTTTGTGCTCGCCCAGAAGCAGTTCATTCAAGGGCTGACGTCCGGATCGGTGAAAGGATAGATCTAAAAAGGGAGTTCAATGGCCAACATAGCATTCTTTCAGAACCGACTGGGACGCACCGATGGTGTATCACTCGAAGTCGACAAGTGGCGGATCATTCTCGAACGCATGGGACACACCGTGCACTACTGCTCGGGGAACGACGATGTTCCAGGCAACTATGTTATTCCTGAACTGTATGCACTGCACCCTGTGACCTGGAAGATTCTCCGGAATGGAACGGTGAAGTTCGAGGACTACGCGAGCGAGGTGGAGCTCGAGCGCGACATATACGCGCATGCGGATGTCATCGAACAAAAGATTCTCGATTTTTTAGAGAAAAGAAAGATCGATCTGTTGATTCCGAACAACCTGTGTTCCGGTGGTTATCAGCCGGCAGCAGGGATCGCCTTCCACCGGGTCATCCGCAAGACAGGGCTCCCCGCCATTATTCACAGCCATGATTTTTATCACGAGGATTCGGGGGAAGTCAGTGCTACCTGCCAGACTGTGGAAAGTGTCTATGAGCGGTATTTTCCGACCAAACTGCCGAACGTGCAGCACGTGGTGATTAACAGAATCAGTCAGGCCGACCTCAAGCGACGAAAGAATCTTGACGCCAAGGTCGTCCCGAACGTGTTCGACTTCGATCAGGATCCCTGGACCGAGGATGCGTACAATCGTGACTTCCGCGAGGCCTTCGGGCTGTCGGAGAATGATCTTCTCTTTCTGCAGGCGACCCGCATACTCGACCGAAAAGGAATAGAGATGGCGATCGATACGATCGCCCGGGTACAGGAACCGGCGCGACGGGCACGGCTCGACGGCGTGCAGACATCTGTCGGTGGAACGGTCGGGCCGGAATCGGAAATCGTCCTGCTCTGTGCAGGAATTGTCGAAAATATCGGGATTTCGGGCAGCTACTGGGATTTTCTGAAGGAGAAAGCGGACGGCCTTGGTGTCGACCTGAGGCACGTCGGGGAACGGGTGCGGCACTCCCGCGGCGTCGATTCCGCCGGGCATAAGATCTACTCGCTGTGGGACAGCTACGTGCAGGCGGATTTCGTGACCTATCCGAGTTACTGGGAGGGCTGGGGAAACCAGTTTGTCGAGGCGGTGTTCGCGAAGCTACCGGTTCTGGTCTTCGAGTACCCGGTATGGACCAGCGATCTCCGGGAGCACGGCTTTCAGGTCGTATCCCTTGGTTCGGATCTGGCAGGGCACGACGCGAACGGTCTGGTGTACGTGGACTGGAAGACTGTTGAACGCTGCGCAGATGAGATCGTGTCGCTCCTTCGGGATTCCGGGCAGAAACAAAGGATGGTTGAACACAACTATGCTGTTGCTTCATCATCATTTTCCATGCGTAACCTTGAGCAACAGATTAAGGAATTGATTGCTGGAACCGGATTGTAAAATCATGGACAATGCAGCCCTTATGCCTTCCGCCCACAAGTACAAACGAATAGCCGAGTCACTCAGGCAACGAATACGCAGCGGGCGCTACGATGCCGGTTCTCTCCTGCCGACGAGCAAGATGCTGGCTCTGGAATACGATGTGACAGCGGTTACGATCGATCGGGCTGTTGCACTGCTGGTGAGCGAAGGTCTCGTGCGGCGCACTCCCGGCGTGGGGACCTCTGTCGTCCCTCCCGAGCGGACGCATCATGTCACCGAGGAGCCGATTGTCATATCCGCGCTCATGCAGGCACAGACCGACTCCCGATTCTGGGAGCGGCTGATAGAAGGTGTGAACGACATTTTGCGACCCGCGGGTATCGCTATGCTCATAGGCTATCATCAGCAGAACAGGAATACGGCCCGCGAACACGCAGAGCTGTTTGCGAAACAGCAAAGCACAATTTGTATGTTCGCTCCCTTTGATCGCCCCGACAAGGCATCCTACGAAGCCGACAACGCAGAAATGATCGAAGAGCTCAGAAGCATGGGAATGGAAGTCATACTTCTGGACCGCTATGTAGAAACGGTTCCTACGCACTATGTATCAGAGTACTGTTTCGCACCGGGGCGGCAGATGATCGAAGAGGTGGCCTCGCTCGGCTACACCAATCCGGTGTGTTTCAGCACCGACTACGTATCGGTAATTGATGCACGCGAGCGCGCTTTTATTGAGGGATGCCGTGTGGCCGGTATTTCAGATCCGGAGTCCCGTATTGTTCGGCTCCCTCTGGCGACCTACCAGCAACGGGACTACGACGTGATTCTGGAGACGCTCAGCAGATACAGGGATGCAGATCTGATCGTGTCAATGAACAGCCGCATTTTTAATACGGTCATGTACACCCTCAATCGCTTCGCCGGCAGCCCGTTCAGAGAACAACCGCGTTTCGCAGGCTTTGTCGACGTGGAGCTCATAGACATGGAAAACGTGATCGCATACGTGGAGCAGCCTGTCCGTGAAATGGGACAGGCAGCGGGCCGGCTTGTACAGCATCTTCTGACCGACGACTCGGTCGAGTATCGCCATTCACTCATTCCCTGCGAGTTGCGCATACTCGGAGACGACGAATGACTTCGCTGACGCTCCGCAAGGTGTACCGGCCACACAGTCTTCTGAACTCGGAGGATCGTGCCGTTACCACCATCGGTACGCCGGCAGCTCTGGCAGATGCAGTCGCCTTCAACGGGCGAGGCGGCGGCATGCTTCCGGGGGGAGAATGTTATCAGCGGTAGTACACACTTCGTAATCGAAGCGAGGTTTGGACCGCTGCCCGCGGGCAACCCGCAGTCACTTCTTCTCCGGTGAGATCGCCGAAGTAACGCTTCACTCGGCGTAATCTTTTTCCTGTGGTAGAGTTACCCTACCGGGGGGTTCTCTATGAGCACACACTGGCACGAGCGTGCATTTTTTTACCACATCTATCCGTTAGGGTTCTGCGGAGCTCCGGACGAGCACGGAACAGATAGTGCTGCTGATCGGCTCTCTCCGCTCTACGAGGTCACCGATCATCTTGTCGATCTCGGTGTGACGGCTATCTATATCGGGCCCGTGTTCGAGTCTGCAACGCACGGTTACGACACGACCTCCTATACCCATATTGATCCACGTCTCGGGACGAATGAATCGTTTCGCGATCTGGTGAAGCACTGGCACGACAATGGAATGAAGGTTGTCCTCGACGGCGTGTTCAATCACGTCGGAAGGGATTTCGACTCGTTTCGAGACCTGCAGGAGCACGGGGAGCGCTCAGCGTATCGTGACTGGTTCAAAAATGTTGATTTCTCACAAAGCAGTCCGCTCGGAGACGGCTTTACCTACGAGGCCTGGGAAGGGCACTTCGAGCTGGTTACACTTAACCTTGAGAACCCGGAGGTTCGTACGCATATTTTCGATGCCGTGGTTTGGATGCTCGACTGGCTCGGAATTGACGGCATTCGGCTGGATGTTGCGTATCTGCTGCCGAAAGACTTTCTTGCCGAGCTCCGGCGGGTTGTGGACGAGTACACGGACTCACACGGTCGGGAGCACTGCTATCTGCTCGGCGAGGTGATACACGGAAACTACGATGAGTTCCTTGGGGCCGATCTGCTCGATGCGGTGACCAACTACGAATGCTTCAAGGGACTGTGGTCGTCCCTGAACGATGCAAACTATCACGAGATTGCCCACTCTCTCGGACGGCAGTTCGGCGATGCCTCTGATGGCGGTTCAGGGCCCGGTGACTGGGGAGGCATTTCCGACGGACACTTCCTGTACAACTTCGTCGAAAATCACGACGTGGATCGGGCGGCGGCTGTTCTGACGGACCCCGCACATCTGTACCCCCTCTACGGCATGCTCTTTACCATTCCGGGCTCTCCCTCGGTGTATTACGGTGGTGAGTACGGCCTTGACGGTAGCAAGGAAACCGGGGGTGATGCAGCTCTGAGACCTTTCTGGGATGACGTGCTGACGCGTGTGGCTGGCGAGCCGACGCCCGAGACCATCGGGCTCCCTGCCTTCATTCACGAACTCGCGTCGGTCCGGGAGCGATCGGAGGCGCTCTGTGGCGGTGCGCTACGACTGCTTCTGGTCGATCAGGAGCAGATGGCGTGGCTCAGACGAACGGAGGCGGAGGCGGTCCTCGTGGCGGTGAACGCGTCTGCCGATCCGGTTACGCTTGCGCTGACCGAAATTCCGGGTACCGTGCTGAAACCCCTTATGGCAGAACCTCAGGACTTGCATGCAGAGCAGGGGAGCGTGTCTTTACCGGTACCGGCCTACGGCACGGTCGTTTACCGAATCGCCTGAAATAAGAAAACGATTTCACGAGCTTCGCGTATTTCCAGGCGCGGTCATGCTGGCGCTCCCGCTCCTTACTTCGCTGTGATCGTAATAATTAGCCTGTCTTCGTAGTCCCCTGCCGGAAGATTCGGACTCCCGCTGTACGAGATTCTGAGGTCGCGGGTGAGCCAGCCGGGGCTGGAAATGCCCGTCGTATCGTTGACAATGGCGGTGCCGTCGGACCAGTCGACTACGGCGTCCCCCCCGTAGGTCAGGCTGTAGTCGAGAGTACCCGGTCCGCCTACCTGCGCGAAAAACGGTGTTGAACCGCTCCCTGCCGACGCGAGATTTGCACTTGTAATGCTGACCTCGTACCCGGTGTCCGCGTTACTGCGCTCGTGGACGTTTGCCAGAAGTCTGTCCGCCACCGGGATGGTCAGGTCCATGGTTCTGATGCCGGGTTCATGTACTGCGAACAGGTCTACGAGGCGCGCCATGCGGGCGGTGACGGTTACGGTGGCACTGTCTTCAAGAACATGTGTTCCGCTGGTTTCGGGGATGCCCGTGTACAGTTCCAGGTTGATGGTGTC
>SKXQ01000026.1 GCA_007128315.1 Spirochaetaceae bacterium | reverse complement strand
GTACTGCGCCGCCGGACAGTCCTGTCCCGCCACCTCGAGGTGTCACCGGGCAGTCAGCATCGTTCGCGTAGCGGAGAACTGCCTGCACCTCTTTGGTATTCGACGGAAACACGACGACATCGGGGGCGTGTCGGTAGCGCTCGTTGTGAGTCTGATCGCGGTCGTAGCGTGCGAAGCCCTTCGCCTCGGGTAAGAACACGGCCTCAGGTCCGAGCAGTGACACCATTGCAGACCGCATGTCATCCGACCGCGGAGTGCTCATGATTCCTTCGCATTCATGTCCTGATATGCTGCCCCGAGGTCCCGCAGATACTCGCTCATTTCGCGTGTTCGCTCATCAATCTCGCGGGCCGCACTCAGTTCTTCGGCGCTGCCGGCGTGCTGTATGCGGGCAAGATCCACACGCAGCTGCTTGAGACTCCCCATAGCCGACTGCAGGCGCAGCGATACGACTTCGCGCTCGCGCTGCAGCACCTGTATGCCCGACAGTTGCCGGTCTATACCGGCTATTGCTTTCCGGTATTCGTCCGCGAGTACGTTGTCTTCAGGCGAGGCAAGGTGTCCGGCAAGGTCGGCGCGTTCGCGATCGAGGTCGTCCCGGTCGAGTTCTGCCAAAAGCTCTGAGAGCTCGTGGTGCTTCTGTTCGAGTTCTTCGACGACGCGAGCGCATTCGTCGACGGTTTCGCTGATCTCGCTATGTGTGTGTGACGAGCCGCCGATGCGCTCAAGTTGCGCGTGAATTTCTCGCGCGAGTGCCTGCGCCTTCGAGCGTGTCGTCGTTTCCCGTGGGGCGGAAATGCTCGCCGGCTCCGGAGTCGGGGAAGATCCTAAGATCCTCCGCCACCAGGGCTTCTTGGCTTCTATTTCGTAGCCGGCCTGCGCGAGCCGTTTCGCCGACTCCCGTTGTTTCGATTTGAGTGACACGACCGAGCCGAGGGCTGTTACGCCGAGTATCACCCCCGGGATAACCGCCCAGGGAAAGGATGTAGTTACCAGGTTGAACATGGTGAGTCCGAGCACGATAGTCGGATTCACGATCGCTTCTTTCAGGTGCTTGCGTTCGGCTATCTGCCGGGAACGAAGCAGTGGTAAATGTCGCGCCGAAGGCCGCTTAGAGCCGGTCAGTAAATCAGCGTGGCGCCGACGGCAGATAGTGGACGCAATGTCCGACGACAGGCCCATGAGCCAGCCGAAGGCTGGAAAAACTACCCAGGGAAAGCCCATTCCACTTGTGACCCAGATCGCGGTGAGACCTGTGTTTACGGCCAGATAGATACCCATGTGCTTGATCGTCGCAGTGCTCGATCGCTGTGCGAGCTCCTGCGCCTGAGAACGATACGCGTCGACGATCCACTCCGGAAGGTCGTGTACGTGCTCCTCGCGCAGAATCAGGTCCCACTGTTTCTGATAGTGTTTGTACTCTTTGGAGTCTTCGTCCAGGGCATCATCGGAATCAGGCAGGATTTCCGGTACCAGGAGATCCCGGACGGCATTCCTGCGTTCCACCGGCATGGCGGTAGCTGCCGGGGCTGGGCCAACCGACGGCGTGTGATCTTCCGGTCGCAGAAAGTTCTGCTTCCGCAGACGCTCGGCCACCAGTTCGATTTCCTCATCGGTCGCCGAAATACCTGCGTCGAGTTTCGATACCAGTTCGGCAGCTGTCGCCCGTCTACCACCATGCTCACGAATAAAGGCGAGCGCGAGTGACTTGAGCGACGTGTATAGTTTCTCGTCCCGAAACGTGTCCTGTTTTTCCATATGTGTTCGAAGTGATGGTATGCCCGACGCAAGAGAGGGTCAAGGACAGGCGTACTGATGCGCTTGTAATCGGAGTATGGTGTGCCTATGGTGAACATAAAGGGGGAACATCATGAACCATAAGGGCACCCTGGTTACTCGTGTGTACGACGCGCGCGCGATTTATCCGGTCCTGCTCGAGGCTGGATATCGACACCACGATATATGCGCCCCGGTCAGGGTTGTTGGATGTCTCACTCGTAGACGGCTTCGTCAGCACTGATGCAGGTTTGTGCGTTGATTCTCGCCCCTGCTGGTGCAGGCACGTGACCGTGCAGTAGCGGGTCGTCTGTTTCCCTCATCCATCGGTCGAGCCGTGCATTCAGGTCATCCCGGATTCCTTTATGTGCGGGACTGGTCGCGAGATTGATTCGTTCGGTCGGATCGAGGTCAAGATCAAAGAGCATTCGGGCGGGAATCTCCTGATTCAGGTATCCCTGTTCCAACAGAAAATCCTTGGTCAGGCCATCGTCGATGTTTGCCGCAACAGGGGTGCTCGGGCCAAAGTTGCGTATGAACTTGTAACGCTTCGTGCGAACCGATCTCATGGGCTGATAAGCGGCATGGTACGTTATTTCCGAGAACACTTCGTCGCGCACTTCGCTTACTTCACCTCGGAGAACAGGAAGAAGGGAATGCCCCTGCAGCCAGGGGGGGTGTGGGATCGATATCAGATCGGCCAGTGTTGGATAGATGTCGATCAAGGAAACGAGACTATCCACAGCTCCACCTTTTTTCGGGTTACCTGGATATTTCAGAATGAGAGATACCCCGATACCCGTATCGTACAATGTGCACTTCATTTGCGGAAAAGCCAGACCGTGGTCGGTTACAAAGAGGACAATGGTGTTCTCTTCCTCGCCGGATCGCCGTAGTGCGTCAAGTACAACGCCAATACACGTGTCAGCGATCCCTGCGGCTGCGATGTACTCAGCGGTATCGCGTCGGGTCTCCCTTGTGTCCGGTATCGGGAACGGCGGGTGAACAAAGGCCGTATCCGTAGACTCCGGTACGCTTGGAAACGTCCTATGTGTTGCATGCATCCCGTATGACAGGAAGAACGGACGACTCCGATCCCGGTTGACAAGAAAGCTTGCAGCAAGACCTGCATTCGTTACGTCACACTCAAGAGGATCGCGGACCTGCTCATCATTGTGGAAGTCCGCCAGGACGGTCCTGTATCCGATGTCGTCGGTGTCTGGTGACTCGTGATGCATGCCGCACAGGACAGTCTCATAGTCCTGTGCGTTGAGATACTGTACGAGATGCTGTGAGTAGTCGTGAAGACGGAAACCACGATGAGCAAGACCGAGCATGCCGCAACTATGTGGCACTGTTCCTGTCAACAGGCTGGCCCGACTCGGCGAGCACGTCGGCGCCGCAGTATAGGCCTGACGAAAGAGTGTTCCTTCCCGTGCAAGCGACATAAGTCGCGGAGTGGGCACCGGGAAACCGTAGGGCTGTATATATCGTCCGGTGTCATGGGTGTGAATGTAAAGAATATTCATGATTGTGCTTCAGCCTTTGAGTCCCGATGTTGATACGCCCTGAACATACCATTTCTGGAGAAACAGGAACAAAAGGATCACTGGCAGTGTCGTGAGAATAACTCCCGCCATAATCAGATTGGTACGGTCGAAATACTGGTCCTTGACACTGTTCAGACCGACCACGAGGACGAACATCTCCTTTCTGGTGACCATGGTACTGGGTATCATGAAACTGTTCCATGTACCGGTGAAGATCAGGATTATCATGGTAGCGAGGGCTGGTCCCGACAGCGGGAGCATGATTCTGAAGAATGCTCCGATTTTACTCAGGCCGTCCAGGCGGGACGCTTCGAGAAGCTCGTTCGGGACGCCGAGAAAAAACTGTCGGACTAGAAAGATGTGAAGGACCTGACTCATATACGGAATTGTCAGGGCCCTCATGGTATCAAGCCACCCGAGCGTCGCCATCGTCGTGTAGACGGGAATAAGAACGATGTGGTAGGGAATCATGAGCGTCGCCAGGATGATGAAAAAAATGACGCGCTTTCCGTAGAAATCAAGCTTGCTGAGGGCATAACCGGCCATCGTGTTGAAAATCAGATTGCCACCGATGATGATTCCGGTCATGACCGCAGTATTCCAGTACCATCGCGGAAGACTGTACGCCGGGCTGGTCCAGAGACGAACGTAACTATCCACGGTAAGTTCCCTGAATGGTACAATGCTGTCTACGTCTTTAAGCTGCAGAAACGAAGTGTAGAGTGCGTAGACGAGCGGGATCATGAAGATCAGTGCGAAGAACGTAAGCGTGGCATACGTGAACAGAACTCGCCCGACATCGTTTCTTTGTACCAGCATGGGCTACTCCTTTACTGCCATGAGGCGTTTCTGTAATGCAGTTATTGCCATAATGATGAGGACGAAAATCACAACCGCTGCCGATCCCCTGCCGATGTTCATGTAGCGTATTCCATGCTGGTAGAAATACGTGATGACCGTGGTCGTTGCGCCCGCAGGAGAGCCGAGATTGCCGTACCGTGAGATTGCCGCGATCTGGTCAAAGATCTGGAACGCAAGGATCGTGCCGACGGTGACTACGAAGTAGGTCACCGGCTTGAGCGACGGAACGGTAATATAGCGGAACTTCTGGAAAGGATTCGCACCGTCAACCGTTGCTGCCTCGTAGAGGTCGTCCGGTATTCCCTGCAAGCCAGCGATATAGATGATCATGAAGAAGCCTGTCTGCTGCCAGATGAACATCAGGATTACGAAGGGCAGTGCCAGATTGACGTCGGCGAACCATGTGACATTCGGTGTTTGTATTATGGTCGAGAGCAGACGGACTATTACCTGGTTCCGCCGGAAAAGCACCATAAACACAGTTGCAACGGCGATCGGTGAAACGATGTAGGGAACCGAATAGATTGTGCGAAAAACCCCTCTTCCGGGAAGCTTGCGGTTCAGTGCAATTGCTACGAGCAATGCAAGCAGGGACTGTGTCGGTACGGCAAACACAACGATCGTCAGCGAATGGAGGACGGCCTCATGAAACTCCGGATCACGGAGGATATCGAGGTAGTTGCCGAACCAGATAAACCGGGCGGCATTCAGGTCCATGAAGTTCACGTCCTGGAAACTTCGGCTCAAGGACAGCATGAACGGGCGAAAGAACCAGAAACCCCAGATCATAAGAAATGGGGCCACGAAGAGCCACCCTACAAAGGTATCTGAATCCGACCAGGCGCTGTAGCGATTATGTTTCACCGGAACGGGTCTATCTGTCATTGCAGGCTCCTTGTGAAAGTCAGGAGGGGGCGAGCCCCCTCCTGTGACCAATGCTGCGTGGTGATTACCGATGGGTCACTGGAAATCAGACTGGAGATCTGAAAGGATCTCGCGGGTTGTTACGCTGCGGCCGGCGAGTATCCGTTCTTCCATGCGGCGTACGAGAGCGTCGATGAAGCGCGATGTTTCCGCCGGATATCCGAAGTCCTGTCCGTACTGTACGTACGGCTGCACTGCCTGGAACTCCGGATTGACTTCGTAGTACTGCGCCGACAGTGACGGACGGGCGGGGTTGATACTGGCATTAATCATCAGATTTTCCAGAGCTGCCTCTCGTGCCAGGTAATACGCTGCCTGTACAGCTGCGGTCCGGTCCACGGCATCCCGAAGGACAACAATTGCTTCCGAGTGAGACGTCGATGCCATTGTGCCGCCTTGAGGCATGGGAACAGCAACCCAGTTCAGATCCGGAGCTGCGTTCGAAAGAAATGCTTTGTACCAGTGTCCGCCGGTCGACATCGCCGCTGCACGATTCGAGAATACCTCTCCGTCCCATCCGTACCCGGCCTGCTGTGGCGACACTGCGACACCCGACTCGAACATGCGAATAACCGTATTCAGACCCTGTTCGTTTGCGTCGGAGGCGATTGTCCGGCCGTTACCCCAACCGCCGCCATGGGACAGAACGTAGTTGGTCAGGTGAAAGGGGTGTATGTTCACAATAAGGCCGTGTCGGTCCTCGGTCGTGAGCGCCCCGGCCGCCTGTTCGACTTCTTCCCAGGTGGTCGGATACTCACCGAGTCCTGCCTCTTCCCACATGTCCACGTTTATAAAGAACATCGCCGGGCCGACGCTCACGGGGATCCCGTACAGTTCGCCATCTACCGTCCAGATATCGAGTGCAGACTCGGAGAACTCATCCATCGAAAGGCCTGCTTCGGCGAGAATCTCTCCGATTGGAATGAAAAGTCCGGCGTCGATGTACTCAAAGGCGCCTTCGTTCGTGAGCTGCAGAATGTCCGGCGCGGTGCCGGCCGCGATCCGTCCAGGCAAGGTGTTCCAGAACTCCTGACTGCTCGGCGACGGCTGCATGTCTATGCGAACCCCGGGGAACACATCCTCAACCCCCTGTGAGTTCTCCGCATAGGCATTTATCGCGGCCTCTGCGCCCCACAGGCCCAACCGGATCGTCGTTACTTCGTCCGTCGGCGCTTCACTTCCTCCGCGTGCCGACAACAGAACCGGTACTGATAGAAACATGACGATCGTGATCGCCATAGTTGTCCGAAAAATACGCATACACACCTCCTGTGATGTTGTGACCAGATACTCCGTTGCAGTTACCTGGTATTCAGCAACTGCGTCGTTCTACTACTTCAAGATCAATGACAACGTTGTTGTGGATCGAGACCCGCTCCTGCAGTCCTTTCATGAGCATCTCTGCTGCGATTTTGCCGGAATGGTGCAAGTGCTGGCTGACAGTCGTAAGATTCATCAAGTCTGCTATCTCAAGATTATCAAAACCCAGAACAGCGAGGTCGTTCGGCACCTGCAAACCACGGTCTAAGGCTTCTTTCATGACTCGAACCGCGATGGTGTCCGAAGCTGCAAAAACCGCCTCGGGGCGATCATCCGAGAAAAACACTGGCCGAATCCCGATATCAGTTGATTCAAGCGACAGTTCGGTAACCTGTACATGTGCCTCGTCCAGAATCGTGGTTGCTCCCCGCTCGTTCTCTTCCAGAAGCCGTTCCCGGAAACCGCGCAGTCGGTCTTCGGTAGCGCTTACGGTGAACGGCTGCGAGCTGAAGGCTCCAATGAAGCCGAACTTCCGATATCCTCGGTTCAGCAGGTACTCGGCAGCAAGCCGTCCCCCGCGCACGTTGTCTATGGATACACCGCTGAAACCGGGGTATGTCTGTTGGATCAGCACAACATCCAGCCCGGCTCGCTTGAGACGCAGGCGTGCGGACTCCGGAATGTTCAGCCCGATAACGATCAACCCGTCGATCCAGTTTTCTGTACTCAGCGTCGCAAGGTACTCGTCCAGTTGCCTCTGACTAGTTACGGTGTAGAGAATGATTTCGTAGTCAGACGCGGGCATCGTGTCCGTTATTCCTCGGACACGCTCGACGAAGCTGTCGCGAACGAAAAACGGCAGGAGTACGCCGATCCGGCAGATACGCGACAGTGATTTCGCCACCATGACCGGCTTTGGTGTAAACGATAGCGCCTCCATAATCTTGTAAACCCGTTCCCGAGTATTTTCGTTCACCATTCCCGGAGCGCTAAGAACCCGACTTACCGTACTGGAACTGACGCCTGCCTTCGCGGCTATATCCTTAATCGTTATTGCCCGTTTTGAGTTCGTCCCCATTGGATCTCCCGATCATGCCATTCGCGTTTCGACTGCATGAAACGTCATGACGATTCTTGCAATTGTTGCCCGGGAAATGCAGGCTGTCAAGAATTAGTTTTCAGGAACGACGGAACTCGGTTGTGTTGCTTCGGGGCGATCAGGCAGCCGTCAAGTTTCCCATCCTGTTCACGCGTCGCCCGTAGCAGGAGCCGACAGCAGCCTCGGACCAGAGGCGCGAATGAGGATGAGTCCGAGCGGGGCGGTCACGATAATCGCGAGTACCGCTACCGAGAGTATTTCCTGTCCTCCCGCGATGCCGAGGGACAGTGGGATTGCACCGAGCGCTGCCTGTACGGTCGCCTTCGGAAGATAGGCGATCAGAGCGAAGAGCCGTTCACTCCAGTTCAGACGCCGGTCGGGCGCAACCGAAATGAGCACCCCGAGGCTCCGACCTGCAAGCCCGAGCGAGATCACGGCAAGCCCGCGTCCGCCAGCCTGCCAGGCCACCGGCAGATCGACGGCAAGCCCAATCAGCACAAAGAGGAGAATCTCTGCCGGCACCCACAGCCTGGAAAGCTTGTGTGCCATCTCGTGGGCAACGGGTTCCGCGCGTTCGAGCAGGATGAATCCGACAGTCATGACCGCGAGCAGCCCGGCGATCGGAAGTATCTGCTCGATCTCGAGCAGCAGCAGGCTCACGACAACCAGGAGTAGCGCTTTCTCGGTGGCTCGGATGTGTGTGAAGGTCCTCGTAAAGAACCATGCCGCGAAATATCCCAGTGCAACTCCGACGGCCAGTCCGTTGAGAATCGCGAGCGGAAACGACACGACGAGATTGAGTAATGTCGCTGACCCACCGAGAATCCCGACCGAAGCGGTAAAGATCGTAATCGCGACCGCGTCGTCGATGCTCGCACCGGCGAGCACGAGCGTTGGTACTGCGGTATAGCCTCGTCCTCTCAGGTCAAGCATCGACGGGACAACCACAGCTGGTGAGACAGCGGCAAGAATACTTGCACCGAGCAGAGCGGTGAGCGGGTCGAACCCGAAGAACCAGGTAAACGCAAGGGTGGCGACCGCGGTCTCGGCGAGACAGGGAATGATCGCCATGCGAAACGCGGAAGCACCGACCTCCTGAAGGCTGGCCTTGCGAATTCCGAGACCTGCGCGCAGGAGAATCACGATGAGCGCCGTGCTCTTCAGGAAACCCGAAATTGCGTCGATCTCCCCCGGTAAGGGTGGAAGCAAGTCGGTAATCCCTCCGGAAAGCGCCGCGTAGGCAATTCCGAAGAAAAGCATTCCGAGAATTGCCGGGAGTCGTACAGCCTTACTCGCGCGTCCGAACAGCCATGGACCAATGATGATGATCGCAAACGCTATGGTAACTGGCATCGCCGACGAGCACATCCTGTTCTGCCGGGTGTGTCAAGGCCGCCTCGCGACGGCCCGATACAGCACCTACCTCCAGCCCGGAGATACCCCCCTGCCGGGTCCGCCGTGCGGGTGTTCGTTTCCTATGCGCATTGCCGCGAGCTTACCGCTTATCATGCTCATGGTGGTGCCGGTGCCGGGAACCGTGTAGTGGCCGGCGAAGTAGAGGTTGATGAGCTTTTTCGAACGGTTCATCGGACGAAACCACGCCGTCTGAAACAGTGTCTGCCCGAGGCCGAATGCAGTTCCTTCGTAGGCATTATAGTCGGCCTTGAACTCGCGTATCGACATGGTTTCCCGAAAGACGATTGCGTCGCGCAGGTTTTCGCCGGTCAACTTTTCCATACGGTCGAGAACAATACTGAAGTAGTGTTCGCGCAGTTCATCCGTATCGTCGAGGCCGAGCGCGCAGGGGATAAGAATGAACATCGCTTCGTGCCCCTCAGGAGCGCAGCCCGGGTCGGTGATCGAAGGGATATGAATGTAGAAGAGCGGGTCAGCGGGCCAGCGCCTGTTGCCGTAGACCGCGTCAAAGTGATCGTTCCAGTCGGTGTCAAAAAAGAACGTGTGGTGGGCAAGGGACGGCAACTTGCGGTTAAAGCCGACGTAGTAGTTCAGAACCGCCGGGGCGAAGGTCTTGTTGTCCCATTTCTCCAGCGGCAGTGATCGGCTGCCTGCGTCGAGCAGCTGATCCTCGACGTAGGGGTAGTCTGCGTTCGCTACGACCGCATCAATCGGTATCTCGTTTTCCTTGCCATCGTGCCGGACAGATATGCCGACGGCCCGACCCCCAGAGCTTCGGATGCCGGTAACCTCGGCGTTGAAAACGAACGTCGCCCCGTGGCTTTCGGCAACCTTTTGCATCGATTCGACAACCTTCCCGAACCCTCCCTCCGGATACCAGGTCCCAAGGCCGAAGTCGATGTAGTTCATGAGCGTATACACAGCAGGTGTTTTGCCGGCGAAACTGCCGAGGAACACCACGGGAAACTCGAGGATTTTCTTTAGATAGGGATGCGTGAAGTATCGTTCGATGAGGCCCCGGTAGGTGGTGAACAGGTTCAGCTGTCGCATGTTCTTCAGGACCGAGCGATTGAGCATATTGAGCAGGGAGTTGAAGTTCCGGTAGATAAAGCCCGACATCGCAAAATCGTACTTCCGCTTCGCCTGACCGATAAACGCCTCAAGCTTTTCGCCGGCGCCCTTCTCGTAGGATTCGAATAAGGCCTTGGCACCTTCAAAGTCGGCAGGTACCGTCACTTCGTTGCGCTGTTCCTTCGGCAGGCTGTCGCCAAAATAGACCTTGTAACTCGGGTCAACACGGTGAATCCTGTAGTAATCTTCGCGCTTCGCACCCATGTCGGTGAACCAGCGGTCGTGTTCCGCGGGCATCCAGTACCAGCTCGGGCCCATGTCGAAGCGGAACCCGTCGCGGTTGAGAACCCGCGCACGACCGCCAACCCAGCTGTTTTTCTCGTACACGGTTACCGCATACCCGGCCTGCGCGAGATAAGCCGCTGCGGAAATGCCACCGAATCCGGCTCCGATTACGGCTACATGAGTACCCGACGAGTCGTCCGGTATATTAGCGAGCTGTGACACAGTGTGCGTCTCCTTACATTCTCAGGTATAATGACGAATAGTACGCCTTGGAGATAGCAGGGTCAATTTTGCCGGCCTGTTCCGGCAGGGAGAAAATCAATGGTTCACAGACGCAGCACGGAACTGAGTCGCGCGTCAGCCGGCGATCCCATGGCCGAGCTCGTGCGAGCGGGTTCGGCGCTGACTCGCGCGACGAGCCTCTCGGCACTCCTGGCGTCGCTGGTCGACCAGTCGGTGGACTTTACCGGTTCGGAAATTGGTGCAATGTATCTGTTTCCCGATCCGGATTCCGCTTCAGGCCAGCTGAAACTCGGGTATCGTCGGGGCCGCTACGAGATCCCTCGCCGTATCTCGACGACGCTTGAATGCGTCTCCTTTGTGACCGAGTTTAACGATGTTCTCGTCCTCCACGATTCCGGGCAGGAGTTCTTCGGTGACGCATTTCTCAACGAGCGCATGCGCAGCGCGCTGGTAGCGCCGCTCGCGACCGCCGGAAGAACACTCGGAATCATGGTTCTGAACGCGCTCTCTCCGGATACCTACGACGAATCACGACTACGTTTCACCGAGTCCTACGTCCCCCTTGCCGCCGGTATCCTTGACAACACCCGCCTGCTCGATGAGTTGCGGGAAAAACTTCGCCAGATTGAAGCGCTTGAGCGCTACCAGGAAAGCATCTTCTCGTCTATGACCAATCTGCTCGTGACTACCGATCGAAACGGGGAGCTGCACTATTTTAACCGTGCAGCCCAGGAACGACTTGGTCTCGATGAAGGGCATATCGGCAGGTCGTTCGAAAGCGTTTTTTCGACCATGGTGGATCGGAACATCGTAAAGGCGGTACTGCGGTCGAAGGATACGGGGGACGAACAGCTCGGAATCGAAGGATTGATCGCTGCGCCCGAACGGGAGCTCGACTTCTCGCTGAACATATCGCCGCTGCAAGGTAAGCGCGGAGCGCACGAGGGAACCACATTGCTGTTCACCGATCAGACTGCCGAGCGTGAGCTCAAGGGGCAGGTGGATGTGGTGAGAGAAGAACGGCGCATGGTAAAAGATATGTTCGCCCGCTATCTCTCTCAGGACCTCGTTGAAACGCTCATGGAACACCCGAACAGTGTTCGACTCGGTGGCGACAAGAAACTCGCGACGGTGTTCTTTGCCGACATTCGCGGGTATACAAGCTTCTCAGAGGGAAACGAGCCGGAGCACATAATCGAAGTGCTCAATGCCTACTTCTCCGAAGCCGTAGAGCGGATAATCAGTAACAGCGGATTTATCGACAAGTTTATAGGGGATGCCATTATGGCCGTCTGGGGTGTTCCGCTTCAGTCCGAAGAGCAGGATGCGATCAACGCGGTTACGTGTGCACTCGAAATACAGGCAAAAATACGTGCGCCGGACCGGAAGTTTTTTATCGGCGACGCGGCGAAACTTCAGGTCGGAATCGGCCTGCATACCGGGCCGCTGGTTGCCGGCAATCTCGGCAGCACCCAGCGTATGGACTACTCGGTTATCGGTGACAGTGTGAACATAGCAGCTCGCCTTGAGAGCATCGCCGGCGGAGGTGAGGTAATCGTCACCCAGCATACACGCGATATGATCGGTGAGCGGTTTCGGGTCGACGAGCTCGAGCCGGTTCTGGTGAAAGGGAAGGTGGATCCTATTCCAATCTTTCGCGTCGTTGAGATGGCTGGATGATTTCCGGCATGGGGTCGGGACCGAACAGGCGAAGGAGTAGCAGATGAACGTAGCTGATTTCGTCCCGCAGGGGATTCCTCTACATTGGTTTTTTGGCGCCGCAGGTACAGCCCTTATACTGATCACTGGAATCGCGTGGCTCGCAGTGTTGAAGCGGACGTTTCGAAAACGGCTTGAAGCCGTCGTCGACGCGCCGGAACGGGCACGGGAACTCATACACAGAAAGCACGGGAGTACATTCATCGCCATGCGATCGGGTGTCATAGAAACGGTTGCGCGGACCCGTGGTGCCGCCATCGTCTCTCTTTCGGGTGCTGACAGGATCTGGATTCGACGAGCGAAAACCCGCGCCCGACAGCGCGATATTCGGCGAGTCCTGGAGTTTATACCCGATACGGGGCTGTTCGCGTGTTTTTCCGCTGCCCTGCGAAAACGCCGTGCTGCAACAATCCTGCTTGACTGGCTCGATGAAAGCGACGATCTGTTTGCCCTTCAGCGTATTGCCCTTTCCGCCCCCGGAGAAACCTTTGACGGTGCCGCCGCGCTTGAACTTCTTGGTGAACGGCTCGACCGCATTCGGGAGATGACCGGTGATCCACAGTGGCCACCGCGCTTCTTTGCGGTGAACATCATGCTGCACAGCGACGACGAGCGATCCGTCCGCGGCGTATGGAGTGCATTCGACGACACGAACCGTTTTATTCGGGAAATGGTCGCTCGCGACATTCAGACTGACGACACGGATGAACTGTACCGTCGACTGTTCGACCTGTATCTCCACGATCCCGTGTTTGAAGTTCGCCGTGCAGCACGGCGACGTCTCGACTCGCAGTTTGCAGATCGCTACAGGGTAGACCGGGATAACCTGTCGGAAACCGAAGCACTACATATTATGGGACTTCTCGAGCAGGACTCGAGTGAAGACGAAGCGATAGCGATGACCTGTCTCTCAGAGGAAAACCTCGAACTCGCTCTGCCTGCGGCGCGTTATCTGCAGAAGGCGGGTGTGCTATCTCGGCTGTTTCGAAACGCTACTTTTTCGGATCCCGATGATTTCGAGCGTATCCGTCGGCTGCTTACCACGGCGGCAACGGTTCACGTCACCGGCTTCCTTTCGGAACTGCACCACACCGCCAGACCGGCGCCGCTCATGCTCGCCGCCAGAGTACTCGAACGGGCAGGGGACAGCAGACTCATCGCCGTACTCGCCAGAAGCGTTTTCGCTCTTCCCTTCGACGAATCACGGCAGGATGATGTGTATGCGGCGACCTTGACCACCATAGCAGCCCGCGGTACGGAAAGCGCTCTCGAGCTTCTCCGCCAGGAACTCTGGGCTCATCGCTACCAGCCGGATGTTGCCGGGCAGCTGCTCGAGTCCGTACCTCCGCGCGCGCAGCCCATAGTCATGGACACCGCGTTATCCCTGCTGCGCGATCCTGAGTTTTCGTGTCGGGATGCGCTGCACGCTCTTTTCGCGCGTTTTGAGGGAATTTATTTTCTCCCCGCACTACTCGATATTCTGCAGAGCGGTTCCGACGCGGACGGTCGTCCAGCCCGGGTGTCGGCAGTGAAAATCCTGACACAAGCAGGGCTCCCGTACGCCAGGCAATACCTGCTCGAAAGCCTCTCCACAATACCCCCCGACGAAGCACGGGAACTCGCCGCGTTGTACGCTGAAAGCGCGGGGGACGACTTTGCCGAACGGGTATGGGAAATTATCAATGGTCGGGACGGCGATACCCGGGCAGCGCTCATAGCGATACTGCCGGCTGTACAGAACAAGTCCTTCCTCAAACCGATACGCGAGGCTGTTCATGACGCGGACCCCAGGGTTAGAACTGCGGCAATCTGGGCCTTACTCGAGTTTGGTGACAGCAAGTCGTTCAACCAGGCCGTTGACCGACTGCGTGATCCGGTCGAGCGCGTCCGCATAGAAGCGGCCACTGCGCTCGGCGCTCACGGGACTGCGGCAACCCTGCAGGAGGTCAGACAGGTTCTTGAAGACGAGCAGGAGGTCGATGATGTCAAACGCTCGGCCATTGCGGGGCTCGCCCGTTCCGAGCAGAAACAGTCGATCGCCATTCTGACCGATCTTCTGGAGCGGGATGATCACTGGGACGATGTCGCGATTGAAGCTCTGGCGCACAAGCGCACGGCGAAACACGTCGGAGAACTGGTACAGCAACTGAAGGATGGCTCCCCGCGGCTGCGGGAGAAACTCATGCGTTCCTTCAGACGTATGGGTACTGACGGGGAGCAGGCAATGCTCGAGCTTCTTGAGCAGGACATTCCCGCTCTGCGCCCGCACGTCACGGAAATCCTCGAACAGACCGGTTTTGTCGAAGAGACAGTGCGAAAAATGGCTCATCGCGATTCCGTAGTACGTCGTGACGCGGCTGAAGCGCTGTCCGCGATAGCCACCCTTGCAGCATTCCGCGGAATTGTTCTCGCTGCCCGAGATCCGGACCCCGAAGTGCGGGTGCGCGTAACGCGTGCGCTCGAGAAACTCGACACCGAGGAAGGGAAAAGCGTTCTCAGTCAACTTGAAAACGACCCCGAACGCCGCGTGCGCAAGTTTACCCTGTGGGCACTGGAGCGCTACCGGGCCAGGGATCTATAGGAGGATCGATCCTTCGGGTTCTGACAGCGGCTTGTCGCGCGATCCGCAATAATCGGCTACAGCGCCGCTTCATGATTATTCCGAACCGTTCAGCAAAACGCTGTTTTCTCCTGGTATCGGGCATCGAACTACCGGCACCTTCCGTGCAGCTTGTGATCGATCTCCGGGGAGCGAGTCCGGCGATCGATGAGTCGTATCGCCTGGCTATGCTGGTCTGTCTGGCCTTTACGGGTATAGCGCTGATCGGAGCCTTTTTATCACGGAAACCCGTGCCCGCAACATTACCCGCCTACAGCGCAACAGCGGTACTTCCAGCTGAGGAACGCTTTACCGCCTCGAGTACGCGCATGTTCTGTACACCGTGGAGACCGTTCGGTACCGGAGCTTTCTCCTGCGCGAACGCCGCAAGGCAGTCGGCGAGACAGGCGATATGTGATCGCATCCAGCCTATCGACGCCTTGGGAGTGGGGAAGCCGTTTGCTGGCTGTCCGTAGCGCTGTCCGGTACCCATTCGATTCCATCCGGGCGTCGCTGCGTCCGCGTCGTAGTACTCAAGATAGTGCGGTGCCATACCGTCGAAGCGAAGGGCTCCTCGGGTGCCGTGTATTTCAAACGTCAGTTCGTCCTCTGTGCCGGTTGCGATCTTGCTTGCCTCTATGGTTCCGACCGCCTGAATGTCCGAACCGGGGAATCGAGCCTCGCACAGGGCGGCTACGTAGTCTTCGGCGTCGACCGGAACCCGGTCGCTCGGGTTCGTTGCGCCGAGAGGTGGTCGTGTCTCAAAGGCGATATTTGTCTGAGCCTGAACACGAGTGAACTTCGCGCCAAGCGAGGACAGCAGATCGAACACGTGCGAAGACAGGTCTGCAATCACACCTCCTCCGGAACCTGCTGAAAGCTTCCATTTAAGCGGTGCGTTCGGGTCTGCGCTTCCCGCGTGAAGGTAGGATGCACGGAACGATAGAATCCGCCCGAGAGCACCGGTGCGCATGAGTTCTGCTGCCCGCATGGTCGAAGGGAAGTAGCGCCACTGAAAGGTCATGCCGAGCTTCCTTTCGAGCTCAGTCGGAAAGTCCTTCAGCAGAGCCTCTGCCCCGCTGAGACTCGCTGTGAGCGGCTTGTCGCAATAGACACGCTTTCCGTTTCCGAGTGCCCCGCGTATGTCGACTTCGTGGAGGATGTTTGGCGTGCAGATGTGTACCAGATCGATGTCGGGATCCTCCAGGATCTCCTTCGCGGTCGTGGTGGCACGGTCGGCACCGGTCAGTGCCTGAGCGGCAGCCGCCGTCTCGGGCCGTGACGTGCAGACGTGGGTAACGCGGGTGGTTACTGGCAGATCCGTGTAGTACCAGGGAAGGTTCTGGTGCGACCAGGCATGCACCTTTCCTATGAAACCGAATCCTATGATACCGACATTCAGGTTCTTGCGATGACTCATGGTGTTTCTCCTTTGAGACGTGCGCGGCGGGCAGCCCGTGCGGTGGGGAAAATCCCTGCAAAACGAGTGTACAGACAAAACGGACATGATTAAACCTGGCCTTTTGTATGCTACAGTATCGATATGAAATCAACGACTGGTATTGTCGCCGCGCTGATTGCAGCGCTTGGCATCGCCCTGGGAACAGGAGTCTACATCGGAAGCAGATCGCAGGCGGTCTCGTTTGACATGGAAGAACCCCTTACACCGTTTTCCATGTACGAGGTTCAGACCGATCGTCCCTACAGCTCCGACAACGGTCGTGTCAAACTGTTGTCCTTTGTTCTGACCAACTGTCCCGACGGAACCTGTCCGCTGACCATGCTTGACTTTGCCGAACTCCAGGGTGCACTTACAGACCGGGGTCTGTTCGGGACCGATGTCGAGCTCCTCTCGATCACCTTCGACCCGGATCGGGACACTCCCGAACAGTTCGCCGCCTACGCCGGAGCCTTTAACGCCAATCCTGACGGCTGGCGTTTTCTGCGTGCTGAAGACGAAATCGTGCGCGCGGTGGCAGACGAGTTGAACTACGTGTACGCGCTCGGCGAGGACGGATCTGCCGTACACGCGGTTCTCATGTATCTCGTCGATCGTAACCACCAGGTGCGCGCTGTCAGGCGCATGACGACTTCGAACGAGCGGATGCATTTTGATTCGGTGCTGCGTGAGCTCGTTGCGCTCGCCGGAACGTGACGGTGCAGTATAGCCAGCCGGATTACAGTTCGGTGAGAAACCTTGTTTACCCATACGTCGAGTGATAGTCTTATACGTCTATGAAGCACCGCATTTTTGCACCGATCGTGTGTTCGCTCATTTGTGTGGCCTTCGGCCTCTCGCCTCTGGTCGCAAACGAGTTCACCGCAAACGAGAGCCGTGAGATTCTCGGAAGGGTCGACCGGCTCGTCAGCTTCGAAGACAGTGATTTCTCCGCCGAGTATACGATAACGCAGGAACGCCCCGGACAGGGGACCAGTGTGACCCGTATGACTATGTTTCGCCGCGATCGTGTCGACAGCTACACCATTCTGATAATGGAACCGGCAGTTGACCGCGGGAAGGGCTATCTGCGCATAGGAAATACCCTCTCGCTCTACGACCCGGCCGACGGTCGCTGGACCACGACCAGTGCGCGGGACCGCTTCCAGAACACGAATGCCCGGAACTCCGACTTTACCCAGTCGACCCTGGCACAGGACTACCGCATCGCGGGACACAGTACCGAACAGCTCGGCGCCTTTGCCACCGACTTATACGACCTCGAGGCGATTACGGACGACGTATCCTTCCCTCGCATGCGCATCTGGATAGACGAAAACGGTCTGGTCAGGAAATTCGAGGACTACTCCCTGAGCGGGCAGCATATGCGTACCACCGCCATTCCCAGCTACCGCCGACTTGGCGACAACACCTTCGTCCCGGTTCGTATCGTTATTCAGGACGAACTGCGCGGACGTACTGTGGACGGCAGGTTCCGCAACGAGCGAACGATCATTTCTGTCGACCGTCCCTCGCTGCAGTCGGTTCCCGACATGGTCTTTACCCGCGCCTTCCTTGAACGGACGGCAAACTGATGCGTTTCAGACCCTGTGTGCTCAGTCTGGTGTTTCTGGTGGCCACAGGACCGGCCGCGCTCAGGATCTCTGCCTTCGAAGATATCGACGACATGTTCGACGATCCGGATCAGGGCATCATCGAGGATGATGATGACACTCCCGGGCCTGACGACACGGATAACGGGGTAGACGAGGCCCCTGCCAGACCGCAGCGGCCGGCTGCCGGCGGCATAGACCTCGAAGCCCTGACGACGAGTCCGACAAGCTTCTCCGGGTCGGTTTCGGCCGGACTCGGTGCCGGTATCGCGCTGATCGAATGGCCGTGGGACGGAGGCGACGCCGAGAGCGTTTCCGACTACGCCAACTGGATAGCAGGCTACAGCATGAGCTCGACCCTGCGCGTCGACTCAAGACCGCGAGGGCATATCCGCTTCTCGGGAGCACTGTCGACGAGCCTGAATCCCGGCTCCATGAGTTTCTCGGCGCCCTCGGTCAGCACGCTGTTTATTGACTATACACTCGCCGATACCGTGCTCTTTCGTCTCGGGCGCTTCAGTACGACCTGGGGCCTCGGTCGCATACTCGGGAATACGGCGAATTTTGTATCGGAGGCTTCAGGGGGTGCGGCGGTGCGTGCGACTGTCCCGGTCGCCCGGGGGACTGCGACGGGAATGATCTTCAGCCAGGGGTCGTGGGCGTCCACCTACGGAGCAGAAGACCCCAGAGCCTTCGCCTACGCAGCCCAGTTTGAAACGACGATAGGATCGGTCGCAACCGGTATCGCGTTGCGCAGGCGGGTTACCGAACCATGGAAATCGGCGGTCCACGCCACGGCGGGCTTCGGCGACTTCGATCTGACCGTTGAGGCGACCAACAGCTGGGGCTTCACGGCACCTTTTTTTCCTGAAGACGAGTTTTCCCTGAGTCTGCTGACGCAACTCGCCTGGACCGGTGGTGACCCCGCGTGGGTGGTTGGGGTTGAGCACCGCTACGACTCGACGGCCCCCGATTTCATGGGCCACCGATTCGGGACGGCGGTACGCATGCCGCAGGTCAGCGCGCTTGGCAACCGCTGGCGGCCCAGCGTGCAGTGGCGACACGACATAGCGGATCACTCCGGCGACGTGACGGCGGGGCTGTCGGCGACCGTCGCGCGGGATCTGAGCGTTTCGATAGGCCTGCCGGTACAGTACGGACCTCCATCGTCATTCTACAGGTCAGCACCTCTTAGCCTGGGAACGGCGGTTAGCATGGACGGGGTCGCTGCGGTCGGGCTCATTGCGCAGGTTTCATTCTCATATTAGACACGGTAGCTCTGGAAAATGTGAAAATTCTGTCAATTGTGAGCAGTTCTTTTTGCGCACGGGCGGCATTGGCGGTATGTTAAAAGCCACAAGGATAGAATACATGAGCAGCACAGAGCATAAGACAGGAAGCCCGGCGGTGCGCCTGAAAGAGGCATGGAAAATTTACGACCTCGGACGCACCAAGGTTGAGGCAGTCAAAGGCGTAAACATCGCGATACAGGAAGGTGACTTTGCCTCCATCGCCGGACCGAGCGGCAGTGGGAAGTCAACGATACTGAACCTTATCGGCTGCATCGACGTCGCAACGAGCGGTATCGTCGAGGTCGCGGGACACGAAACATCGGGCTTGAGCGACCGGGACATAACGCGGCTGCGCCACGAGACGATCGGTTTCATCTTCCAGTCATTCAACCTGATCCCCGTACTGAACGTCTACGAGAACATTGAGTTTCCGCTTTTACTGGGGAAGAAGCCGCCGTCCAAGGCTGAACGACGCGAGTACGTCGATTATCTGATCGAAGCGGTCGGTCTGACCGACTGGCGGACGCACCGGTCAAACGAGCTGTCCGGTGGCCAGCGACAGCGGGTAGCCGTCGCCCGGGCACTGGTGACGCGTCCGCGCATAGTCCTCGCGGATGAACCGACGGCTAATCTTGACTCGAAAACAGGCGCGTCCATCATCGAGCTCATGAAACGGATCAACCAGGAACTTGCGACGACCTTTGTTTTTTCTACCCACGATCCAACGATCGTCGATATCGCCGATCACGTGATCCGGCTGCACGACGGCCAGGTGGCAGAAGACACCAAGAGTGCAGTGTCGGTCTGATCTGTTCGCGGTGCATCAGCTGCGCTGAGCGCGGCGGACTCTGTTCCGGCCCATGTTTTTTGCTTCGTACATGGCCGTGTCGGCGTATCGGACGATAGTCTCGAGCTCGTCTCCGCCCTCATACGAGGCCACACCGAAGCTCGCCGTAACAGTGTGATCACACACGAAATCCCGGGACTCGATTTTCTCGCGGAGCGCTTCAGCGAGTTGTGAAGACTCCTCGACGGTACTCATTGGACAAACAATCAGGAATTCCTCACCGCCCCAGCGTCCGACTGTGTCCGTCTCGCGTATGCGCGACTGCAGGAGGTTTGCGACATCGGTGAGGACCGAATCACCGACACCGTGTCCGAGGGTATCGTTGATTCGCTTGAAGTGGTCAATATCCATGAGAATGACCGACAGAGGAACAGTGTGACGGCGCACCCGCTGTATCTCCTGCCTCAACACCTGTTCGGTCTTCATGCGGTTATAGAGTCCGGTCAGAGAGTCGGTAATCGCCCGGTACGCGAGTTCGGAGTTCTTCTTCTGAAGCTCCCGGGTCTTCTCGGCGACCATGCGTTCGAGTACCCGGGTGCGCTCTTCGATTTCCTTGAGCGGATACGCCTCGTTCTCTCCGTGTACGCTCGTCGGCATGGACACATGCTGATGGGTAAGTGTCCATCCGTCTGCCGTTCGCTCAAAGACCATCGTGAATCGCGTTCCGTTCATGCGCACCCGCTGATCCAGTATCGAGAGGTCCAGGTTCAGTTCGAGAGCAACGATGCCGACGGTACTGCCGATTGTCGTCACATGTTTGCGCAGAACATCCCATTCAATGGGACCGGGGGCCTGCTCGATGTCCCGCTGGTACAGGTGTTGCGAAGCTGCACCCGAGAAACCGATCTCATCTCTGGCCGTGCCGAAACCTGTCATTTCGGGGTGAATGAGTTCGATCGTACCTCTGAGATCGCGCTCTCCGAAGTACACCTCAAGATAACGGGAGGCTGCTCCTTCGATCTCGGCCAGCAGCGGTGTCTTGTCCACTGACGGGCACGCTATACGAAAGCCGGGTTGCGGGTCAATTCCGTGC
>SKXQ01000173.1 GCA_007128315.1 Spirochaetaceae bacterium | reverse complement strand
TAACCGGGTGCCTTGTACGGCACCCGGTTATTCGAGTGTACAAGGGGGGCTGTGCATGAGCCGACGCAGTGTCATCAATAACGTGCAAGGCTGGCTTTTTATTACGCCTGCAGCGGTGATTTTTTTTCTCTTCATATTTGCTCCTATGGGCGTTGCATTTTTCGTCAGCCTGCAGCGGTGGAATATGATGTCGTCAATGCAATTTGTCGGTTTTGAAAACTATGTTCGGATGTTGACTTCCGAGCAGTTCTGGAATGCGTTTCGCGTATCGATTCTTTATGTTATCGGGACCGTACCGATCACCGTGGGCCTCGGAGTCGTGCTGGCCATAATGCTGAACAACATTCTTCATGCGGTTTCGGTGTTTCGCATCTTAATCTATTTACCGGTCATAACATCCATGGCTGCCGCAGCGATTGTCTTTCAGTACATTTTCGAGCCGACGTTTGGATTGGCAAACCATATTCTTCAGACTCTCGGCTTGCCACGTCTGATGTGGCTTAATGATCCGAATCAGGCGCTTATCGCCGTTATTATCGTCGGTATATGGAAGCGTGTCGGATACAATACGATCATCCTGCTCGCCGGCCTTCAAGCGATTCCGTCGTTCTATTACGAGGCGGCTACGATAGACGGAGCTTCCAACCTTCAGATGGTCCGACGGATCACCATACCATTGCTTTCGGCCGTAACTTTTTTCGTGACGGTAATGCAGATCATCGCCTCGATGCGAGTCTTCACGTCTATTGTCATTATGACAGCTGGCGGACCAGCTCGCGGGACTGACGTGCTTCCGTACTTTCTGTACAGAAACGCGTTTCAGTATTTTAGAATGGGGTATGCGTCGGCTATCGCGTATTTTCTTTTCTCCGTGATTTTTCTTTTTACACTCGTGCAGTTCACGTTTGGTGAGAAACGCGTGCATTATCAATAGGCTGGAGTAAAATCATGTTTGGACTCAAACCACTGGGAAAGAAAGAACAACTTACGCCGGCGATCCTTGCGATTGAGCTGTTTTTGGTTGTTTTCGTTATTGTACTGAACCTGCCGTTCTTCTGGATGTTGTCTGCCAGCTTCAAGCCGAAATCGGAAATTCTGTCGTATCCACCTCGTTTGTTTCCTTCCCAACCGAATTTTGACGGGTATCGGTACATCTGGCAAATGGTGCCGTTCGCCCGCTACTTTTACAATTCGACCGTTGTTGCGATTTCGATCGGGCTGAGTAATGTGCTCCTTGGATCGCTCGCCGCATACGCCTTTGCAAAGATCCGTTTCAAAGGCGCCAAGACAATGTTCTTCGTTTTTCTTGGAACAATGATGATTCCTATGGAGGTCATTGTTATACCAAACTATATAAGCCTGAATTATATCCGCTGGCTCGACACGTACCGGGCCCTGATCGTTCCATTTGCAGTCAGTGGTTTTTCCATTTTTCTGTTGCGACAGTTTTATATGCAAATCCCACGCGATCTCGACGATGCCGCGGAAATCGATGGGTGTGGCCGTATCCGCTATCTGTTTACGATCATTTATCCGCTATCGCAGCCAGCTCTTTTGACGGTGGGTCTGTACGCTTTTCTTGCTTCCTGGAACAGCTTTCTCTGGCCTCTTATCGTGACGAATAGTGATCGAATGCGCGTTATTCAGATCGGTCTGAAGGCTCTTCAGGATTCATGGATGATCGAGTGGAACGAACTGACCGCGGCATCGACACTCGCGACGGTTCCGATTCTGATCCTCTTCTTTTTTGTTCAGAAACGTTTCCTCGAGGGGATTACCGTCACTGGACTGAAAGGGTAGGAGACGAGGTGCTGGATCAGTTCCGATGGCCGCTACCGGAGACCACTGATCACGGTCGATATTGTGTGAGACGGGGTCCTCAGACGGCCATCATTATCGTTTGCGTGGCGTTGTGTGCGTGCGGGACGTCGTCGGTCAGGGCGGATTACATGTTTGTTCAAGCTCATCGTGGATACAGCTCTCACTTTCCCGAGCTTACGCTGCTCGCATTTGAGCAGGCAATTCTCGCTGGCGCTGATAGACTGGAAATGGATCTCGCAATGACCGCAGACGGTCACGTGGTTATCCTGCACGACACGTCAGTCGACAGAACAACCGACGGACATGGTCGCGTGGACTCCTTCACACTTGAAGAACTGAAAGAGCTTGATGCTGGTCTGTGGAAAGGCAACGAGTTTGCCGGTCAACGGATTCCGACATTGCGTGAAGTGATCGATCTTGTGGCTGGTCGGGCCGAGCTGAACCTGGAAATAAAGACTGGATCGCGAACGACGGCGCTGGTGCGGCGAACTGTCACGGAGGCAGTACGCATTGTAGAGACCCTTGGTGTGACACAACAGGTACTTTTCTCCTCGTTCGATCTACAGGCACTCCTGATGGTCAGGGAGGAGAACCCCGACCTGCGTCTGTTGTTGATAGACTGGTCGCCTCCGTCCCGCTATGACGGCCTCGACATGGCTATCGACAACAACCTGTACGCGTGGAGTCCGAGCGCAGAGTACGCAACGGAGGAGCGTATACGCCGAGCTGCTGACGCAGGGCTAAGTATCCATGTTGGTGCGTCGCCCGGACGACAGATAAATCGCTATCACGAATGGGGTGTCGACGGTGTCAGCTCGAATAATCCTCGAGCACTTGTCCTTTATCTTGAGTCTCTCGGTCTGCGCGCGACCGAATGATTATCGTAGTTAATGTACGATACCGCGTAACCCCGGATTTTGAGTGATGCGAATTGACGGAGTGGCGTTATTTCAGCGGCTACCTACCTGTTTCTAACGCTATCTTGCCGCTGACCAGAGCCTCAGGCCCTGTCAGCTTCAACTCTTCCAGGATATAAACACCGGTATGAAGAAGGTGTTTTTCAAAGACAGGTCCGCACTTCTCAGTCGCAACGCAGGTGCCGCGTGCAGTGGTGCCAGGGGCGGGGCGGTGTTCTCCGACGAGTTGACAACAGGCTTGCCCGAACCTATCCGGAAGTACCTCCACGTCTGCGGCTACATGGGTACCCCGGTACCCGTGAACGCCGACGTTTATTGGGCCGAGAGCTCCATTCGGCTTACGCTCGAAAAACACTGCGCTCTGTGATACGCTGCTTACATGAAGCAGTACCAGTGGCCGAACGGCGGCATGCAGACGACACGACTGATATACGGATGTATGAAGATCGGGGGCAGTTGGGACGAGACCCCTATTACCGACGACGTGCGTCGGAAGGCATTTGCCGCGCTCGACGCAGCGGTAGATGCTGGAATTACGATCTTTGATCATGCAGACATTTATTGCCGGGGCAAGTCCGAGACGGTGTTCGGCGAGTATCTGCGCGAGCATCCCGGACTGCGTGACAGAATTGTTCTGCAATCCAAATGCGGGATTCGCTTTCCGCAAGAGCCGAGCGATGCGTACCCATACGGCGCACCAGTGCGTTACGACTACTCCTGCGATCACATCCTGTGGTCAGTTGACGGCATCCTCTCGCGGCTTGGAGTCGACACGCTTGATATTCTGCTCCTGCACAGGCCTGACTCGCTGGTCGAGCCCGAAGAGGTTGCACGCGCGTTCGACAGACTGAAATCCGAGGGTAAGGTCGGCGCCTTCGGGGTCAGTAATCACTCCGCGGCGCAGATGGCGCTGCTCGATTCAGTCATCGACGATCCGCTGATTGCAAACCAGATGCAGATCAGTCTCATGCATCCGGATATGCTCGTATATGGCACTGCGGTGAACCAGCGCCGACCCGAGCACGTCATGCGTCCGGCCGACAGCCTCGAGTATTGCAGACAGCATGGTGTTCAGCTTCAAGCCTGGTCGCCTCTGGCAAAGGGCTATCTGACGGGTCGAGAGTTTCCGGAGAACTGGTCAGATGATCAGAAGTCCCGCGCGACAAAAGTCTCCCGGCTTGTCGAACGCATGGCGTCCGACCACGGGGTGAGCCGCGAGGCGATTGTACTCGGGTGGATCCTGCGGCATCCGGCTCCGGTACTTCCGGTGATTGGAACAACTGATAAGGACCGTATAGCCGCCGCCGTGGCGGCAGATACCGTCCAGCTCTCCCGTGAGGAGTGGTACCTGCTCGTCGAAGTCGCGCGCGGCATGTCCATGCCCTAGACGCGCCGCCCGGGGTGAGCGGCGACGCCTCCGCGATAACGTTCTATTGCTGGCTGGCGAGCTTCTGCCGGGGCGCCTTCATTGCCTCGGTCCAGAACATGATCGCCTCTACCATCGCCTTTACGGCATCGCCCTGCTCGGGGGTGGGGACAAACTGACCCTTCTCGTCCAGTTGCGCCCAGTAGTTCGAGATCATGACCTGATCACGAAGGTCATACAACTTGAGCTCGCCGGCGATCGCGCGAAGGTGTTCTACCGCCCGGGTCCCTCCGGCCTGGCTGCCGTAGCTGGCGAAGGCAACTGGCTTGTGCGCCCACTCATAGATCAGATAGTCGATGGCATTCTTCAGCGCAGCGCTGGTGGAGTGATTGTACTCCGGGGTTACAAAGATGTAGCCGTCTGCTTCGGCTACGATGCCCGCCCACTTCTTAGTGTGCTCGTTGGCAGGCTGGTTCATCATCGGCGGAATCGCCTCGTCGAAAAGGGGCAGGTTGACCTCCGCGAGGTCTACGAGCTCGAACCGGGTGTTGCCGTTGGCAGTTGCTGCCTCGTCGGCGATACCCTTGACCCACGATGCAATTTGCGGCCCGAAACGTTGCGGTCGAGTCGATCCGATGATAATCTTGACTGTGTTCATATGTGCTCCTTGATACTGGTGATCTGATAACACTATAAAAAATATAGTAGTATATTATAGATAGCGAATTCGAAAGGAATAGTCAAGTTTTTATGGAACATCGGTGTATGGCCGCGGCGATGGCGGTCCTCGGAGACAAATGGAATCCCTTCATTATACAGTCCCTGGAATCAGGGTCCCGGCGGTTCTGCGAGATACAGCATACCCCGGCAGGTACAATCAACCCTCGTACCCTTTCAGACCGGTTGCAGCGTCTGGAGGACCTGCAGATCATCACCAAAGAGGTTGTCTCCCACATGCCACCCCACACGAGATACGCCCTCACACAGCGTGGCCGGGAGCTGCTGCCAATTCTTGAAGAGATGGTCCAATGGAGCGAGCGTCACGGTAGCGCCGCGGTCCAGGACGTTTCCACGGTATAGGCCTTGTCTTCTACACGTCGGGCGATACGGTGCCGTCGGAAGCTGCGGATTTACTCGGTCTTTCCATCCGGCTGTCGTGTGCGAGAACAATAAGCGTCAGAACAAGTGCCGCTCCCGTGAAAACGGAAGCTCCTGTCAGTCCGGATCGGGCATATATGGCAAATGCTGCCAGGGGGCCGATCGCCCTCGATATATCCGACACCGTCGACACCCGACCCATTGCGACGTCACTTCCCCAGGTAGCGACGTAGTCTGCGGAGATTGCAATTGCTGCGACACGGACTCCGCTTGCCAGTACCAGAAAGACTGCGAGTGATGCGGTGAGTGTCCGCCAGTCGTCGGCCATCGCTATGACTGCGACAATAAGGACCTGGAAAACAATGACCGCTCCGACGGTCAGCAGACGACCGAAACGGTCTCCGACGTACCCGATCATGAAGCCTGCAGGCAGTCCGCCGAACTTCCATACTCCAAGAAGGACACCTGTGATCGTGGCCGACGCGCCTCCGAGGGCGGCCTGACCGACGATATGGTCTGCGACGATGGCGCCTGTCAGTGTTGCGAAGCCCTCGCCGCTGATCATGATCGTCGCGACGATCAACCAGACCCCCGTAGTCACGGCCAGCGGGGCTATTTTGCCGGCTGCATCCGCGGAGTCGGTCGTACGTCGGGGCGCGCTCGCCTTGTTCGCGCTCCCCAGCGACCTGGGTAAACGGATCAGTCTGGTACCGGAAATCGCCGTAGCCACAAGGCCGGCAGCAGCGAAGGCAAGGAATGCTCCGGCCGGACCGAACAGGTCCACAGCCACCCCCCCAATAAGGACTACACCACCACTGGAAAAACGTATGGCTCCATGGAAAAGTCCCATTACGGTTCCGCGATTTGTCTCGTTCGATTCTTCGATCGCGACCATCGATCCACCGATCCAGAGAACAGACCAGCAGGCTCCCCACAGAAGCCGGAGCGTCAGGAGCCACGCAAAGCCCCATGGAACTGCGTATCCGATCGTAATCAACCCACCGAGTCCAGCTGCCAGTACCAGGTTCCGGTCGGCGTGCGTGCTGCTCAGAGCGCCTCCGCGTACATGGCCGGCGATCTCGTTTGTAATGATCCTGATGAAGCGATTCGCTGAGAGCAGTATCCCGATCTGCCATACTGTAACGTGGAACGCTCCGGGGCGGTTCGGGAGTACCGCGTAGAGCAGGCCGTCGCCAAACAGTGAGACAGACAGGATCGTCGCTACGAGAATGAGTCTTCGGTGATGGATGAAAGGTTTTCCGGCCAAAAAATACTCCTGTACGACGTCAGAATATCGCACGAGAGCAGGTGTGTGGATAGGCAGTATAGCGCGTTCGGGTTGTGTCTGACCCGGGGTACGCGGAAATCAGCTAATACGCCAGTACGCTCTGCAGCCACTTTTCCGCTTCGAGCGTCTCGATTCCCTTGCGAGCCGCGTAGTCTTCGACCTGGTCCTTCGCAACGCGGCCGACCGAGAAGTACTTGGCCTCGGGATGCGCGTAGCAGAACGCACATACGGACGCTCCGGGTTGCATCATGCGGCTTTCGGTAAGCGTAATCCCTGCCTTTTCATCCGGTTCGAGAAGTTTCCACAGTAGTTC
>SKXQ01000153.1 GCA_007128315.1 Spirochaetaceae bacterium | reverse complement strand
GGTCTCGTCCCTTATCTCGATACTGCAGGACACTCTGAGAATCAGTGCTGATGCAGTGCTTGAACGGCTCGAGGCCGAACTGCGCATGTCCTGGCATTATCTGGTTATACAAAGGTACCGATACGGGGACATGTACACCACAGAGTGGAATATCGATCCCGACTCCAAGAGGCTATTCGTGCCCCGCAGCATCGTGCAGCCACTGGTCGAAAACGCGTTGTTTCACGGTATCCTGCCGACAGGTCGCACATGTGTGCTGACGATTTCCACGGCGTGCTCTGATAACACGATTCACATTTCGGTCAAGGACGACGGGGAAGGCATGTCAGAGGAAACGCTTCGGGCTGCCCGGGAGCGCATGGTGCGCGGTTCGGCCGGACCTCACGAGCGAGGAAACGACAGCATGAAATCGATCGGACTCAGAAACATATACATGCGACTGAGTCACATCTACGGGAATGATTTTGATATGTCCATCGAATCATCTGCGGGAGAAGGTACTCAGGTCGAACTGATTCTGCCGGGGCTTGATACGCGGACCGATCTGAAGAGCGGCTTGGTGGAACTCGGAGGGAATACGTGAGAACCGGAAATGGTGGCGAAGAATGGGCTGCGCTGGACGCAGGAGGCGCAGGGGACATTTCGGAGGCAGGACGTGAGGTTCTTGCCACAGCACACGAGAGAATAGTGCAGCACCGCAAGTCGGATGTTCTGCTTCGTATCACTGATTCGTCGGGGAACCCGAAGCCGGGCGTCTCGCTCGCAGTAAAACAACTGACCCACGACTTCCCGGTCGGTGACCAGACGGATCCTCTCGACGGGATGATACGGTCAGGGTTGGGCGACTCTGATCGTGCGATGTTCTGGAAACGGCGATTCGTCGAGTGTCTGAACAGTGCTACTGCGTTGTGTTACTGGACTGAACGCCCTGAGCACGATATGTCGAAGACCGAAGACCGTCAGGGTGACCTGAGGCTCTCTCACATGCGTTCGGTTGTTCAGTGGGCGGCCTCTGAGAAGCTTAACGTAAAGGGGCATCCCCTGTTCTGGTCAATTCCGAAGTGCTGGCCCGCATGGCTTATGCGGTACGACGCCGAAACCCAGATGAAGTTCGCAGAGGTCCGTATTCGCTCCCTGCTCGCTGCCTTTGGCAAGCAGGTCTCTACGTGGGATCTCGTTAATGAGGCTTTATGGGAGCCAGCACCCGAAAATCTCGCTTCACGTGAGTGGCCCCACCTTGAGCCTGTGTCACGAATCGCGGCCTACGTGTCTCGAGTGCTTGCCTGGTGTCGTGAAGAGGCGCCGGGAAATACCTTTGTTCTGAACGATTACGGGATGGAGCAGGATGGCCCACAGCCCCCGCGTGCTTCCGATGGGACCGAGGTTACCGCGACTTTGCAGCGACGTCGTATGCTTGAAGTACTCAATGAGCTTGATCGGGCTCAGCTCATGCCAGACGCGCTTGGTCTCCAGTCTCACACCGGGGGACTCATGGATCCGGCTGAACAGATGGCTGTATATGACGAACTTTCGCAGGCGGGAATACCACTGCATATCACCGAGTTCTGGGCGCGTCGGGATCTGTTTGCGAGGCCCGACGCGATGGTCGCTGGTCCTGAGGCTGGCAGCGGGAAGCGTTACATGAGCGGTTACGATGAGACCGAAGAAGCACGTGCCGCCTATATTGTCCGGTATCTGACGGTCGCGTTTTCGCATCCGGCCGTAGAGGCATTCTCGTTCTGGGGGTTTATGTCCGACGCAATCGACTGGTCAGAGCGAAACGCTTCGCATTCCCTGGGACCGGTATATCGTGCCGTTCAGGCCCTTTTGAATGAACAATGGCGTAGTAACCTGGAAGTCCGCACCGACGAGCATGGATGTGTGCAGTTTCGTGCCTTTCATGGCACCTACGAGGTAGGTCTCGCGAAAGGTTCCGACGGCCCACCTCCTGGTGCCGTGCGGTTTCGCGTCGCTGCAAACGCCACGAACGAGATAGGAATTGCGGGTCGGCGCATCGGTCTGTCGTAGGCGTATTACCCTGCCACGGTCGCCCAGAACGCATGGTCGAGTAGTCCGGCGACGTAGCACAGTTTTCCGGCACCGACGGTCCGGACGGTAACAATCGGTAGCCTCGCAGAAGCTGAACCGGAACCACCGGTGTCAACGGTGACATAGTCAATGGCTTCTGCACCTGCGAGCTCGATCTCATCGAATCGGGTTGTTACGGTGTATCCTGATTCTGTTTCGAGCGGTGTCTGCAGACGAAATCGCCGCAGCACGCGGATGCCAAGACTTCGAGCGATCTCTGCAGGAATCAGTTCTTCATGAAATACGTTATGGCGATCCTTGGCTCCGTAGTCACTTCCTATGTATACGGTTAAGCCGCCGCGCGCGGCCTGCAGGAGCGCAATCGACAGGCCGTCGTCCCGAATCATTTTCATGGGGCATATAAGTACGGCGGTCGGTGCGGCCAGGGAAAATGCCTCGACGTCGTCGGCACAGAACAGGTACGTGACGCGAGCCCCCGCATTGTACAGGCCCTGATGTATCGACTCTACGTGAACCGTCACATAGTCCCTGCTTCCATCGATTTCTCGTATCCAGCCGTCCTCCCATGAAAAATAAACGCCGACCTCAGGGCCCTCAGACGGGACCGGAGGATCCGTGGCGAGTCCCCGTGAAAGCTCTTTGAGTTCGTCATACAGGTCACCTGGCTCGCCCGTATGGGGCAGTATAGCGCCGTGATGCTGCTCCTGGCCGAAGCGGCACTGTCGCCAGCGGAAAAACGAGACCAGTTCGCACCCGTGGGATACGACCGCGCGCGTGTAACGGGAAAGCCTGTTGTGTTCCGATGGAAACTCGTGCTGTGCATGCGGTGAAGCGCTTTGCTGCTCCAGAATCCAGAAGCGGGGCTTAATGCTGCGCGCGAACGAGCAGTAGAACGAGTTTTCGTGCAGGGAGTGTGAGTAGTTGTCGAACGAATAGACATCCAGACACTCGAACAGGTCGCGATGGTTCATATCCATGCCCCAGCGGAACAGGTAGGCGTTCGTGGTTAGTATCCACGTCGAGTTCACACCGCGCAGAATGGCCGCCTGTTCGCGAACAAACTCTGCCCACGATGCTGACACAAACCGATGAAACTCGAGTCTCAGCGAGGGATGGTGTGCGGTTGCGTCCGGTCCCGGGTTTCCTCCCGGAAGAGGGATGTCGTTCACGCTGCGGTACTCCCCGCTCCAGAAAATCGTTCCCCATGCCGAGTTTACGTCTTCGACCGATGGATAGTGTTTCTGTATCCATGTGTGGAATGCGTCCCGGGTGGCACCGGAGTACGACGGAGTGTTTCCGTATATCTCGTTGTCAATCTGCCACGCGAATACTGACGAGACCGTCTGGAAATGCGCTGCCATCGCTTTCGTGATTCGCATTGATCGTTCGCGAAACGAATGGGAGTTGGGGTCGCAGTGTCGACGCGCGCCCAGGGCTATTTGGCGGCCATCTGCGTCTGTCGGAAGAATATCGGGGTGCAGTTCGACAAGCCACGCCGGTGGTGCGGCGGTGGGTGTACAGAGAATGCTCTGTATGCCGTGGTGTGAGGCGAGATCGACCGCTTCCTGCAACCATGAAAACTCGTACCGGTCGGGCTCCGGTTCGAGTCTGCACCAGGCGAACTCTCCCATACGCACTGCAGTTACCCCGGCATCGCGCATGAGTTCAAAGTCCCTCTGCCAGCGTTCCCGATTCCAGTGTTCCGGATAGTAGTCCACAGAAAGTCGAGTCATTGGAGGCCTCCGTTGTCTATGACCCTGGTTATTCCCCGTTCTTCGAGGTATGTGCTGTCGGCTGCTCGTGACCGATGGAGCAGGCACAGATTTTCGTGTTCCGCGAGATAGTGCATGAACTGTTTTACAAGCTTTTGAGACAGAAGGGTCGATGTCTCAGGTAACATGGTCGGATCGCGTTCAGCAGGATCGTCGAACGAAGATTCATCGAACACGAGTGCGACCCTGTCAGCGGAAAAAACCTGGCGCGCATTATTATCCGTCCGAACTCTGTTGCGAAAGTGCACACCCATGGGTTTCGGTCTGTTCTGCAGGTCCAGCAGGCCCATGTCGTACTCCTGCCCCGAAAACCCACGGTGACTCTGGTCTATGTCGTGCGAACACCACCACGTCACACCCCAGAGTTCCGGAACCTTTTCGACCCGATTCAGCGTGGCCTCCATAAGGGGAATGATCTCGTGCTCCGGTAGCCATTCACCCGAAGCACCGAATTCCTGTAGCCACACAGGTCGGGCAGGCGTAGTTGCGTAGGCGGCAGCGAGCTCGACGGCGTAGCGTGCAATAGCCTCGCGACCGATATGCCCCGGAGGGAACAACTCAAGTGCGCCGGTGAATTTAACCCACGCGTGGACCGACGTGTGCGAGCCCGACCGAGCGAGTGCGGTCCGCGAAAACACTGTGTTGCGGTACCACGGGTTGTGATCGACCCCATTGGTCAGCAGCAGGTCCTCGCGCGTCGATTCCGCGCAGGAGAACATGTCGCGTGCCCACGAGTCACCTTCTTCACGGGTCGGTCGGGGTACAAAGTGTTCAAGAACATTGATTTCGTTTCCCAGATCAATACCAAGAAGTCTTCGGTTGCCGCCAGCAGCACGAATAAGTGTTGTACACAACTCCCGTTCTGCCTGCACCACAACAGGGTCAGTATAAATACTTTTCATGCCACGAGGACTGTGCACAAAGGCGGGAAAGAACGCCCATCCGCTAAGCCATCCATCGAGGAGGGACAGGACTACGTCCAGATTCGCCCCGTCGGCGATCTCCAGAAGTTCCGTGAATCGCTGCACCGCAGCAGGACTGATATATCCGACATCCGGTTGAAACACCGGCCACAGACAGTGAGCCCGAATATGGTCAAACCCAAGCTCGGCGATCGCATGGAGGTCTTCAGTAATTGCACCTCTGTCCCAGTCCTGCCACACGTACCACCAGTTCTTGCGGGGTACGTAGTTGACTCCGTATCGGAGTGGTTGGTGTACATGGCTCACACGCGTACCCCCCGAAATCCGTCGAGTTCCACTCCATGTAAGTCGTGGAGCGTCAGTGCCTCTCCGTACTCGGGGGGGAGAGCACCTGAGAATCGTATCTCGCAGTCGAGAAAACGAATGTCGTCAGCTGACGTTACAGAAACACCTCCGAACGGTGCATCGATAAGCCCCGGATCGTGTTCCGGATCGCGGAACCCCGGCCCCAGCGTGTCAAACGGCCGGATATCGATACGACCGGCGGGCCATTTCGATGTTTTTACAACTTCGATGCGGCAGTTCGAGAAGGTAATGTCGCGGATGTTGCTGCTGCCCTCGACGGATCGGGTGCCGTATACAACTACGCCGTTCTCTCCCCGGGCCATCAGGTTGGATATCTGCACGCGCGAAATGCCGCCAAGATCGTTCGTCGCGTTCCAGTCGGGCGGGTCAAATCCCGCGCGGTCCATTTCCGAGCCGAAGCGGTGAACGGCAGTCAGGTACACTGGTTCAGCCTTTCCCCACCAGTGGTCCTCGAAGAGGCGCGTTTCGATTATGCAGTTCGAAATGAGCAGATCGCTGACGTTCCCCTGATCCCGTAATTGCACCGCGATGCCGCGATGCGAGCTTCGGATAACGCATCCGGTAATCGTAATGCGTCTGAAATCCGAAACGCTCTCGCTCCCGATCTTGATTGCCGCAGAGGTGGATTCTATCTGGCAGTTGGTAATGCTGATGTCTTCACACGGGCCGCGGTCTGCAAACTCTTTGGTGTTCTTGAGCACGATCCCGTCGTCTCCTGCCTTGATTCGGCAGTCCGAGATCGTAACGTGGCGACAGTGATCGGGATCTATGCCGTCACAGTTCGGTATCTTTGTGTTGTTGTCTATCGTGACCCCGGCTATGGCTACGTGTTCGCAGCCGACAAGGTGCAGCGTCCAGTTCGGAGAATCCCGAAAGGTTACGTCGCGGATCGTAAGGTGGCGACAATCGACGAAGCCGACGAGGCGGGGTCGCCACTCTGCGGGTTCGTATATGTAGGTCAGGTCGCCTCGCATATAATCGATGCCGCGGCCGTCGATCGTGCCGGTACCGGTTATCGCGCAGTGTTCGGCTCCCCAGGTCTCGATGACGCAGCCGAAGCCTTCTGACCCGTAGCGGTCGGGATCGGCGCTTGCGAGAAACAGTGAACCGCTTGCCAGGTGGAGCTCCACACCGCTTACAAGGTGTATCTGTCCGCACACGGTGCTGCGCCCGCCGGGGACCACGACTGTGCCTCCCCCGTTTTCTCCGACCGCGCGGATCGCTGCCTGTATTGCATCGGTGTCATCGGTTTTCCCGTCGCAGACTGCCCCATAGTCAACAATTGAGGTGTTCATCGCACGAGCCTACCCCGCAACTGCGAAAGCGCAAAGTCGAAATTTCGTGATGTTTCGTCTGACTTGTTGCACTTTTCAAACATGGGCTATGCTCCCCGGAACATGAGTGAAGCCGAAGAACCGACCTCGCATCCTGGTCTGCAGTTCGGGGTCCGGCGGCCAGCGATCCTGCGGCACCGCCGCCCACCAGCCGCCCAGCGGCGTGACCGAGGAGATGGCGCCGGCGAGGCTGAATTCGGCCACCCAGTTTGGCCGCGTGGCCAGCCAGAAATGCCCCTTGGCGCGGATCACGCCGGGCAGCGGGCCGTTGAGCAGATCGTGGATCCTCTCGGGGTCGAAGGGGCGGCGGGCGCGGTAGACGAAGCTGGAAATCCCGTATTCCTCGGTCTCCGGCATGTGGCCGGCGAAGCCGTAAAGCTCCTTGGCCCAGAGCGGGTGTTCATGGGCGCGGTCGAAGTCGAAAAGCCCGGTGTCGAAGATCGAGGCGGC
>SKXQ01000155.1 GCA_007128315.1 Spirochaetaceae bacterium | reverse complement strand
TTCTCGGGGACAAAAAACGCATCCTGGCTGCTGTTACCCGAACTGACGAGCATTTTTAGCAAAGCCGTGACGTCCGGGTGCATTTGCTCAGGTGTGTCGCGAGCCATTCGTGAGTTCAGGCTGAGAGTACGCGGAACATCCCTCAACCGATCCTCAGAAACTCGCCCGTCGTCTCTGCTGTGAGTAATCGGAGCGGGACTCCCGCTGGCAACGGAAGCGCCCGCGATAAATGTCACGATAAGACAGAATATGCTGTACGTTCTCTTACGCTGTTGCACGAATTACTCCGTAGCGACGGTATCGTTTCAACGATACCACAACAGACTGGTATCCTCCCACGTGACGACCAAAACAATGCCTTAAAACATTTTCCATATCAGAAAAACGTAACTTGACACTCTGGAAAGTAACTGTTATCGTTTTCCGCAGTGGAAAGTGACAATATGCAAGGAGATTGTAGTGACCCAGTCAGGAAATGAGTCGGGTGAAGCGCGCGCGGCATTGGACGAAACCACCGCTTACGGCCGCGCCGCTGCCGGGAGAATACCGGAAAGCGCGCCATGGTATGAAGCTATGTGGCTTGGTGCTATCGGTGGGCTTGTGATCAGTATGGTGCTGCCAATCCCGTTCAATGTGCTGTCGATCGCCCTGGTAACGTTCGGACTCGGCAGAATCATGACCGCATACCAGGAGCGCTACGGGGTCTGGGTTTCCGGGTACCGTGCAGGTCGGACCCGTACCATAGCGGTTCTACTTGCGGTCTTCGTCTGTACGGTTATGTTAACGGTCTTCTACCTCAGACAGGCCCACGGGTTGATCTGGCCGGGCTTCGTCGGAGCAGCCGTCACAGTCGTGGCAGGCTTCGTCGGCGGACGCGTGTGGATGCGTGCATATCGCAAATCGGTATCTGCCGAATGACGACACCCGCGTTCAACGAGGTCATTCACCCTCCGACCCGCCTGCGGATCTGCTCGGTGCTCGCGCCATTGGACGAAGCTGAGTTCGGAGTCGTTCGGGACGAGATAGGTGTGTCAGACTCAGTCCTGTCGAAACAGGTCGCCTACCTCGAAAAAGCCGGGTATGTAAGCGTACTGAAGCGCACAGTCAACACACGGCAACGAACATGGCTTGCGCTTACGCGTGCGGGTCGCATCGCCTTCCAGTCTCATGTCGCTGAGCTGCGCCGTATCGTAGATACGGCCCAAGACGCAGAGTCACAGTAGGATAGTAATGATATGAACCCCGAAACACGGATCGGACATGTACACTTGAAGGTTGCGGACCTCGAACGATCGCTAAAGTTTTACTGCGGAGTCCTCGGATTCGAACTCATGCAGCGTTTCGGCGACCAGGCAGCGTTCGTGTCAGCCGGCGGATATCATCATCATATTGGTCTGAATACCTGGGAGAGCGCCGGGGGAGCGCCACCAGCGCCGGGAACGACCGGACTGTATCACGTGGCGATTCTGTATCCTGATCGCCGGGCGCTCGCCGAGGCGTTGCAGCGGCTCATTGACCACGACGTGCCGCTTGAAGGCGCGAGTGACCATGGAGTGAGCGAAGCGCTGTATCTGCGCGATCCCGACGGAAACGGACTCGAACTGTACCGCGACCGGCCGCAGGAGTACTGGCCACGGAACCCCGACGGATCGCTTGCCATGCACAACGCCCGGCTTGATCTGCGCGGGTTGCTGGCGGAACTGGCGGGTGACGAGGGGTGAGCGGGAGGCCTTAAAGCGGAGTCGGAATTCTAATGCGTTCGTTCTGTGCATGTCAACGTGAAGGCTTTATACAGGACTGGTTGTCGCTACTCAAGCGGCTCGGGCTTTCCGAAAAGGTACCCTTGAGCGATCCTGCAGGATGTGGTCCGGATCGCCGCAAGCTGCTCGCGGGTTTCGACTCCCTCGGCGACAAGGTCGTACCCGAGAGTTTCCGCCATGGAACTGATCGCACGAAACAGATCGAGCGCCTTTGTGTCGTCGTTTATACGTTCGACAAATGTCTTGTCAGCTTTCACTTCTGCGAGGGGCAGGCCACTTACGTAACTGAGCGAGGAGTACCCGGTACCAGAATCGTCGAGCGATACCTTGATACCTTCGCTGCGCAATCTGCGGATCAGTGAATCAACTGTAGTCAAGTCTTCCATAAAGACATCTTCTGTAATCTCAAACATTATCCGGGAAGGATCTACCGACTCGGCTTGAAACTGCGAAACCGCCCAGTCGATAAACTCCGGGTCAAGGAGCGCCACAGGCGAGATGTTGACCGCAATGGAGACCGAAGCATCGAATCGCCTATCCACCAAAGGAACGTGCCTTAGAGCCGTTGTCAGTGTCCTGCGCGTAAAATCCAGTACCAGCCCCTTTCGCGTCAGTGCCGCGACAAACAATTAAGGGTTCACGGGACCAACGCTTGAACTGTTCCACCGACTCAGTGCCTCGAGTCCAACTATACGGGAAGAACTCAGGTTGACTTTTGGCTGGTATACGAGCAAGAACTCGTTGTTCGCGAACGCTTCGGTCACCTTTTGCTCGATCTGCTGATCCCGTTTGGAAGCATCCTTCATTCCTGGCTCGAACCATACGAGTTTCCGCTCGTCCCGGTTAATTGCGTGCTGCAGCGCAATTGCAGCTGCCTGCGTACATTCATCGAACCGCGTTCCGTCGCGCGGATACTGTGCAAGCCCCTTGTACAGATCTATTTGTGGTCCAGGAGTACGCTCGTCCAGTGAGCGTCGCGATTCGGCACGATACTGCCGGTAGTCGTGTTCTATCCATTCTTTTGATGCGTTCGGAAGCCAGACCGCAAACTCAGCATCTCCGACACGGGCAACGGTTCCTACCTTACTGTTCAATCCAGTAAGCATTGTGGCTACGTTTTGCAGCTGTTGATCGGCAATCTCGGTTCCGTACAATGCGTTTACTACGCGAAAGTGTCGTATGTCGACGAGTAACAGTACGCCCGAAGACACGCCACTGTCGTCCATGGACCGGCTTACCTCCTCGCGGAACCGATACCGATTCGGAAGACCCGTCAACTGATCCCTGTACGCGAAGTTCTCGAGAGCTGCAGCCTGTTCCCGGTGTTTCTGAATCGTTTCGAGCAGACGCGATCGCATCTGGCTGACTAACGAGATCGCCACGATTCCGACAGTAGCAAGTACGAACGTCTGCACAATCCACTGTGGAAACGCAAACACCCGTTCGAAAACCTGCGGGTCAACAGGAATGATTCCCCGGGAGATGAACCAGCCGATTCCAACGAACAGAATTACACCAACACCACCAATAAGTATCGCCGGCTTGAGCTTTAAAAACACGATTGCGACAACTTGTACTACCGCGAGGACCATCCCGGCTGAGCCGACGAGTCCGCTGGTCAGCAGTGATGTGATCGCCAACAGGTATCCGGTACCTACGATCAGCAGCACCACTTGTAGAGTAGAGATCCGGTTTCGAGACCGATACACCAGCAGAAACAGAAGTGCAAGAACAGTGTTGAGATATGTAAACAGGACGTTTGCGCTAAGATGGTTCAATATCGCGGCAATGGCATTTGCAACACACAGCGCGCGAACAATGAGCGATATCTGGTCAGAGAATGTGCGTTCGTACTCCACCCAGACGGGGTCACGCATTGCCTCGATTGTATACCGGGAACTGTCGAACATCAATGAGTGGATCGAAATACGCGCCGCTGGGTACGTGCCATCGAGCGTGTTCAGGATTCACTCGGCAGTGAGCTGTTCGCGAACTCGAACACAAACTGTGTACCTGACTCTCGATCGATCCGCGTTGTCGCCTGGAGTTGGTCAGCCAATGCTTCAATAAGCTTCATACCGAACCCGTCACGCGAACCTGCTGCTCTGGCAGGTCCCGTGTCGTCCGGAAGACCGATACCGTTATCGCCGTAGATCAGTCTGACCGTTTCGTCGGAACGTTTAGCGGAAACGGTTATCACTGGTGTGGAGTCGAACTCATTGAACGCGTGCTTCATCGAGTTTGAAACAAGCTCGTTGATAAGCAACCCAATAGCTGAGAGGCTTTCCCGGCAAACGGGTATGTCCTCGACGTCCACGTCTGTCCGGACATCGTTTCGTACATCGAGTATCTCCGTGATCTGCTCGACAAGCGGCGGAAGAAAGGTTTGCAGGGTCGCGTGATTGTTGGAAGCCTCCGCATTGAAAAGCCGGTCGTAGAGTACCATCATGCTACGCAACTTGCTCACAGCATCAGACAACACCTTTCTCGATTCCTGGTGCGTCGAGTTACGTGCCTCCAGTGACAACAGACTCTGAATGACGCTCATGTTGTTCTTAATGCGGTGGTGCGTCTCCCGTAACAACAGATCCTTCTCGGCAAGCAGCGACTCAACCTTCCGCTGTGCATGGACTCGCTCAGTAACGTCGACGAACAATACCCCAACGTGATTGTCAGACGGATCGCCGACGCGAAATGCGTCGACCTCGAACCAGCGACCTATGGCTTCTGCGGGCTGAATAAACCGTGCGGGTTCGCCGGTCAGGACCACCTGAGCGTAGCGTTCTATCCATGCATACTCAAGATCGGGGATAAGTTGGAGCGCTGTCTTTCCGGCCGCGTCTGACAGCCCGGTATGGAGCTCGAACGTGCGGTTAACGTCGAGATGCCTGTAGTCCAGCGGCTTACCGTTGTGATCGAAGATGACCTCGATGATACAGAAAGCAGTAGACATTCTGTCGAGGACTTGTTGCCGTTCGCCGGAGATTCCGTCCCCGCGCCCGGACACGTTCGCACGCTCGTCACGATCAGACATATGCATGTCCCGTTACGTTTAAATTTTTCGTAATTCTATACGCCGAGTCACGAAACCGCAAGTAGATCAGGGATGCATTATGCGTGAAGGTTACTTTCATGGCGCATGCTACACTGGTCTACACGAAAGATAGTATGCAAGAAACGGAAACAAACTATGAAACTCGATACGCATTACACTGAACCGAGACTTGTCGAGCTCTACGACCTGGCGAATCCTCGCGGTCCCGACACGGACTTCTATGTTCACCTTGCCGACAGGTCGGGTGCGCACGCGATTATTGATCTCGGTTGTGGAACCGGAACATTAACGTGCGAGCTTGCCGCAGAGGACCGGCATGTCCTTGGTGTCGATCCGTCTCCGGCAATGCTGAACGTGGCCCGTAAGAAGCCGGGTGCCGACCGTGTAAAATGGGTGGTGGGTGACTGCACATCGCTGGGCTCACCGAACGCAGACCTGGCAGTAATGACCGGCAACGTCGCGCAGATCTTTCTTGAGGACCACGACTGGAGTTCGGCGCTGCGTGCTATCCACGATGCATTGCAACCGGGCAGCGTTCTGGCGTTTGAGAGTCGAAACCCGGCCGTCAGGGAGTGGGAACACTGGACTCCCGAACACACAACCACGACAACGGAAACGGTTTTCGGGCCGATACGGGAGTGGCTGGACGTAAAGGAAATCATGGACGGCAGGGTTCACTTTGAAGGTCACAACGAGTTTCTTTCGACGGGTGAAGACATTGTTGTGGACAGTACGTTGCGGTTTCGTTCCGCCGACGACATATCGACAAGTCTGCGGGAAACCGGCTTTCGCGTTGCGGAATGCTACGGCGACTGGGACGGCTCGGAGTTCACCGCGGCGAGTCGCATTATGATTTTCGTGGCCCGGCGCACGTAACCAACACGATACGCGTACTCACTTCCGCGCAATTGGAGAACGCTTTATTCGTCCGGAGTTCAACTCTCAACTAATCGTTTGCCTCGGTAACAAGAGCTATATTGAACCTGGCGTGCCCCAAATGCCGCCATAAGTGAAGCCACAAGTGCAGGTGCGACTCCATTGCACGTGCGCCCGTAAGATCCCCGAGATCAACTATATCCTGCCAGCCAAACGAATCCGCCAGGAGAGAACGTACTGCGCTCCGTGCTTTCTCGCTGTTTCCCGCGACGAACATGAGGTGGTTATCACCGATCTCTTTGGGATGTGTCATAACGTGGGAGTTCACGGTGTTAAGGCTCTTTACCACATACGCCGAAGGCAGTGCCCGTTGAATCTGTTCACTCAAAGAGTCGTCGTTCGCGACACTCAAGCGCAGCGTAGACCCATCCGGAAACTCCAGTGGGTTCGTGACGTCAATAACAATCTTCTCGTGTACGAACTCTCGCACCGTTTCGGCTACAGAGACAGCATACGCGCCGGAGACACACAGAACGACTATCTCACCTTTCCCGGCGGCTGCACAAAAATCCGCGTAACGGAGCGTCCCTGACAGGCCACAGTCCGCTATATAACGCGTAATCTCTTCGTTTTCCGGGCTGCGCCCTGCAATCGTCACCGTGTGCCCGGCCCGGGCGAAACCTTCCGCAATCGACCTGCCTACGTCACCTGTTCCAAGGACCGATATCTTCATAGAGCACCTCCTCTGTGGACTACACGCATAGGTGGATGATGCCTGAATATTTCTGTGCAACTGCAAACACAGTATGTCACGCAGATCGTGCGGTCAAGTAATGGCGTTGTGAGAACACGCCGGCACCTTAACATAATCTTCAAAGTCACTCGACATTCCTATGACACGCGAACGGCAGGTTCTCTCTCAACACACTGCTACAGGAGGCAATACTTATGGACATCAAGCAGTTGTTTCTGGTCGGCTTGCTGACCGCTTTTGCAATTACGCCGCTTCTCGCGGACTCCCACGACGGTTCCGTGTCGGACGTTGTGACATCTCACGACGAGTTGAGTGGTTTCAATGACATTGTATCGAGACTCGACAGTGAGACTCTCGACGACGAGGAACCGATTGCAGTATTCGCGCCGCACGACGACGCGCTCGCGGGGATCGACGTTGACGAGCTTTCCGATAGTGAAATCGCGGACCTTTTCGACGGCCATAGCACCGTTGGTCTGGCTTCCACTACTCCACTGGAGTTTGTCGAATGGTT
>SKXQ01000016.1 GCA_007128315.1 Spirochaetaceae bacterium | reverse complement strand
TTTGACGGTAGCACCGATGCTGCACCCCGCGTGGTCGACGATATCGATGTGCTGCCTGTCGGCGTCTTTCTGCAACGTCTGTGGGATAATGCGTACATCGCTTGATTTCACTATGTATTTTGCATAGCAAGCTGTGCAATGTGAACGGGAACGCCCCTTTACATGCCTTTGGCGCCGTGAGTTAGCTTTCAATCCTCACATGGCACGATTTTTGCATACTGTTCTCCATGAACCCACGCCATGCAATCTGGATCGTTTTTCTGGTCTCTGTGCTTCTTGCCTCCTGTAGTTCGCCCTTTGTCTCGGTAACGGAGAACAGCGACACGGGGGCGCTCACTGTCTCTGTGTCCGACGGGCAGCTCAGGCCGAGCACGGTGTTTCCCTCCATTGACCGGGAATCACTCGTATATCGCTTCGAACTGCGAAACGACGCGGCGGGCCAGGAACTAGTGCACGTGGTGGGTGAGCGGGCGCACGAGTTTACCGATCTGGTGCCGGGTGCCTGGACGGTGACGGTGGTCGCGGCCTTCGGGCCTGCAGAAGAGGCATCCTGGGACACACCGGTACTTCGAGGCGCAACGCCCGTTCAGGTGCGCGCCGGCGAGCAGCTTCAGATTGTGGTGGTACTGCAGGTACCCGAGTCAGGGCGGGGTGGGCTCGATTTCATGATCTCGTGGCCGGAAGAAGAGCCGGTGGTCGCAGTCGAGTACCGCCTGGATACAGACGGCAGCTCCGGCGACTGGGAACGGGTACCATCGACCTCCTTTCTGACTGCAGATGGCAGTACCTCCGTTGCAGTTTCCATTCGAGACCTCGTACCGGGCGACTACATTCTGACCGCGCGCCTTGACGCTGGCGAATCGCGGGATCTGCGTTACCGCGCGCACGTGGAAGAGGTCGTCCACATTGTCCCCGGTGTCGTGACCGAGGCGGGATTTGCCCTGTCCGGAAACGAGTTCAGTCGCGTTCCCATAGAGCCGGGTACCTGGGAGTTCTTCGAGCAGCAGGGAAAAATCATTATCAATGCAGATGGATCGATTCAGTTTACGGATACGGGTTTTCGGTACGCGGTCGGCGAGAACCTTGTGAGCGTCGATCCGGAGTCCTACGCGATCTCGTTCGAGGGAAGCGGCGAGAAGCGTCTGTTTGGCGAAATGCCGGATGTCAGCAGCATTCGCGTCGAGGTGCGCGGCGCGTTTATCGACGGCACAAGCGGCGGGTGGGCGATCTTGTTTCACGGAACCGATCCTGGCGGAAATCGCGACTACGAGGGCTGGTCGCTACAGGTAGACCGCGGTCCTGGCGACAGGATCGTGCTTCGACAGTGGGGGCGGGGGCGGGAACAGCCACCGGTACTCGAAGTTACCCAGGACGCCCACGGTATCGACTGGACGCAGGCCCTGGACCTGAACGTCGATATCGACGGCTTTGCGCTTCGTGCCGAGGTCGTGCAGGGCAGTGTATCGCGTGTTGTCGTGGACGTCGCCGATGTGCGCGATCTGGACAATGTAAACCGTGGACAGGCGCGCGACTCTGGCTTTATCGGACTCAGGTCCTGGGCTGGCGCGCCGGTAGCCATCGAAGAAATGCGGCTGATCCTGCCCGAGTAAGCTGCAGGTCGCTGCGAACCGATCAGTCGTTTGCGATTTCCCGCTGGAGTACGAATCCCAGGCTCAGGGCAATCTCTGCGGGGCTTCCCGGGACGACCGCGTAGCTGACTGCTCGAAGGCCGACCGAGAGGCCGTAGATCCACGGGTGCGTTCTTTGAGTCACGACTTCGATGGATGGCGCGAGTACGAATGCTGGCTGTGTCACGAGGAACTCGTTCCCGAATCCCGATACCGCAAGTCCATAGCGTAGCGAGATTCGCGCATTAAACCGTGTCTCAAGTGGCGGCCTGTACCCCACAAGGCCGAGCAGGCTGACGGTGTGTGACGGCCCGGCGAATGCTGCCGCCTCGCGATCGAGAAGTCGTATCTGCGTATAGCCGAGACCTATGCCGGCCTCGATACTACCCGCGAGTTCGCGGGATGCCCTGCTCGGTGGTAAGGCAAATATAGACAGGTCCATTCCCGCTGCACCCCGCAGGGCGAGTGCGCCTGCCTGAATTTCGATGCGCAGGTGTTCGGTCGCCTGGAGCGCCTGCCCTGATCCGCGCGCGAGAAGCAAAATCACGAGAAACAGGACCAGGCTGTACGACGCGGGTCTCATATTCCCCATTATCGGTGGGTTGTGCTTCCGATGCCAGTCAGCGACAGCGGCACATCGTAGATCGCATCGTGAACAATGGCTTCGCCCACGAGGTCCAGAAGCAGCTCGGCCGAGCCTGTCTGCTGTTCGCCGATCGCAAAGCTCGGGAAGCGGTTTCCGAGGAAGCGAAGCGGACCAAGCTCGTGCCGCAGCGCGATGTCGTGTAGCGCGGCCTCCACGTCGGCGTGGTCCGTCGAGCGAAACCATGCTCTATCCAGGGTGATGATGATACGGGGCAGCTCGGTGCCGGTTGGCCCCTCCGAAGCGAAGCGCCGCGCCGAGCGCCCCGCTTCCGGCTCATCACTCCGCGTGCTTGTGCGAAGGCCCAGGTGGTCGGGATCGTCTGGTTCGAGCGCGAGCGGCGAAGCAGAGAAGTCGTTGCGCGCAAAAGGGCCGTAGGGTGCAGACAGGGCCGCAGCCAGCGCCGCGTGGGCGTTGAGCATGCCAGCCCCGTAGCGGTCAGGGTCGGTGGTGGTTGGTGCGGGGCTCGCGGTTTCGCGCAGAATGTGCGCGATCTGCTGCGGTGTCAGCTCCTGATTGACCGCCCGCATGAGTGCGGCAATCCCGGCGACGTGGGGTGCTGCCTGCGAGGTGCCGGCCTGGAAGCCGAAGGTATCCGATCCGAACAGTGTGCTGAGAATGCCCTGGTACGTGCCGCTGCCTGTGCCGCCTGGCGCGACAAGATCGACTTCCGGGCCGCAGGCGGTATAAAAGGCGTGCTGAAACGTGCTCAGATCCGGGCCGTTTGCGCTGCCCACAGCCATGACTGACGTGTAGCGAGCGGGAAAGTCGACGAGCGCGCACGTTACAGATGTTGATCCGTTCCCGGCGGCGGCGACAACGAGGATACCCGATTCCCGAATATCGTTCAGGAGAGGCTCCAGATCCGGACCGAGGGCAGCACTCGCCCCAAGGCTCAGGTTAATTACATCCGCACGCTGTAGAGGTCGCTCGTCCGACATTCCGGATGCGAACGCGAGTCCTTCGATGAGCGAACTTACCGATCCGGATCCGTCCGCTTCCAGTACGGTGACAGGGAGTATCCGTATGCGGTTCCATCCGATACCGGCTATACTGTCTGTTCCGTCTGTGGCGTTGTTTGTGTGTGCGCTGATAATGCCGGCGACATGGGTTCCATGGTCTTCGGCTGAGCTTGCCTCGACATCGCCATTTGTCTCTGAGGTTGCATCATACACCTCCCCCAGCACATTCGCGTTCAAGTCAGGATGGTTTACATCAATCCCGGTATCAAGAACCGCAACAACCACCGGCGCTATGCCCTGCCGGTTGTTTACGATGCGCTCGACGAGGGGGTCGTGAAGCAGGCCCCAGGTCTCGGGCATGCGGATGGTGCGCAGGTTCCACTGTTCGGCGAACAGGGTGTCGTTGGGAATAATGGGGTCGGGGTCCGGGAGGGTAAAGCGTGTTGAGCCGATGTTGCACCCGGCGAGCAGCAGAAAAAGCCCGGCGACAATCACCATGCGTCGTGATTGGAATCCGGGCTTGTTCACGGGCTACTCCTGGCAGGCACACACGCGAATGGACTGCGACACAGATATATCCGTGTCTTCAAAACTGGTGTATGCGGTAACGACATATACCATACCCGATTCGCCCGGTTGCGTCTGCAGGGTGAGTATTTCTCTCGATTCGCCTGTCAGGATTGCGTTGTCGTCCGGGGAGCGACCGTTGATGCGCCAGAAGACTTCCGGCATGCCTATTGCTTCGTCGCTGCTTTCAAGACTGGCAGAGGCGGTGATAGTCACCACCTCGCCAGCCTGTACGACGGTGCCCGAAGTGTTTTCAAGGCTGAACAGAACAACATCGCTAAAAAAATCAGAGTCAACGGCCGTTTTCCCGGTGTTCTCTTTTTCGCTATTTGACTCGGCGGCCTTCCCGATCGCGATTGCGCCCAGTCGTTCCAGCTCTGTTGCCACGTAGGGTAGGGTGCAGGCCTGTAGCGAAAACAGTCCTGCGATAGTCAGTATAAGCTTGAGCCGGAACCGACGGGTCATGATTAATCCTCTACTGCGATAATTCGAACGCTGTGGCCGGCGGAGTACCGGGTGCCATCTGCTGCAGTTACGACAAGGGTAATGCGCTTTACCTGCCCTGCTTCTGCCGCGGTTGTTTCCATGGTCAGCGTATCACCGGTCGCGTCGGCTAATGCTTCGCCGTTTATGCGCCAGCCGAAGCTCACGTTCTCGAGGCCTGCTGCCTGTATGGTAAAGGTCTCGCCTGCTGCGACGCTTGACCCGGGTGTCTCAAAGAAGTAGTTGTCGGTCAGCTCCTCGAAGCGGTCAAGATCGGTCAGATCGAGCGCGATATTCGCACCACCACCAAAGGAAAAGTCTGTCTCGGCGAACGCAACAGCGGTGCTGCTTGTGAGATTCCCGCGGACGTACCAGCGTTCATCGTACCGTGCGAGCACCTGGAAGGGGTCGGCGCGGTCTGTCAGGAGCTCAACGGTGAGCCAGAAGGACTGTGAGGCCTGATCCTCGGCGGAAATCGTGAGGTCCTGCGCATCTGGAGCGAAGAATACCGTTATGCCCGCGGTTTCAAGGCTTTGCGACCCGGTTCCGGTAATCTCGGTTACGTCCTGAGTCGATGCATCCTGGATAAAGATACGGTACCCGGTTACAGAGCCGATTTTGTCAAATCCGCCGTCACCGGTCAGTTCTTCGGGCCAGCTGTAACTCGCGGCCCACCGCCCGAGATCGTCGGCGCCGTCGAGCAGGCGTACAGGCACGGTGAATGTGCGGCGTTCGCCACCGGCGACAAAGACGCTCTGCGTTCCGACGAGGACGACTTCGGAGTCGCTGTTGCGCCCGGTGACCGATAGCGTCCACGGTCCGGGAATCAGGTCGGTGAACACGACTGCTTCGGCGAAATCGCCAGAACCGTCGGCGTCAACCACTACGCTGTGCGATGTGGTTCCGCCCGGTCCGTTGGTGAGTGCTACCGTATACGAGTCGACATCGCCCAGCTCGAATTCCGGAAAGACCGTTCGCGCCTGCAGGCCACTGCCTTCAGGGCGCACCGAGCTGATCGTTAGTTCGCCAGAGCTGTCAGCAGCTGACGTAACCTGGAGGGTCGGGTTTGAACACGCGAACGCAGCCGCGAGTGTCACAATGATAATAATAATCTTTTTCATACAATACACATTGCAATTTACGTGCCAAGAGTTGGATTGGGTGTTTTAAGCTCATAATTCTATACAATACATATAGATACGCTATGGAGATCCAGAATGTAATCCTGGCAGATTTCTGCCAGTCTGCAGTACGCATGCATTCCGGCCTATGCTTTTTGCATTGTCTATAAAAACGATAGAAATTATCAAGAATCCTTGACAGGACTGTATGCCGTGTATATGCTTTCCATCATCAGGAATATGCACTAACTAACGTGGGTATATGAAGATTATGACGGACAAGCAGATACAGATAACAGTGCAGGCTCTGGTGCTTACGTCGCTCGTCGTAGTGGCGGCCGTGCTGGGGTGGGGCGTGCTCGACGGACGTCTTCGGCCCGGGGCAGCGCAGGCGCGCCGAGGCCCGGCGTCAGCGGCGGGGCAAGCGGCCGGATCGACCGGCAGTTTTTCGGCTCCGGGAGCGGTAGACGGTCTTGTGCTGGTATCGGCAGACGGCGGAGCGCTCGCGGTGGTCGATCCGGCGACCGGGGAGGTTCGGGCAGAACGCGAACTTTCGCGTCGCGTACGGTCGGTTACCCCGACCCCCGGCGGAGTCTCCGTCTGGGTGACCTACGCGGATTCGCCTGAGATAGACGTGTTTGATACGACGGAACTTGGGCATGAGACGACCGTCGTGCCGCCGAGTGGTGCGGGGCGTACACCGGAGTACCTGACCTTTTCCGATACCGGAGAGGTGCTGTTTGTGACCTGGGCCGAAAGCGAGGTTATCTCTGCCTACACCCACCGCATGCGGGAGCTCACGCTTCGCGGCGAGTACGACGCTGCGGGGACACAGGGGCCCGTCATTCGCAACCGCCGCGCGAGCAGGGTCTTTCGCCATGACGCCGAAACTGGCGGGTTTGCGGTGTTCTTTGCCCAGAACGGCCAGCGCATGGGAACAATCGGGGTCGAAACTGAACGCAGCGCGGTTTCGGGGACGGTTGCGGCAGGTTTCGACGCGGACTATTCGCATCTGCTCGTCGGGTTCGGATCTGCGGCCGACGCACGGGTAATCGCCGAGCGGGACGGAGCGGCCGTGGAGCTTTCGGCAGTCAGATTGTCGTCAGAACTGGGTGCCGTGCCGCTCGGCGCGGATACGAACGTGCTTGCGGCGGTCGGATACGACAGGACGCAGGTGTTTCTGATCGACGCTGGCGAGCAGGCAGTCATTACACGGCACGCGATATCGGGCCCGATCGCCGGGCTCGCCCGCCGCGGCGACGGCAGTATCGCGCTTCTGACAGAAACCGGAGCGCTGTACGCGCTGCCGGCAGGACGGTCCGGGGAACCGGCTGCGCGTAGCGCAATTTCGCTGTCCGGACTTTTCAGCGAAGGTGTCGGGAAGGTGGCCGGCTTCTCGATATCACCGCAGGGGAACTTTGCATGCTTCTGAGGAATCCGACAGGAGATATACTGATATGATTGCTATTGCAGGTATTGCACTGGGACTGCTTCTTGGCTTCGCGCTTCAGCGGGGTGGGTACTGCATGAACACGGCGTTCAGGAGTTTCTACCTCGAAAAGGACCGGAGTCTCGTTCGCGCCTGGGTT
>SKXQ01000088.1 GCA_007128315.1 Spirochaetaceae bacterium | reverse complement strand
TCGCGGGAGTGTGTTATGGACAGCAAAACGTACTATGAAGGGTTTACCGACCGATGGACCCCTGTGGCTGAAGACGTCGCACGTTCTGCAGGCGTCGACTCGATTCTTATCATGAAGGCGACCGACACCCACATGGTGACAGCCGCAAGCGGCGGCCCGGCACGTGAGATTTATGTCGCTGGAGGGGCAGGTCCCAAGAGCGTTGTCCCCGGGCACCATAAGCTCTACTGCGAGCAGGTCATTAACGACGATCGAGTGTTAATGGTAGCCGATGCGGCGTCGGATCCGGAGTGGAGCGGGAACGAAGACCTTGTCAAGTTCGGTATGGGATTCTACCTCGGCTATCCCGTCCACGCCGCCGACGGTACGCCCATCGGGACGGTTTGTGCTCTCCACACGACACATCCCGGCGGCGAAGCGGTTACGACGCTCAACGAGCGACTTGGCCGACTCGCCGGCGAGGTTGAGGTTGAGCTGCACGAGCGTGCGGGTTTGCCGTAAATCGCTACAATCGGTGGCCTGATACCTTCAACATTCCGGGCTTTTGCGTCCCGGCGGTTCGGCACGTTGCAGATGAAGTGCCAACTGCGGCTCAGCGCCTTTGACCTCTGCTCGATGCCAAAGGTTACTATTCCAGGCTTCTCTTCATAGTCCAGACGTAGTCGTCTCCCCACTGCAGTCGCAGTAGTCCAATCTGGCCGGAGTGGTATGTCCAGTGCCATTGCATGTGGGTGAGCGCTTCCCGTGGCGTAGCAAACGAAGACTGCTCGCCCAGCGGCGAGTCGGGCGCAGAAATAGCCTGGCAGACCGGTACCGTCACCGTGTGAAACACCGATCGCATAACCTCGCCGAGGAACGCTCCGTCGAGAAACTCGTCCGGAACCGCTTCATCGGAGAGCATATGGCTATGTGTGAGAGCCTCGTTGACTCTCGGTTCCAGAGCTTCATTCGATTCGATGGCAGTCACGGCCGAAAGCGCCCGAGCGACCCTGGAGAGTTGTCGGCGCTCGCTTTCGGCGAGGTGCAGCACGAGCTTCGCAATGGAGAAATACGCTCCGGCGGGGCGAAAAGACAGGCCCTCCGGGGGTAAATCATTTACCTGATCCACGACACGTTCGACGAGCTCGCCTGTAAGCGCAAGTTGCTCGTCGATTTCTCTACTCGGGCAGTCCCAGCCGCTGGTCCGCGGATACACCCTCCCGCGCCCTTGTTTGCCGGCTATTTGACGCCCGTCGCTGCTGTCCGTTGTGCTCAAAGAAGCACCGGCTTCGTTGTTCTCCGTAGCGTTGCTCATTTCATAACTCCGTTTTGTTACACCTATTACTACACAAACGACGGCGGAAGCAAGGACAGGTGCGCTACACGAAATCAAGCACCCGCGCGAGCGCAGAGGTCCAGAACGTCCACAGAGCGCTGAGTATAAGGAGCTTCATTCTACGACCATCCCGCGAAGGACCTGATGCGCCATGGCCCTCAGAGCATTGCTCACCGACTCGCTGTCCTCCGGATCGGTCCCGAGTTCACGGGCAATGTCCACCTCGTAGTTGCCCTGTTGCCAGGCATCGGTATCCGGCAGATATCCGTACCAGCCGTTTGTGAGGTTAACCGGGATAATGGGTCCCGGAGCTTCGGCGCGGATAGCGCTCGCAATGGACGCAAAGACCTCATATGGACTCATGACAATGGCAACCGGACCAACGCGTACGCCTACGATCTCGAAAGCTGAGTTCGAGAGCTCGACCCGTTCACAGGAAAGGTCTAACTGGCCGTTTCCACCGTACGGCGCTCCCATCGGGCTGAGTCTGCGGTACAGGAGCGATACTTCGCCCGCAGCGCACCGTGCGAGGTGCGACAGGTCCTCGAGAGTATCACCTGTGGCAAGCTGCGGGTGGACTTCCCCGGAGGCACCTTGCAGAAACAGAACGCGGTCGGTTCCAAGCAGTTCGGATATAGAGGCCGTCGCGGAACCCGGCCAGTCTGCGCTCACGAGGCGGGAGGTCTTGCCGAGCGTAACCGGATGTACGCCGGTGCTCCACAAAACGAAGTCCTGGCCGCCTCCGCGCGGGCGAAGGACGAGGACACTCAGCACCGGATCCGGTGACGGGCGTGGCGACAGGTCGGGCTGGCTCTCCCTGCTCCAGCACATGCGGACGCCACCGTTGACGTCGGGTACGCGTCTGTTGTACCCGAGAGCGGTGACCCCTTCAGCGTGATACACATCGACAGGGACCGTGTGCCCCCGGGCCCGGATCGCGGCGGTTACGGCCCTCTCGCGAACCGTGTCACCGTATGCGCGCTCTTCGTCAGAGTTCGCACCTGTTTCAAGCGGCGCTACGGTGTCCGGGCCGGCACGTCCGTGTGCCCGCGGGATGGGGGCCGAGTGCGTGTGCGTGGCATGGATGACGACCTGCGCAGGAGGGATATCAAGCGCCGCGGCTACGCTGGATCGCACCTCGTTCGCGTAGTCGTTCAGCACCACGCAGATATCGATACTCAGCAGGACGACAGAACCTCGGGCTTCATCATCATTCAGATAGAGACACCGGATATACAGGTCGTCGAGCACGCCCGCGTTTCCGCGCATTCCCGCCTGGTTCCTGAAGTCGTAACCGACCAGGCTCAAGGTTCTCGAATCGGGAGTTATGGTTTCCCGTGCGAATCCGGCTCTAAGCATGTAACGGCGCTCCTTTCTTTCGGGACAGCGGTAGATTATAGCTGCACAAGAGATTTCGTGTACGATATCCTCGAATACCACGATGAGATTAAGTGCAGGAAACCAGACATGACACACATTCTAACAGATCAGCAACGAGAAAAATTCTATGCGCTGCGTAATCTCATTTCCATATCAACCTTCGGTCAGGAAATCCCGCAGAACCACTACGATCTGGACAGGTTCAACTTCTGCTTTTCGGTATCCTCCACCATGCATGACACGAGTCCATCCGAGTTTCTGGACCGGTGCCGGATATGGTTCTCTCCGGACAACGAGCCGTTCGCAGCTATTGTTACAGAGGGTGAAAACAGTGGCGAAGCCTTTTTTGTCTGCAACGCACAGAAAGTCAGCGGAGGAACGGCTGAGGAGATGCTGGAATTTGCAGCACGAGCTTGCTCTACCAGCGATAACGGCGTAACAACGTCAGCGATTCGGGTGGCTGACTCACAATCAGAAGTTCTTAATCTGCTGGCGGAGCGCGGCTACATACAAGGCGATTGGTCGGAGCCGTATTCAGGTCTCACGCTGAATCAGAATCACGATACGCCACCAGTCATCCCTCGTGGGGTTGAGCTGCGGGACGGTCGACATATCAGTCCACAGGATAAAGGGCTCTGTCATTCGCAGGCTTTTCAGTATGCCGGCAACGTGATGTATGAAGAACGCATCGTTACAGGTTTTTCCCGAATGCAGGAGATGCCCGATTACATGCCGTTTCTGGATCTGGCAATCGTAAGTCCCGGGGGGCAGATCGCATCCATTATGTCGTTCTGGTATGACCCGGTAAACCGCAGAGCACACCTGGAACCGGCAGCAACAGCACCCGAATTTCAGGGCATGGGATTCGGCAGGGCGTTGATTCAGGAAGGCGCACGGCGCCTGAGGCAGCTTGGGGCACGGCGCATTCTCGTTGGATCTGATATGAAATTCTACCTGAGAGCAGGTTTTGAGCTGCTGCACAAGACACCCGTGTACGTAAAAACCTGGTGAGTTACCCTGAATCAGTACGTGTAGTCACACCGCTGTTCGTGCAGCCCGATCATCAACGCTCGCGAGTGGAAACCGGCGCCTCGGTAACCCGCAGCACTGTGTCGTTTTCGATCGCACTGTCCACGCGGTACAGGTACAGATCGTACCCGTCTCGATCGCGGAACACATATACGTCGCCGACCCGAACAGACAGGCTGAAGGCCCTCTGATCGGACAGATCAACGATGAACTCGGCAAACCCGTTCGGAGGAACCTGCCATAGCTCAATGACCCCGTCGTATACAGCCTCAAACCACACGTTGATTGATCGGCCGGTGCCGCGGGAGCGCTGATCGAGTGGATAGCGGCGAATATTCGGTCCTTCGCGGTTGCTTCTATCCAGCACGATCGTATGCTCGCTGTCGTCGGGCTCGACAGGCGGTTCCTCGTCCCCGTCGTCTTCAACGGGTCCGGGCTCAGGGTCGGTGTCCGGTGGCGTAACAGCCTCATCCTCCTCGGGTGCCTCTTCCGGTTCGCGTTCTGGCTCCGCTGGCTCGACAGCCTCGGGCTCAGGTTCTGACTCAGGTTCTGGCTCGGGCGTCTCAACGACAACGGCATCTTCGCTCGGGTCCGGAACAGGCGCTGGCGCCTGCGCTCCGGCGGACACAAGAATCTGGACAACCTCGTCACGTCGACTGTTTTCTTCGGCGAAGTCAATCGGACGGCGACCGGCATCGTTAACCGCGTTCACTGCGGCGCCGGCGGTTACGAGTACCCTGACAATCTCGGGAGTAGCGTTTCGGGAAGCGAGATGCAACGCCGTATTTCCGTTCCGGTCGCGAGCCCAGACCGGTGCGTCAGCCAACAGCAGTCTCCGCACCGCGTCTTCCCGGTTTCCGAGAACCGAAAGCATCAGAATTGTCTCGCCCCGATTGTTCACAACCGAGGTATCTGCGCCTGCAGAGAGAAGCAGGCGAAAGGATTCTTCGTGACCCTGTGCAGCCGCGACCATAAGTGCGGTGTTGCCATCGCTGTTACGCGCTTCGAGCGGAGTATCGTGACCCAGCAGCACCCGCACCACCTGCTCATTCGAGACCGCCGCGAGCAGGAGTGTTTCATCCGACCGGTTTCGAGCGCGGGGATCCAGTCCGTCCCCGAGCAGCAGCTGCAGAACCTCGGTGTTTCCAGATTCTGCCGATGCAAACGCAATGTCGCGAGCAAAGTTGTCGTTAGGGTTCATGCGCCCGTCGGCCGCGCGAATAAGTCGTGCGCTTTCGGTTAAGCCTTGTGAGCTTTGAGCGCTTCGTGCGACGGCAAAAGAGAGTGCAGTTCTGCCGTCGGACGTCGCTGTATTTACCGCGACCCCGGACTGCAGAAGAAGGTTCACGATTTCAGTGCGGTCTGCTTCGACTGCGATCATGAGCGGCGTTCGCCCTGCAGCGTTCGTACCTTGTGCATCGGCTCCGTATTGAAGAAGCAGTCGGGTGATGTCCACGCGACCCGCCTCAACCGCCTCGAAAACCGGCGTCCCACCGCTCGCGTCGGCACGGTCCGCGTCGGCACCAGCCTGCAGAAGGAAGTCGACCACATTGACACGATTAGAGCGAACTGCAAGCAGAAGCATCGTCACGCCGCGATTGTCGCTGAGGTTCAGATCGGCTCCCCGTTGTTCGAAGAACCTGAGCGTCTCCACCCCCTGCGCACCGCCCCTCGAGGCTGCGTACATCGCAGGGGAACGACCGTCGTTATCGAGAGGGTCGACGGCGGACCCGTTGTCCACGAGGTGCTCGACAATAGCCGGGCTTCCGGACGAGGCGCCGAAATGAACAGCCTGCCGTCCGCGGGCGTCGCGGATGGACACATCTGCACCGACGCTGACCAGATAGCGGACAGCCGGGAAAAAGCCGCCTTCGGCCGATATCATGAGGAGGGTCCGTCCATCGCGTTGAATTTCGTTTACGTCGCCGCCGGACTCCACGTACTCGCGAAGAGAGTCGACGTCTCCGCGTCTGGCCGCACGAACCTCGGTGGAAGCGCAGCCCGACAGGACGACAAGAACCGCCAGGGTGATCAAAACGGAAAGACGGCGTGTGTGTTTCATGCTATTCGCCGAGGACATGATAATCATACGAGTTTCCTCCGGATTTCTGAGAAGACTATAGCCCGTCCCCCGCTGTGACACAACAATACGGCAAAAACTCTCGACGTATTCGATACCTCTTGAGTCCTACCCGTTGCGACCCGGCTTACCCTTACGCCCCTTCTTCGGTCGTCGAGCCTGCGGACGGTCGGTTCCTGACGGACGCCAGGGACCGCGCCGCTTGCTCGTTGAGGTACTCCGGTCGGCGACACGTTCCACACGTATCGTCGTGCCCTGGTAGTTATAGCCGGCGAGAGCTTTTTCGACCCGAGGAGCCATGGAGCCGTCAACCTGCACGTCGCATGAGTCGGCGTCGATCGTGATCCGCCCGATGCTGATATCGCCGGAATCGGTCGCCTTGTTAATCAGACCAATGATCTGCGGCGGCAGGGCCGACTGGCGGCGGCCGACATTCAGGCGAAGGGAAACCATGGGGCCAGTCTCCCTTCGCTTCGGCCGGGGCTTGCCCTGGGTCGGATTAAGGTCTTCAGCGCCTGCATACTGCTCAAGGAAACGATTGAACTCTACCGAGACAAAACGCTGCAGCAGTTCCTCGCGGTCGAATCCTTCAAGTGAGTCGCGTACCGCCTGCAGGTAGGGACCGACCGCCTCATCGTTCACCTCTACTTCCTTTACCCGAAGCAGGAGGTCCAGAAGTCGAGCCTCGCAGATATCACGCCCGCGAGGAATTCTCGCCTCCTCCATCTTCCGGCCGATAACCCGCTCAATATGGGAGATGCGGTGCCCCTCACGCATATGAACGAGCGCCAGGGACGCACCGCTTTTGCCTGCGCGACCGGTTCGTCCGCTCCTGTGCGTGTACGCCGATACCTCATCGGGGAGATCGTAGTGGATGACGTGGGTCAGATTGTCGACATCAAGTCCGCGAGCAGCAACGTCCGTGGCGACAAGAAGCGACGGATTACCCTCCCGGAACCGCTCCATCGCCGCGTCGCGTTGAGCCTGGGCCAGTTCGCCGTGCAGCGCATCCGCAGTGTAGCCGTCACGCGAAAGGCGGGCGGTCACATCCTTTACGGTTTCCCGGGTGCGACAGAAGATGATGGCGTACATACCGGACTTCACATCGATCAGTCGCCTGAGTGCCTCATACTTGTCGTGAGCGTGGACCCGATAGTAATAGTGCGTAACAGTCCCGACCCCCTGATTCTTGCGGCCAGCGACTATCTCGTGTGGATTGTTCATGTAGGTCGCAGCGATTCTCGCCACCTCCGGCGGCATAGTCGCCGAAAAGAGAAGCGTGCGCCGCGAAGGATTCGCGGTTGCAAGAATCGCGTCAAGTTCATCCTTGAATCCCATGTCAAGCATCTGATCCGCTTCGTCGAGCACCAGGAAGCGAAGCGATGACAAGTCGGCGATACCTTTATCCAGGAGATCCTTCAGACGTCCGGGTGTTGCGGTGATGATGTGGGGGCCGGCCTTCAGATCGCGTATCTGAGGCCCGAATGGTGCGCCTCCGTACACAGTCGTCGTCCGCAGACCCCGGAGATTCTTCCCGTACTCCGCGATTTCGCGCGAGACCTGCAAACCGAGTTCCCGGGTAGGTGTAAGGATAAGCGCCTGCGTGGATCGACTCTGCAGATCAAGCGTCTGTAGGATGGGCAGTCCGAATGCTGCGGTCTTACCGGTACCCGTCTGGGCAAGCCCGGTAACATCACGATCCTCGGTCAGGAGGAAGGGGATCATCTCAGCCTGTATAGGTGTCGGTGTCGTGAAGCCGCGCGCGTGAATCGCGTCAAGCAGGGCCGGAGTCAGACCCAACTGGTCAAAAGATGTCATGGTTTCCTCGCTTCCGGGGCTATGCCCGGGGTTGGTAAGACGATATGCGATAAAGATGGTGGGGTTTCAATTGGATAGACTATTACGGTAGCGTGTCAAGGGTCAGGAAAAGACGGGTAATCATCCCGGGAGTAATGTATGAAACAGATTTGCGTCTATTGCGGTTCCAATCCGGGTAAACGCACAGACTATGTTGCTGCGGCTCGCCAGCTGGCTGATACGATGTTGACCCGGGGAATCAGTCTGGTCTACGGCGGAGCACGCGTCGGAATGATGGGCGAACTGGCAAACCGGATCCTCGATGCCGGTGGTGAAGTCTGCGGGGTTATTCCAGAGGCGCTTGTAAGCAGGGAAGTGGCTCATGAGGGGCTCACCCGATTACTGGTGGTAAAATCCATGCACGAGCGCAAGGCAGCCATGGCAGAGCTGTCCGACGGCTTTATTGCACTTCCCGGTGGATTCGGTACGCTTGACGAGTTTTTCGAGATCCTGACCTGGGCACAGCTCGGTTTTCACCGGAAGCCCAGTGCACTGCTGAATGTTGCGGGTTACTACGATCGGCTCATCGCTTTCCTCGATCATGCCGTATCGGAGACATTCATCAAGGAAGCACACAGGCAATTGATCATGTGCGGGACAAATCCGGAAGAGATAATTTCCCTGATGGAGAGCTATGGGGCTCCAGATCCATAACTGGGCCCTCAGGCCGGTTCTGCCAATGGAGGACCATATGGCTTGCTCTGTCCAGTCCTATCCTGACTATTCGGTGCTATTGCATGCATCTCACGTTGCGGGATCGGCAGTTTTTCGTTCGAAACGATCGGTGACGAAGAGCACAACACGGTCAATGTCAATCTCGGGCTGCTTTCCGGATTCGGCGGGGCCGAATGGCTCGGGTACGGGTTCGCGAACCTTTCCTCGGCAAGTCAGATGTCGAGAACAGCCGACGACGAATTTTTCGCGTCATCAGGATTGATGCAGACGTCAGTGAACGCCGGTGTCATGTACCGCGCCCAGCGATTCCCAATACGATTAGGTCTTGACGTCATGCTTGTTCAATACAACCGCTATTCCGGCGAGAACGTTCCCGATCCTGATACCTACACCGTCGCCGATTTTCCGACACTGGGGGCGATGTTTTTCTTTGAAGTGCCGGTAGCCGATAACAGTCTCGTTTTAAACCGGCCAACTGCGTTCCTCGTCGGAAACCGGCTGGAATATGGAATAAACACTACCCATGAAATCACTCGATTTGACCACACTCTGTTTGTCGGTATAACGCTCTAGCCCACCGGACGCTCGCTTTCAATACGCCGTCTTGCGTAAACGGGCTGCTGGCAGTAGCCTGTAGTCTCGGGTTTTGAGCCTTTACATCATGGCGAAACGCACTATTGTCTTTATTGACGACGAAAAGATTAATCTGCTTGCGTTCCGTGCGCAGTTTCGCCGTGAGTACCACGTACACTGCACGAGCGATCCGGCAGAATTCCTCACTATAATTCGGTCGGGGTCGGTGCATTGTGTGTTCTCCGACCAACGAATGCCCGGAACGACCGGTACGGAGCTTCTTACCCGGGCACGGGAACTTCATCCCTTGCTCCGTGCTGCAATTATCTCCGGTTACCCGGAAGACGCCGCAATACAGACGGCTTTTCGCTCTGGCACCGTGGATGCGGTGTTCGAGAAACCATATACGACACAGGAAATTACCGAGTTTATCGAAGCCCATCCCGGCAATTCCCCGAACGCACCGGAGTAAGAACCTCATGACACCGCTGACCCGCGCGATGCTGTTCACGCTCCTGCTTGTACTGGCCGGATGTACGGCACTTTCGGCACAGGAACTGCGGAGGGTACGAGTCGGTGTGTATCACAACCCGCCGAAGATCACGGTCCAACCCGACGGTACCGTCGGCGGCTTTCATGCGGAGCTACTGGCCGTCATTGCCGCGGAGAACAACTGGGAGATCGAATACATTCCCGGTTTCTGGACAGATATGCTCGACGCGACAGAATCAGGCGAGATCGATATTATGGTCGATGTTGCCTGGTCGGAAGAACGGCAGGCTCGCTTTGCCTTCAACGCCGAGGCGGTAATTCTGAACTGGGCTGTGGTGTATACGGCTCCGGGTTTTCGCCCCCAGTCATTCCTTGACCTTGCGGATCGACGCATAGCGCTCATGGACGACAGCATACACACGACCGGCGAAACCGGTTTTACGAGTCTGGCTGCCTCACTGGAGCTGGACTTTGAGCCGGTAGTCGTCGGTGATTATAGTACGGCCTTCCAGGAGGTCTCTGACGGGAAGGCCGATGCTGCCGTGGTTAACAGACTCTTCGGTGCCGAGTTCGCCGAGGCATTCGGTCTGGTACGAAGCCCCGTTATCTTCAACGCCAGCACGATCCGATACGCGCTTCCTCGAGATGGAGAACTGACCGGAGACCTTATACGGCAGATCGATGAAACCCTGCGCGAGCTTAAGAATGACAACGAGAGTATCTATTATTCGCTCGTCGACCGGTATTTTTCGGATATGGTTACTGAAGGGGCATCTGTTCCCCGGTGGATCATCGCACTGACCGCAGGTTTGGCTCTGGTTGCATTCACCATGCTGATTCTCACGTCCCGTCTCCGGGCAGAGATCCGCGTACGCAAGCGGACGGAGGCGGCGCTGGTTGAAACCACGCGAGAAGCTGAATCGGCGAATCAGGCAAAGAGCACCTTTCTTGCCAATATGACACACGAAATCAGAACGCCGATGAACGCGATCATCGGATACTCGGATCTTCTGCAGCGCGACAAGAGTCTCACAGAAAAACAGCGCCACTCGCTTGAAGCGATTAACCGAAGCGGTGAGCATCTGCTTGCGCTGATCAACGACGTCCTCGACATGGCTCGCATCGAGTCGGGCAAACTCAGCCTTGAGCTTTCGAGTTTTGACCTTTCGGCAACGGTTGCCGACGCGTTGAACGTAGTACACACAATCGCTGAGAAAGAACGTGTTCAGATTACACAGAATCGAAAACCGGGAGATTCCGGGCTCATACAGAGCGATGAGCAGAAGATCCGTCAGGTGATCATCAATATAGTCTCCAATGCCGTGCGCCACTCAGGAAGTCCCCGCGTAGAGATCGAGACGCAGATCACGCAGACCCCAGGTCGATACTGTCAGATCATCGTTCGTGACTTCGGAATCGGTATTCCGCAAGAAGAGAAGGAGGCAATCTTTCGGTCCTTCGATTCGGGCGCAAGCAGTACAAGCGCCGGCGCAGGACTGGGACTGGTCATCAGTCGCACGTACGCCCGAGCGCTTGACGGGGACATAACGGTGCGTTCGCCTTTGAGCGACGGGAGTTCCGGCACCGAGTTCTGTTTCCGGTTCGCATTCGAGCCGGCATCCAGTTCAATTGTTCACAGCCAAACGACACCGAACCAGCGAATCCGCATGATCGATCCTTCGCAACCTCCGATCAGGATCCTGGTGGTCGATGATCGGGAAACGAACCGGGATATTCTGAGAGAACTCCTTGAGTCGGCGGGCTTCCTGGTCCGGTGTGTTGAAAGTGGCGAAGCCTGCCTGTCAATGTTTGAGACCTGGATACCACATCTCGTTCTCACCGATATCGTAATGCAGGGCATGGATGGTGTGTCTACGGTGAAAGCGATTCGCGATCTTCCCGAACCAGCCCGGTCCGTCAGGATCATCGCGCTCACCGCAAGTGCACTGCTTGAGGAACGGTCGCGCATACTCAGAGCAGGTGCAGACGCATTCATGTTCAAACCGTACCGGGAACAGCAGCTGTTAAGAAAGATTGGAGAACTCCTTCCGGTTCAGTACCTCTACGAACAGGCCGGGAACGGTCATGCCGAGACATCGGACGAACACGCTGCAACAATACCGGCCGATATTGCTGAACAGCTCGCGACAGCAGCTCGGCTTGGGAGTCGTCGAACAATCGAAGCGATACTCGAAACAGCCGATGTGTCGAGCCAGATCAAGTCAGAGCTGAAAACGCTCGCACGCACCTTCAGGTTTCAGGAGATCATACGTCGAACGGAGGAATCGTAATGGAGCAGAAACAGAAAGCGGCGTCGATATTTCTGGCAGACGACAACCCCGACAATCTCAGTGTGCTCACCGAGATTCTTGAACAGGCCGATTACACGACTCGTGCGTCGTTGAGTGGAATGGATATGCTTTCGAGTATCGAAATCGAGAAGCCCGATCTGGTGATCCTTGACGTTCACATGCCAAAAATGGACGGGTACGAGGTTTGCCGTGCGCTGAAGTCTTCGGTTGAGACCCGTGAAATTCCTGTAATCTTCTGCAGTGCACTCGACGAAGAGTTCAATGTCGTCAGGGCTTTTGATTCGGGGGGTGTCGACTACATAACCAAGCCCTTCCGACCAAAAGAGGTGCTGGCACGCGTGCGCACACATCTCACGCTCAAAGAGCGGGAATCGGAACTGCAGGAAAGCCTCGTACAACTGAAAGCGGTTCAGGCTCATCTGGTTCAGACCGAGAAAATGAAGAGTCTCGGCGTGCTCATGGCAGGTATCGCACACAACGCGAACAACCCGATAAACTATATTGTCAGCTCGCTCGACGGACTGGAAAAGGGCCTGAAGGAAATTCGAGGCATGCTCGACGAACAGCGTGAGCGTGGGACAATGCGCGACGAGCTGGAAGCGATCCAGTACTCGGCCTTGTCGGTCGAAATGGATGAACTGCTTGCCGGAGCCCGGGACGGAGCCAGCAATGTTCATAATCTGGTTCGCTCGTTGCGCCGCTTTACACAGACCGGTACCACAGACGCAAACGCAGCGAGCGTGCCGGAAAACCTGGAATGCGTTCTGTCTCTGGTGCGCGCGATAGTTCCTGACGCCTGCAGAATAGACGTCGATGTTCCCGACCTGCCTGCCGTACGCATGTCGTCGAATGACCTCTCGCAGGTTCTGCTTTCTATACTGTCCAACTGCGTCGATGCCATACGCGCCCGAGCCGCAGCGGCGACGGAAACTGGCGCAGCTGGTATCATCTCTATATCAGCCGAACGGTCCACGAAGGTCAACGGTTTCGAGCGCGCTGTCGTTGCCGTCACGATTCGCGACAACGGCACAGGCATGGATACCCATACGCTCTCCCATGCCACCGATCCGTTCTTTTCTACCAGGGAACCAGGTCAGGCCGTCGGACTTGGGCTTACCTCATGCTCACGAATGATTCATGCCGCACGAGGCAGCCTCGAGATCGACAGCACGCCAGGAGTCGGAACATCGGTCAAGATACTGCTCCCCGAAGCCGAATCTCCATGATGGTTGTCTTCTCGTAGATCAGACCTGGTGAACGCTTCGCGCGTTTACTCACGGCCATGGAGCAGAACCAGTCGTTACGATCCGGGTTCCATCCAAACCAGAAAATTACTACAATGAAGGCAATCCTCCGCGGTCGTGCGGGAGGCGAGCTATGACTGATTCTAAAAATTCATGGCCCGGGGCGGATACTACTCGTAAGATCGCCACTGAGCGGCAGGAACTACTCAACGAGTCTGGACAGGGGTACTGCATTCTGCAGGTTCTCTTCGACAGACAGGGTAAGCCCACGGATTATCGATTCCTCGACACGAACCCGGCGTTTGAGGAGCATACTGGTCTGGTACATGCGGTCGGAAAAACCGCACTGGAGCTCGTCCCGGATCTGGAATACGCGTGGATTGAACGCTATGCGCATGTCGCATCAACAGGACAGCACGCGCGTTTCGTACAGGGTTCCACGGCCATGGAACGCTGGTTCGAGGTCGATGCGTTTCGTGTCGGGGACCCGGAGGACCATCACGTTGCGCTGCTGTTCCGCGAAATTTCCGAACGAATACGCGCCGAAGAGCGCGTTCACGCGCTACTTGAGGAAAAGCAGCTGCTCCTGCGGGAGACCCACCACCGAATCAAGAACAACATGCATGTCATTCAAAGTCTCCTCTCGCTTGAGGCCCGGAAACTGACCGACGCGACGTCTCAACGCGCACTGCAGGGGGCATCCGGGAAGATCCGGAGCATGATGGTGCTTTATGACAGGCTCTACCGGTCGGAAATGCACGGTGAGGCTACGCTGCGGGAATTTCTGCCTCCACTCGTCGAGCAGATTGTCGATGTTTACTCCGCTGCCGGTATTGTTGATACCCGGCTCGAACTGGACGATATTTCGTTGCACGACCATCAGCTCTCTACCGTCGGCATTCTTGTCAATGAGCTCATCAGTAACTCAATGAAATACGCGTTCGAAGAAACGAAAGCCCCGCAAATTACCCTTTCTGCACAATTGAACGGCGACGTGGTTATGCTGACCTACGGCGATAACGGCTCGGGGCTCCCCGAGTCAGTCGTGGTCGGAGAAGCCACCGATGAAACGGCCGGCTTCGGTATTCAGCTCATTGGCGCGCTCGCACAGCAGTTAAAAGCTACCGTTCGCGTAGAACGCGACTCCGGGACGCGGATTGTACTCGAGTTCGCCCCTTGATCCTCAACGGCGGCATTATCGTTGTCAATTCGACCCCCCTCGCCTTATGCTGTCAAACAGGTATGATATTCGAGAATGTTCTGATTCCACTGCAGTTGAACGAGTCATCCGCTCGGGTCACAGCCCTGGCCGACGCGATTGAGCTATTCGGCACCACGAATGCGCACATAGTTCATGTGTCTGCTGACGCGGGGGCCGATATCTCCACAGCACGGCACGATCGTCTTTCCGCCCTTTCGAAGACGATGGCGAAAAACGGAGTCCGTGTAACGACGGAGGTCAGCTCCGGTTCCCCGGCGGTTGCAATTCCGCGAATTGCCCGGGAGCATGGTTGCGACTACATTGCCTTTTCGTGGAAGGCAAAAAGCTGGGTGCAGCGGACGCTCGTCGGGAGTGTCACGCAGGACGTCGTCCGTCTGAGCGACATTCCGGTCTTCGTGCATAAGCGTCCGATTATCCCCAGCACTGAGAGCTATCAGGGACCGATACTGTACGCGACCGATTTTCACGAGACCGATACACTCGCCATTCCACTTCTCAACGATGCAGCGCTCGGTCCAGGTGAGGTTGTACTGCTTCACAGCGGTGAGCGTGCACCCGACCCGGTCGCAGAGGGGCACCGGTCCAGGTCGGTGGAGGCTGAACTGGCCCGGCTTGCGGCCGGGTGCCCGAACAGAAGCGTGAAAACGCGTTCAGTTCTCGGTTCTCCACGACGGGTGATAACCGCTCAGGCTCGAAGACTCGGCGCCCGTCTGGTTGTTGTCGGTAAGTCCAACAATACATCACGTTTCAGTTCGATGCTCGGGTCGACGGCTGAAGCCGTTGTAAATCAGACGTCCATGTCCGTCCTTGTTCTTTCGCCAGCCTCTGCCTCGCTGCGGATTGCCACACAGACAGCGGACACAAGGATAGCTACATGAGCGAGTCGAGAAGCACAACAGGACGGAGAAACCCCGTATTCATCATCTCGCTGATACTTGTGATCACCCTGGTCGCGATCGGGTTTGTGTGGCCCGAGCGTCTCGACCGCTGGACCCGGTTCGCACACGGTGCGGTTATCGAACACGTCGGATTCTCGTATCTCCTCGCCGCATTCGCGTTTCTGGTGTTCTGCGTGTACATGGCCTTCAGCAGGTACGGGACGATCCGCCTCGGGAACGATGAAGAAAAACCACAGTACGGATACTTCGCCTGGTTCAGCATGCTGTTTGCCGCGGGTATGGGTATAGGGCTTATATTCTGGGGCGTTGCCGAACCGCTCACCCATCTCGCTGCTCCGCCCGAGTACCTGGAGGCCGGTGGCGGCGAGGCCGCCGCGTTTGCCATGCGACAGAGCTTCTTCCACTGGGGAATCCACCCCTGGGCGATCTATCTCGTCATGAGCCTTTCGATCGCCTACTTCTCGTTTCGCAGGGGAATGCCACCGTTAATCTCGAGCTGTTTCTATCCGCTCATTGGTGATCGGATCTACCGGTGGCCTGGTAAGGCTATCGACATTCTTGCCGTTTTCGCGACGGTTTTCGGGGTAGCCACATCGCTCGGACTCGGTGCATTGCAGATCGGGGGTGGGCTCAACGCCGTGTTCGGCGTGGCGGAGGGAATCGGCCTGACCCTCACGATTATCGCCGTAGTCACCGTGCTGTATCTGATTTCGAGCATGACCGGTCTGGATAAAGGTATACAGATTCTCAGCAAGACCAACGTTCTCGTCGCGCTCGCCTTGATGACATTCGTTCTTGTCGTCGGCCCGACAAGTTATATCTTCTCGATATTTACCGACACGCTCGGCCAGTACGGTACGCAACTGGTCTCGTTGAGTCTGGCGAGCAGCCCGTTCGAAGGGGCCGCATGGACTCAGGACTGGACCATCTTCTACTGGGCATGGTGGATCTCATGGTCACCGTTTGTGGGACTGTTCGTCGCGAGCATTTCCCGGGGACGAACGATACGGGAGTTCATACTCGGCGCGCTTCTCGTTCCCGCCGGTCTTACCTTTCTCTGGTTCTCTGTTTTCGGTGGTGCAGGGATGCATCTGCAGCTGCATCGGGGTGCGTCCGTAGCTCAGTCGGCCCTCGCCGATGCTTCGGGTGCGTTGTTCGAGGTTCTCGCAGCCTATCCGCTTGCGTCGGTGACCAGCCTGCTTTCGATTGTCCTTCTGTCGGTCTTTTTTATTACCAGTGCCGACAGCGCGACCTTTGTCATTGCCATGATGACATCCCGGGGAAGTTTTTCGCCCCCGGCTGTCAAGAAGATCGGCTGGGGACTGATACAGTCGAGTGCTGCGGCTGTGCTGCTCGTATCCGGTGGACTTGAGGCGCTGCAGCGCATGGCGATTCTTGCGGCACTTCCCTTTATGTTCGTCATGCTCTTTATGATGAGGGGCCTTCTGAAAGCCCTTCGCTACGAGTTTCGCTACGAGCGGCCGTCACGACTAAAGAACCGGATTTGACAGAATACCAATGCCGGTGATTTCAATATCAACGACATCGCCGGGATAAATCGGACCGACACCGCTCGGTGTGCCGGTGAGTATCAGATCACCGGGTTCGAGCGTGAAGTTACGGGAAAGGAAGCTCAGCAGATACTCGACGGAAAAAATCATCTCGGACGTGTTTCCGGACTGCGCGGTACGACCATTGACCCGACACGAAATATCGAGCGAATGAATATCGGGCATCTGCCCGATGGGAACGACAATCGGTCCAACCGGGCAGAATGTGTCGAAACTCTTACCCCGATACCAGCCGGAACGGTCGGCATTCTGTATGTTGCGCTGACTGACATCGTTCGCGCAGGTGCAACCATACAGATAATCAAGTGCGTGTTCAGGATCAACGTCTTTCATTCGTGTTCCGACGATCAGCGCGAGCTCGGCCTCGTGATCGGTTCGAGCATCCTCAAATGCGTATTCCGCGAGAATCGAGGGAATTCTGATCGGCTCTCCAGGCCCGACAAGAGTATTTGGTGTTTTCGGGAAGAGTACCGGCTCTCGCGGGACATCAGGCGTAAATCCGCTCACCTGTACCGATACGCTTTCTCTTATGTGGTCGGCGTAGTTGAGGCCCAGGCAGAGGATCTTCGACGGCGACAGCGTATACGAAGCGTCCGGCGACGATCCATGTATCGGCAGTTCAACGCTCATCACATACTCCCCCTTCATGTGGAACAAAGGGCATAATACAGCGTATTCTGTTCATTAAGAAAGACAATTATGCTTATACAACGAACACGCAGTTACCGAGGTGGAGGACCCACCGCGCAAACCGCCGCCCTGACTATAAACACCCCCCCCGCGCAACTGCGAAGCCGCCTTGTCGCGACATTTGCCTTTTTTGTCATCATGGTGAGCTTTCTGGACACAATGGCCCAGCTACCGGTGTTGCCGCAGTTCGTCCAGTCGCTTGGCGCCGGAGCGCGCCTGGTCGGTATCGTACTCGCGGCGTACTCCATTGCCAATATGGCGGGCAACATCAGCGCCGGACTTGTGATCGACCGTTTCGGGCGTAAGACCGGAATTGTGATCGGCATGGCTGTGGCGGGGAGTGCTGTGGCGTTCTACGCAGCCGTTACCTCGCCGCAGCAGCTCCTGTTTCTGCGGGTCCTGCACGGCCTCGGCGGCGCCATTCTCGTACCCGCGGCTTTTGCCTTCGCCGGTGACGCCAGCCGAGAAGAAAACGCCGGACGGTCGATGGGTCGTGCCGGTGCGGCGGTGGCGCTGGCGGCGATGCTTGGACCTGCTGCCGGCGGGATCTTTCGGGCGACCTTCGGTCCACGGCCACTCTTCCTGACACTCGCCGCGCTCATGGCGATCACGGCTACACTGGTGATCTTCTTTCTTCCCGAGAGTTATCGGGAAGTCCGCCGGGACACACTACCCATTCCCTTCTCACAGCGTCTTCGCCCGATAATCCGGGATCGTCGATTGCTCTTTGTCTTTGTGGCTATACTGTTTGTGCAGATGGCGATGGGCACCCTCTCGTTCGCCCTGCCCCTGGCAGTCGACGCTGCCGGCTTCTCGGCTGCCCGGACCGGTTCGCTGTTCAGCATCTTTGCACTCGTCGCAATCACACTCTTTCTGGCACCTGCGGCGGGCCTCTCGGACCGGTACGGACGTCCAGTGCTGATCAGAATGGGGATGATAGCTCTGACGGCCTCACTGGCCATTCTGTCTCTGGGAAACAGCCTCCCGGTTATGGCGGGCGCCATGGTCGTGTACGGCGTCGGATACGGGCTGGCGTTTCCTGCGATGTGCGCTACGGTTGTCGATCGAACCGACAGGACCAATCGGGGGACCGGGTTCGGCGTCTTTTATGCAGTCTTCTCACTCGGTGTTGCGGCAGGTCCCGTAGCGTCCGGTGCCCTCGTAGAAGCCGGGGTCTCCCCGACCGCCGTGATCGCGGTTGCACTCGCGATGGCCCAGCTCATCCTCTTCGCGGTGGGTCGGAAACCGGGTCCGGATAAGGACGCGGTATAAGGGCCGCTACGCGACCTGTGCTGCGGCGCGTATCTGTCCTTTCATGGACTTCGCCGCGAGGGCATATCCCCCGTCTGCAGCGTCGACGAAGTGAACCTCGTTTCCGGACTTCATATGCATAAGACAGGTCATCAGAGCACGGTCAGAACGGTGAATCCCGTAGAAAAGCTGTCCCTGTTTTCTTCTCTCTTCGAGGAACGCTTCCAGTCGCCGAGAAAGATCATCGCTTAACGCGAGGACCATTTTCAACGAGCCATCAAATTTCTGAAAATCGGCGTTCATGAGGAAATGCTGTTTGAGGTTCCGAACTTCCATGCCCTGAGCCCTCATGGGGACTCTGAATCGTATGATGAACTTCATCACAGGGATCATGACCCGCAACATCAGCCCATACAGAAAATACCCGATTCCGCCACGGGTACGGGTCATTACTCTGTTCTCACGATAGGATTCCCTGACGGATGCCTGCAGTCCCTGGGTGTTCAGTGGATGGTAGGTATCCTGACTGCCCAGTAATGATCGAATCCCTGCGAGCACGGCCCGCATACCTTCTGCCTGCTCCCGTGCGTTCTCACCGCGAGCCTTCACGATCAGGGAGATTGTCACCCCTTTGCTGCTGGGTACGTCATTCCATCGGCACGTAAACCCGGAGTAGTCCGCCTTTGAAGAAACCGGCCAGTCGTCCGGAATGAGCCAGGGATTCGCCGGAGAAGGGTTCTTCAGCATTGATTCGGCGAGATCGCCGCCGCTCCCGGCTATGATCGCCTGTTCGTAGGAGTCACTCACGTGCACCTTTGCAACCCGAATTTTCGCTCCCCTGCGGTACAGTTCTGCAACCGGTACAATCCCCGCGCGGAGATCCAGCGAAAAGACTTCCTTCACGAGGGACCGGGTATCGGCGAGGACGTTCTTCACCGGCTCCAACAGCTCATCGGGAATCAGGTAGGTCATACCGTCGCCCCCGAAGAGAAAAGGAAACTGCATATCCTTCTTGATGTTACTGATCGCCATGGCAGTGATACATCCGGCCGTGTTGACTTCCTTGTAGCGACCAGCCTCTATGGCTTGAGTAGAGTTGACAACGTCGGTCATGACGACGTGCCAGGATCGGGGAACACGATAGTAACTGGAGCTGTGGAATATATCGTAGAAATCGCTTATAGACGGGATATCTTCATACCGATCGTAACGGTCGTGCATACACAAATATATATCCAGACCTCTACGTTGTAAATCGCAGCGCGTGCGGGAGTGTGCAGCTTCTGAACAGCCTTGCACCAGGCGGCTGGACCTGATACCGCCTTGCGGTCCGGGATACCTTTCCCTATCATGAGCGACCATGAATATCGCCATCGTCGGTTGTGGGGATGTCGGGTATTACGTTGCCCGTCTCGCATGGTTGAACCGCCGGATCAACCTTGTTGCGTGTGTCGATCCCGACACCGCACGGGCAACCGCTGTCGCAAGGAAATCCGGATGTCGCACGACCTTCCAGAACCTCGATGAGCTGCTGTCCGATCCAACGGGCCTCGACGCGGTCTATCTCGGTGTTCCGCACGATCTGCACCTGTCCCTCGTCAGGCAGGCGACCGGGGCGGGACTTGCCGTTCTCTGCGAGAAACCGCTTGCCCATACCATCGACGATGCCCGGGCAATCGCGGCCATGAGTGATAACGGCGCAAGAATCGGCATCAACTACCAGTACCGCTACGATCACGCGATATACAGTCTCACCGAAACGGTCCGTGAAGGGGGCCTCGGCGATATCCGCTACATACGCTGTAACGTACCCTGGCACCGCACCGCCGACTACTTCGGGAACGGTGGCTGGCACGCTTCCCGGAAACGTGCTGGCGGCGGCACGCTGATTACCCAGGGGAGCCATCTTCTGGATATTGCGCTGCTCTGTTCAGGCGGAGTGGCTACGAGTGCGCTCGGGCGCAGCTACACCGAGGTATTCACATATACTGACGTTGACGATCTCTTTTTCGGCCTCATCGAAACCTCAACCGGTGTAAAAATCGAGATTTCCTCGTCCATGGTCGCGTATCCCGAACAGGCGGCGACCATAGAGGTCTACGGGAGCCGTGGAACGGCGGTCTACTCCGGCCCCGAGAAATCCCGCGTAACCGGTCGCGGGGTAAAGATCCGTCGTCGCAAACATCCCGTTCGCTTCTATCACGCACTCGGCCGGAGTATAGAAGGCTTCAGACGCTGGGTTGACGGCGATGGCGAGTACGCCTGCCCGGCTCCCGAGGCCCTGAAAGTCATGACGGCGGTCGATATGCTCTACCATTCAGCAGGCAAATGAAGTGAACACCACTGTCGACTACGCGTACTACAGCTCCGCACTGGAGGGCGTTAGCCTCCCTGCCGCGGTCCTCGACCTCGATGCCCTGGAAGCGAACGCACAGGCAGTTCTCACGCGAGCAGGACACCTCCCGGTCCGCCTCGGGAGCAAGAGCATACGAGTGCGAGGCGTTATCGAACGCCTGCTCGCTTCGGACGAGCGCTACGCCGGGCTCCTGTGTTTCTCTGCCGAGGAGGCTGTATGGCTCGCCGGTCACGGGCTTCGGGACCTTGTCGTCGCGTATCCGACGGTACAGGAGAGCACGGTACGCGCGGTATGCCGCACGAATCGTGCGTGCGTGGCGGACCACCCGAACGCGATCAGCGGCGTCGGGCGGCACGAACAGGTCGTAAACCGGCCTGGTTGACAGCGGTTGATGATCCGCCATCATGGCTTTAGGCGTTCGTGGCCGAAGTCTCCGATGAACTCCAGTAATTCCCGCTGAGTTCAAGCACGTCGTACATCTGCTCCAACTCATCCCGCGAGGGAAGAAACCAGTCGGTGAAGGCCTCTCCGTTATGCTCTACCTCGTAGAACAGGTACGCCCAGGAGATGGCGTTGGTACCGGTAGCTTGGGAGGACGCAGCTATTGAGTTTTCCAATCCGGTTCCGATAGCTGTCAATCCGTCACCAATTAACGTGGCGTTTCCAGGTGCGTTGTTGTACTGGCCTCCCCACCAGAGCGAGTTAGTGTTGTTGACGTCGGTGGAATCGTAATCTGTGCCGTTCCAGACATACTGGGTCCAGCTTCCGAAGTAATCTGCCGGAGCCGCTTCCAGGTAGGTCCATCCATCGTGGTCGTTGTCCGTGTCGACGAAGAATATGGTACCCCCTGCCGGTCCGATATCGCCGACTTCGTACACAATCTCCTCTTCCGTCCACTGCGCGTAGAGGGTGATACCCTCTA
>SKXQ01000045.1 GCA_007128315.1 Spirochaetaceae bacterium | reverse complement strand
TGGTCATGGTCATTTTTCTGCTGAGAACAAGCGTAAGCAGTCTGTTTGCCGAGCGCAATCCGCACACACAGGGCTTCGAACCGCTGTCGTTGCGTACTCTCGACGGAGATACGGTCGTTATCGGGGGAGCATCGGAGCTCCCGCGTCTGGTCAACTTCTGGGCGACATGGTGTGTACCGTGCCGCAGCGAGACACAGGTGAAACGTAATCTCGCACGCAGATACGAAGGCCAGATCGAGATCATAGGTGTGAATATGACCGCAAGCGAGCGGTCGCTGTCGGATGTTCGGGACTTCGTCTCAGAATGGAGCGTGGATTATGCGACCGCTCTTGATCCCGAGGGGCGTGCGTCTTCCGCGTTTGCGATTCGCGGTACGCCGACAAGCCTGCTTTTTGCTGCCGACGGAACACTGCTTGACCGTTTTTTCGGCGCGATGAGCGATGCGACTGGCAGCCGCTTCGTTCAGCCTGTCCTGCCATAGTTCTCCGAGTCAGGCCTTCAGTCCGCTCTGTATGACCGTCTTGAGATCATCCACGCTGTCGACGATGCGTTCAGGGTCACCCTGTACGAGGAGTTCACGGGTGTCATAGCCCCAACTTACTGCGATGGCCGGAAGCCCCGCTTCATGAGCCGCGGTAATATCTCGCAGCTCATCGCCGATGTACACGGCGTTCCGTGAATCGATGTCGAAACGGTTCATCATCCGCTTCAAATGTCTGGCCTTGGAAAACAGACCTGAGGCGGTGCGGATCGCTGAAAAACTGGATATACCGTGTCGCTTCAGACATCGCCGAATGTTCTTTTTGCTGTTCGAACTGAGTATATACAGGGTAACGCCGGTTCGCGAAAGTTCATCGAGCAGTTCTTCCATTCCTTCGTACAGCGGAAAACTGTCCATGAGGTTCGAAAAATGACGGAGTGCAGTACGGGCGATGAAGGGCACCTTCCACCTTGGGATACCGAGTATCGCGAGTCGATCCGACAAGGGTCTGGTCCGTATCTCTGCAAGATCCTCCGCCGAGAGAACGGGCAGGCGATACCGAACTGAGAGTTTTCGCATTACCTCGAGAACAGCACTGCTTGAGTCAATAATTGTCCCGTCAAAGTCGAAGATTGCTGTTGTAATGTTCGACTGCGTGTCCCGCTCAGACATGGATACCTCCCTCATCGGTTATTCAGACGCGCTCGAACGAGGCTGAAGTAATCAACTGCTTCGTTTGTCTGTATCGGGGCGCTGGGTTCGTGTGCTGTCATTAGGTGTGCCGGAATTTCCTGGAGAAACGGCGACGGCTCCATCGTTGATATTTCGCGCATGACCGATCGTGTGCGGCAGCTGGTAATCATGAGCTTGCGCTTCGCCCGTGTCAGGGCAACATAGAACAGTCTGCGTTCTTCTTCGATATTCGCCGGATCCTCTTCAATTGCCCGCCGGTGTGGGATGATTCCGTCTTCCACCCCTGCGAGAAATACCATTTCGTGTTCGAGTCCTTTCGCGGCATGAATGGTCATGAGATTAATCTGGCCACTGTCGGTTTCGTTCTGATTATCGTCCCGTCCCTGAAGCGAAATGCGATTAAGCCACTGAAACAGCCCCGGATCAAGATTGTCCGGGTCACGTTCCCAGTTACGCAGGCTTTCGATAAAGAGCTCGATGTTCCGATACTTCCACTTTGCGATTTTCTCGTTGGTCTGATGCTCGCTGACGATGTACGCCCAGTAGTCGACTTCCGCAACAAGTTCGGTCAGCGCCGCCGCAAGATCCCGCTTCGATTTGAGGAACCTCTCGCGGTAACGTTCGATCAGATCAGTGAATCCTGTCAGATCACGCTTGACCCGGTCGTTCATCGATGAGTCTTCAGGTCTGCAGACCAGGTGTATAGCCGAGAAAAGCGAGCAGTTACGCGACCGGGCAACGTCGGTGAGCCCCTCGAGTGTCTTTCGCCCAATGCCTCGACGCGGCGTGTTGAGAATGCGCAGTAGACTCATGTCATCGTCGTGGTTTGCCGCGAGCCGCATATAACTGATGCAATCCCTGATCTCTTTCCGGTCGAAAAAACTCGTACCGCCGGTTATGCGATAGGGAAGATTCGCCGCAAGAAAGGCTTCTTCTATGGCACGCGACAACGCGTTGGTGCGGATGAGAACGCCGAAATCCTCGTACTTGAGGTGATCCTTGAGTCTGGTCTCTGCGATCCGTTCCGCAATAAATGCAGCTTCCTCGCGTTCGTCGTTCGGGTAGTACACCTCGATCGCAGTGCCCGAGTCGTCACCAGTCCATAGGTGCTTGTCTTTCCTGTTTGTGTTGTTTCGAATAACGCCGTTTGCAGCTTCAAGGATTGTGGTTGTAGACCGATAATTCTGTTCCAGCCTGACTTCAAGAAGCTCCGGATAGTCTTTCTCGTACTGGCTGATGTTTCCGAAATTCGCTCCGCGCCAGCTATAGATACTCTGATCGTCATCTCCAACGACACAAATGTTCCTGTTGCCATCTGCTATATATTTTATGAACATGTATTGTTTTGTAGACGTATCCTGAAACTCGTCGACGAGGATGTAGCGGTATCGCCCCCGGACCGCCTCAAGAATATCCGCGTGATTCTCGAAAAGTTCGATCGGAAGGAGAATCAGGTCGTCAAAGTCTACAGAATTATACAGCTTTAAGTGACTTCTATAGTCGGTGAACAGGTGATGGTAGCGCTCGGTGTCCGCGTCCCACACGCGCCGACCGGTTCGCAGGTCCGAAAAAAGCCCGAGGATCGTCTTCGGATCTTCTTCTTCAAGGCGAAACGATATTTCCCGGGCGGTTTCCTTAAGAAGCGAGACCTGGTCGACGGTATCGTAAATACTGAAGTGATCTCGATATCCCAGCCTCTGGCTGTAGGAGCGAAGGATCTGTACACCGAACGCGTGAAACGTGCTGACGGTTAGCTGTGTGAGGCGTTTACCGGTGATCGCTTTTACCCGGTCCTGCATTTCGCGCGCGGCTTTATTAGTGAACGTCAACGCAAGAATATGCTGTTGATGAACACCGCGTGACAGCATGTAGGCGATACGCTGGGTGATCACACGGGTCTTGCCGCTTCCTGCGCCGGCGATTATGAGCAGTGGTCTGTCGATGGTTGTCACAGCTTCGTATTGCTGCGGGTTCAGCTCGGATTTCAGGGTTGTGATCATATGTCAGGTTGCCGGAGTGTATAGTGTGTGGCCTGGTTTCTCAAGCCGGTGAGGTAAACAACGGTCTACGTGCTCAATTTCTGCAACACACAGAAGTAGATGGGGCCTGTTCCGTGAGAGGCGTCCGGGAGAATGTAGCAGCCGGCTTCCCGCGGCTCAAGCGTGATCGAGTACTGTTTTGCGGACTCAAGGGCTGTGGCGGCTGGCTGAAGGAGTTCGAGCCGCGCTTGAGCCTCGCCTTTCTTCAGAGCTTTCAGGACGACTGCTTCGTTTTCCGCCGGAGACAGTGCGCAGGTCGAGTACACGATTCGCCCGCCGGGGCGGATCGCCTGAATTGCTGCTCGCAGGATCGCGTACTGATCGTGCGCGATACGAGAGCTGCGGCGGGGGCTCCATGTGTTGATATCTCCCTTTCCAGCAAGGAGATGAGCTTCGCTTGAGCACGGTACGTCAGCCAGTATCATGTCGTACGCGTTTTTCTCGTGAAGACTCCAGCGACGTGCATCATGCGATGTGACGTTGATCTGCTGACGAAGAGTCCTGGTTACATGTTCGTCAAGCACGCGGTGCAGGCGGCTTCGTCTTGCAGCGCTGCGTTCATTCGCCGTGATTCGGCCTGATGTGTCGAGCGAGGACGCGAGCACCAGTGTTTTTCCGCCTGGTGCAGCACACATATCGAGAATTATCTGGTTTCCCGATGGGCCGGCAGCAAGAGCTGCGACCTTGCTCGCGGGGTCAAGGTAGTACGGTTTCTCAGCCGGGCTTCCGAGAGCTACACCGTGGTGTGGTCTATGCAGGATAGCGTCCTGAATAGCGTTCCATCGGTCGGGGTAGATACCAGCATAGAAACTCTGGAAGGCGTCTGGTCCACGTTCTGACATATTTATGATACTGTACACGGAAATATCGCGCATTCACCAGTCGGGTGGTGCGACACTCAAAACGAAAGGTTCCCGATACAATGGACACATTTCAAGCATCCTGTCTTTCCGAGCCGCCTGAGGCTGTGATATTCGATCTCGACGGCACCCTCATCGATTCGTTACCCGATATCGCGGCAGTTTCGAACGCTGCACTGCGATCTTTTGACATTGCCGAACATTCAGAGGATGAGTATCGGGATATGATCGGCTGGGGGCTGGGCGAACTTGCCCGTCTTGCACTTGAGGCTCACGGGCTCGAGAGACCCTGCGTCGATGAGCTTACACAGCGTATTGAAGAGCTGTACGAGCAGCATCCCTTTGAGTACGGTACGGTGTATGAAGGTGTCCGCGAGGTGCTTTCACAACTCGAGAAGGCGGAGGTACGCTGCGCAGTGCTGACAAACAAGCGTCACTCGGTCGCGGTACAGGCGGTGGCCCGAGCTTTTCCGGGCGTGAACTTTGCGTACGTGCGCGGTGATAAGGCAGGGCTGCCGAGGAAACCCGACCCGGCTACAGTTCGCGAAGTGCTTGAGGCTCTTCATGCCCGTGCAGAGAGGACGGTTCTTGTGGGTGACTCGGATGTCGATATACGGACGGCCGCACACATGGAGCTGTGCAGCATTGGTGTCGCGTGGGGATATCGGGGCCGGAAACACCTGATAGAAGCGGGTGCCGACCTGGTGATCGACAGACCGGACGAGCTGATCGCAGCGCTTGGAATTCAGACGTGACGCTATCGATTGCAGCCATTACAATAGAGCAGGAATGATTATGGACAGTACACAGATACGTGAACGGGCGCAGGAATACGTGCAGCGGGAGCAGGACAAAGGGTTTCGTCAGGAGGTAGAGGCACTGCTGAAACAGCGCGATACCGACGGCGAACTATCGGATCGCTTCTATACCGATCTCGAGTTCGGGACCGGCGGGCTCCGGGGGGTCATCGGTGGCGGATACAACCGGATGAACCCGTTCGTAATTCGACGTGCGACGACGGGGCTAGCCCGCTACGTAAAGCGTTTCGTCGAAACCGAGCGAGGACCGGATAGCGAGGCGAAGGCGGTGATCGCGTATGACTGCAGGCGTTATTCCGATGTGTTCGCGCTTGAGGCAGCCCTTGTCCTCTGCTCACACGGAGTCAGAACCTTCCTGTTCAGCGGTCTCAGACCAACTCCCGAACTCAGTTACGCCGTCCGGGCCCTCGGCGCGGACACCGGCATAGTTCTTACGGCGAGCCATAACCCGCCTGAATACAACGGCTACAAGGTGTACTGGAATGACGGTAGTCAGGTTGTCGAGCCACACGACACAGGAATCATCAACGAAGTGCAGTCGGTTCAGGACGTACCCGACATCCTGTCGGAAGACGAGGCGTTAGAACGTGAACTGCTCGTGTACATCGACAGCGAGATTGATGACGCGTTCATCAGCATGGTCACACGGCAGGTGATACGGCCACAGTTGTTTACCGAGTATGCGTCGTCTCTCGGCATCGTCTACACACCGCTGCACGGAACGGGCGCCATGCTCATGGAACGCGCGTTCGAAGAGCTTGGTATTTCACTCGATACGGTCCCGCAGCAGAGAATGCCCGACGGCGAGTTTCCGACAGTCGCGTCCCCGAATCCCGAAGAAGGAGCTGCGCTCGAATACGCTATACAGCAGGCGATTGATACAGGAGCTGATCTGGTGCTCGGTACGGATCCGGATGCGGACCGCATTGGAATCGCCGTGCGTGTCTCTGATTCGGAGTTCAGACTGGTCACCGGCAATCAGCTCGGCGTTCTGCTCGCTGACTACGTTCTTGGCAGTCTCGATTCGCTCGGAAAGCTGCCTGATAAGCCAGCATTCGTAAAGACCATCGTCACGACCGAACTGCAGCGTCTCGTCGCTGAACACCATGGAGCACGGGTTTTCGAGACGCTCACCGGGTTCAAACACATAGCCGCCCTTATACGGTCCTTCGAAGCGAGTCCCGGCAGCTGGAATTATGTCATGGGAGACGAGGAAAGCTACGGATACATGATAGGCACAGAGGTGCGTGACAAGGATGCGATCACCGCCGCCGTGCTGACGGCAGAAATGGCGCTCTATCATGCGTCGAACGGCAGCAGTATCGTTCAGAGACTGAACGAATTGTACGAGCAGTTCGGCTACTATGAAGAGCGAACGATCAGTGCGATGTTTCCCGGCCAGGATGGCGTTGCAGCCATGAAGAACCTTATGGAACGTTTTCGGCATGATCCGCCAGCCGAGTGGGGTGGAGAGAAGGTTCGGTTGGTCAGGGATTATCGCAGTCGTACCACCCGTTATCTTGACAGCGGGGTCACCGAACACGACATCGACCTTCCTGTATCAAATGTGCTCCAGTTCGAGCTTGAAGACGGTTCGAGGGTCTCTGTGCGTCCATCGGGGACGGAGCCGAAGATCAAATTCTACGCTTCAGTTCATGGACCTGCAGGCGAAAAGCTTCGGGAAGCGTCCAGAGAGGTCAGCGAGCGCGTGGATCGAATCGAAAACGCGGTTCAGTCGTACATACCAGAGGCATGACCGGTCATTGACGGTTTCTTCGTTTGCGGCTGTTCATTATGTCCTGGACGAGCCGGTGAAGATCCGATTCATCGCTCAGGTTTCGTTTGTAATCGCTGTTAACCTGTTCGATCAACGATTCACCGAGGTTCCGCAGCTGACCTTCGATTCGCCCGGACCAGATAGCGTGAACGAGGTCGCCTTTCTGTTCTCCGAGCGTCAGGAGCTGCTCAGCAAACTGTTCGGCGCAGTACCAACGCACGTCATCGAGTTCAAGGCCCTGTTCTTCTAGAAGCTGGTTGAATTCCACAGGGCAAGGCTACCTCAGCTACACACTGCCGTCAACATTCCTTTACTGTCCGCGACCGTGGTGATTTTCTCATGATTATCTGCAATCAAAGCGCGTGTTCACCGGGTAAGGGTACATGAGTCGTCCTGACTCGATATTCTGACCTTAGGAGTGAGGAGGTGA